>NZ_JBRJGU010000004.1:0-341210 GCF_053628655.1 Porphyrobacter sp. MBR-49
CCGCCATTCGTATCTGGGCGGCATCAGCCCGCTCGCATTCGAAGCCAGGGTGGCATAGTGAGATCGGTGACCGGCGCAAAACCGTTACAAGTCCAGAGCACGTATTGATCGCGAAGCGACGCGTGGCAGTCCGATCCATCAACCTGCCTTTCCCGCCACAGCAGGATTTGAAGGACGCCCTCAACGAAGCCTGGTGCGGTGCCAATGATCTACGCGCCGCTGGCTGTCCTCAACCTATTGTTGCGGCTCTGGGCGAGAGCTTCATGGGGAAAACCTCGGCAGTCACCGGTCATGTTCAGGAGGTGACCCAAAGATATCTGTCCGTTGGAAAAACTTGCCCTGTGATCTACACCAAGGTTGATCCTGACGGCACCGTCGGATCCCTTGCTACTGACATCCTGAGGGCGATGGGAGAGCGACGGCCTGACAACCTTACGCCGGAGAAGCGTTGGAACAGGGCACGCCAAGCGATACGCGATCGAGGGATTTGTTTGCTCATTCTGGATGAGTTTCAAAGAGCCGGGCGCCGGCCAACCATCAGCCCTGTCATCGCCGGCAAGCTGCTCGATATCGCCGACAGTGGCGATTGCGCCTTGGCGTTCGTCGGGAAGCATTCCTCAGAGCAGGTGTTCAAATCGTGTCCTGACCTCAAAAACCGCCTAGACGCACCCGTCCGGATAAATCCGCTGAGGTGGGAAACGGACCACGCGGAATTCAGGGCCTTCGCAGATGGATTTGACCAAGCTTTGGTCGATGCAGGTATCATTCGCATAAAGGCCGGTTTTGCTGAGGTCAAAACGGCTCAACTCCTGCTCGAGGCTTCGCGGGGATCCATCGGCCAATTCAGCCGTATCATTGAGACAGCTGTCATCGCCATCACCCGTGACGGTCATGAGGTAATCACCAGGCAAGATCTGTCCGATGCCGTTGGGGACTGGTCCATCCCGAGCGGTCGGATCAGCTACAACCCCTTCGCCATCCGCGATAGCCGGTCACCGAAAGGTCATGGTGCTGGAACTCGCAACAGTGAAGTCGCTGATGCTGACGATGACTACGAGTCCGACCGATGACTGCGCAGCCAGATCAACATGGTGGCTTCGTTTTCTATCCGGACGAGTCTTTCAATGGTGCAGTAGCAAGGTGGGCGGATGAAACGTCGCTAGAACGAATGCTCGACATCACAAGAGTTGCTGGCGTCGAATGGGGCCATCGGCAGATGGCCTCATGCGCAGATGAAGCGCATATCCGGGAGCTAGCCGCCGAGATGGTGGTCGATGCGGAAGAACTGCTCGGACGCTCCCTGCCTATCATTCAGGACGGGGCAGGGAGCTCCCGCGTCCATCGATTTGGTGGCCTGTCGGTATCGACCGCCTTGCTCGAGAAAAGGATCAGAAGAGTTTCTCCAAGAGCGCTTCAGATTGCACCTTATCACCGTGCGCTATGGGATCTGCGACTATTTCCCTGCTGTCTTGAGACGGGAGACGTGCTTATCTCTGCGTGCGATAATCCGGAGTGTAACGGCAGACCACTCGGCTGGAGGCACACTCGCGGGATCGACGTCTGTGATCATTGCATGGGCGACTTGAAGCAAGTCCGAACGCCGCAGATCGCCCCCGAACTTGTCACGAAGCTCCGGACAATTGCACAGCTGTTTGATCTGAAGCAGCGCCCAAAGCTCTTGGCGACGCTTCCGCCCGGGATCGCGGCCAAAGAGGGGCAAGTCGCATTTGACCTGCTGAACCGCCTTCTGCCGGTGGTCGATCCAGACCTGAAGAACTTGTGGGCGAGGCTGCACCGAGCGGATGCTTTCAAACTCGCACAAGCACTGGATGCAGCCTGGGAACTCATGGCGGGATGGCCAGATAGCTTCGAGGCCTTTGCCAGTGAGCGCATCGCTGATCGCGAAGCGATTCATCTCGATGGTAACGAGGGTGAAACGGTCCGGTTTCTGACTGGAAAAAGGTTGGATGAAGCATCTTCTGAGGTTGCCGATCTTGCTCGCGATCTACGTGAAAAGATGGAGGGAGATGGAAAAAATGCTGAAGGCGCTAGCCAGAGAGCACTCGCAATCAAACCCACAGCACGGCTGCTAAGTTTGGGGACTGCGGAGGTGGCGCAACTGCGACGTGATGGCATCCTTCGCATCATGCCTGTCATCGACAAACAGGGGCGATTGCAGCCTATGTTTTGCCGACGCGAAGTCGAAGAGATTGCAGAAGGCATAGCAACCAGAATGGGCGTTGATCGGGTAGCCTCACAGTTCGGGATATCGCGGCACGGCGCAGAACAGCTTGCCGATTGGGGGCACCTTGCTCCTCTCGATCACCCGTTTTTCTTGGCGAGATACGGCATTCGCCAGGTCGACAGGGCTTCGGCCGAGCGCTTTCTGCAGGATCTCGAGCAGGCTCAAGCGAACGACCCTTTGGCTACGGAAGTGTCGCTGTCGATCGCTATCAAGATTGTCGGTGCAAGCTTGAAGCCGTGGGGCCATATGTTCAGCAAGCTCTCAGACGGCAGCATCCCATTTCGCCTCGAGGCGGGAGATGCACCATTGGTTCGGCGAATCTTCATCAGGCGTGAAGACGTGGCTCAAATCCCGGATCTCGAACGTCCGGCAAGCATGTCGGAAACGCAGATATCCAAAGGCGATGCATATGAGATCCTGAACCTTGGACCGAAAGAGGGCACACAACTGTTCACGGACACCCAGTCAGAGAAGGGTGGTAGGGCCAAATTGCTCTCGGTCAAAACCGTTCTGGAAATGGCACGCCGTCACATTAGCTCGATGGAACTTGCCCTCCGCCGAGGCGTGAGCACGCAGCGAGCCTACAACGATGCCTTGAAGGCGGGCGTGCCGCTCCTAAGCCCCGCAGGCTTTTGTCGGCAGTCAGCCGAAGCCGTTTTTCTCACATCAAGCAACTGATCGACTTATTATCGCGCCGTTGAGCCGGAGGGCCGTTTGGCTCTCCGGCATTTTTTATAGGCGCAAGGTGTGCAAAACTTGGGGGTAGATAGGCGTAAGCTTGTGCAAACATAGCGTTTGCAAATTTTGACCTCAGTGCGGAGAGAGGTGCAGGCTTAATGAGACCGCACAGTCCTTGAAAATCCCAGAAAATCAGCGAAGCACCTGAGGCCATCGGAGCTGATAGGGCCTGACCCTATGTGATTTTGGACAACCGGGCGAAATTGGCGACGCCGGGGGCGGGGGTGTGCTGCGCTTCGGGTTCTGGCGCGGGACGGCTTTCGGTCGATGCGAGCGCGCCCATCGCAGCAGTCACGCCCGCCAGCGCGCTTTCTGCCAGAGAATAGAACACCAGCTTTGCATCCTTGCGGGTATTGACCAGCCCTGCCTTGCGCAGCACGCCGAGTTGTTGAGACAGGCCCGGTTGACCGATCCCGGTCGCGTGTTCGATCTCGCCGACATTGCGTTCGCCCGCCGCGATCGTCGCAAGAATGCGCCAGCGCAGCGGGTGGGCAAGGGCTTTGAGCGCCTCGATGAGATCATCTTCGGCCATCAACGCTGTTCCCCGGAATTGCGCAGGAACCAACTGGTCGGATCTTCGGCCGCGAACACCTCATCCAGGTCATTGGTCGGCGGGCTGAGCAGCGGTTCGCCTGGCTGCCAGTTGGCCGGCGCCAATGCCGCGTTCGCATCGATGGCCTGAAGTCCATCAAGGATGCGCAGCATTTCGGGCACCGAACGGCCAAGGTTGGCCGGGTAACAGGTCATCGCCCGGATCACACCACGCGGATCAATGAAGAAGGTGGTGCGCACGGTCGCGCTGTCATTGTCCTGCGCCGACACCATGCCGAACGCCCGCCCGATCACCAGAGTGGGATCTTCGACAATCGGGAACCGCACTTCGATGCCAAAGCGGTCGCGGATCATGCGCAGCCATGCGAAATGCGAAAACAGGCTGTCGACCGATAGTGCCATCAATGCACAGTCGCGCTTTTCAAAGGCAGCCGCTTCGCTGGCGAGTACAACGAATTCGGTGGTGCAGACGGGGGTGAAGTCCGCCGGATGCGAAAACAGCACCAGCCAGCGTTTGCGAAAGTTCGACAACCGGACCGGGCCGATGGTGCTGCGTGCCTCGAAATCCGGGGCGACGTCACCAATCCGCAGGCCAGCGCAGGGCGGAGGAGTGTGGGTGTGATCATTCATGGCGTCCGTATAGCACTTGACACGGCCATTGCAAGTCATATACATAATTTATGAAATTGAATTGGAGAATGGATATGCCCAGCAACGATTCGGCGCTGCAGATGGCGACAGAACAGGTGCTTCGCGCAAGAGGTGACAGCGCGCTGCGTCCTGGAATCGCCGGCTTCTTCGACGCCGCGACATTTACCGTCACTTACGTGGTTCACGATCCCGCGACGGGTGAAGCGGCGATTGTCGATTCGGTGCTGGATTTTGATTCCAGCTCTGGGCGCACCGCCACGACGTCTGCCGATGCTGTGATCGATTACGTCACTTCGCATAATCTCAAAGTGACTTGGCTGCTCGAAACCCATGCCCATGCCGATCACCTTTCTGCCGCGCCCTATCTCCAGCAGAAGCTTGGCGGGAAGATCGTGATTGGTGAACACATCACCACGGTGCAGCAGGTGTTCGGCAAGCTGTTCAACGCCGGAACCGAATTTGAACGCGACGGTTCGCAGTTCGATGCCTTGTTCAAAGATGGCGACACATTCACGATCGGCAACTTGCCGGTAACAGTGATGCACGTTCCCGGCCATACGCCGGCATGTCTGGCTTATGTGGTCGGTGAGGCGGTGTTCGTCGGTGATACGATGTTCATGCCCGATTATGGCACCGCGCGTGCCGATTTCCCCGGCGGCGATGCGCGCGCTCTGTTCCGTTCGCTGCGGCGCATTCTGGCGCTGCCACCTGAAACCCGGCTGTTCATGTGCCACGATTATCTGCCCAAGGGTCGTAGCGAATATGTCTGGGAAACCACCGTCGCCGCTGAGCGTGAGGGCAATATCCATGCGCATGACGGCATCACCGAAGATGAATTTGTCGCCATGCGCGAAGCACGCGATGCGACGCTCGATATGCCGCGGCTGATCCTGCCTTCGGTGCAGGTCAATATGCGCGCCGGACACCTGCCTCCGCCCGATGACAACGGCATCACTTACCTCAAACTGCCGGTCAACGCGGTATGAGCCTGCTGGCTATCAGCCTGCCGGGCTTCCCCGATGCCGCCCCGGTCGCAGGGCTTGCAGGCGGGGTGTTGATCGGGCTCGCAGCGGCGTTGATGCTGCTGGGGGCAGGGCGGATTGCCGGGGTTTCCGGCATTGCTGCGCGGGCTTTCGGGATTGGCGCAGGATCGATGCCGCGGCGCGGCGCATGGGCATTCCTGATCGGCCTGCCGCTGGGCGCGCTGATTGTGATGGGCATGACTGGCGCGGCAGAACCAAGCTTTGCCGGGCCGGTGCCGCTGATCATTGCCGGGTTGATCGTCGGTATCGGAACCCGTCTTGGCGGTGGCTGCACCAGCGGCCACGGGGTGTGCGGGATGAGCCGCCTGTCGCAGCGGTCACTGGTGGCAACCGCGACCTTTATCGCCACGGGCATTGCCACGGTGGCTATCATGAACGGGCTGGGAATCGAGGTACTGCTGTGATCAGGGCCATTCTAATCCCGCTCGCGTCGGGCACGATTTTCGGCGCCGGGTTGGCGCTGGGCGGGATGACCGACCCGGCGCGGGTGCGCGGTTTCCTTGATCTGTTCGGCGCATGGGATCCGACGCTTGCCTTTGTGATGGGCGGCGCGGTGCTGGTGATGGCGGCGGCGTGGCTGGTGCAGGGCAAGCTGCTGCGCCCCTGGTTCGCCGAAGGCTTCGCGCTACCCGACCGCAGCGACATTACGCTGCGCCTTGTCGGCGGATCGGCTCTGTTCGGGATCGGATGGGGGATCGCTGGACTGTGTCCGGGGCCGGGCTTTGCCGCGCTGGCGATTGAACCAGTATCGGCAGCCGTGTTCGTCGCTGCGATGCTCGCCGGGATGTTGATGGTGCGCTTGATCGAAGGACAAGCATGATGGAAATTCGTAAAGTGGATGATAGCTTCGCGGTCGCGCCGCAGCTGCAGCCTGACGAACTGGCGGCGCTGGCTGCCGAAGGCTTCTCCGCCGTGATCTGCAACCGCCCCGATGGCGAAGAGCCGGGGCAGCCCGCGCAGGATGATATGCGCCGCGCCGCGCAGGACGCGGGGCTGGCCTTTCACCACATTCCGGTTGCAGGCGGCCTGTTCCCATCCGCCGCCGTCGCCGCCTTTGCTGCAATCCGGCGCGGCACGCCGGGCAAAGTGCTCGCCTATTGCCGCACTGGCACGCGTTCAATCACGCTCGATGCGCTCGCCAATATTGGCGGCCTTTCCACCGAAGAACGCATCGCCCGCGCGCAGGCCGCCGGCTATGATCTGACGGCAATCGCCGAACGGATGGAAACTGGCGGATAACGCCGCACCACGCAGGGGATCACCATGAATAATTCATCACACACGGTCGTTGTCATCGGCGGCGGCGCGGCAGGGATTGCCGCTGCGGCTTCGATGCTGAGGCGTAGGCCGGGGCTCGACATCGCGATTGTCGAGCCGACTGACACCCATGCCTACCAGCCCGGTTGGACGATGGTTGGCGGCGGGGTTTTCGATCTCGCCTCAACGATACGTCCGATGAAAAGCGTAATCCCAAAGGGTGCGGTCTGGATCAAGCAGGCTGCGGCCAGTTTCCAGCCAGACGATAATCAGGTGACGCTCGCTGACGGCAGCACCTTGACCTACGACGTGCTGATCGTCGCCCCCGGCATTCGCCTTGCGTGGGAGAAGATCGCAGGGCTTGAACAGACGCTCGGCCAGAACGGTGTCACGTCCAATTACCGCGGCGATCTTTCGCCTTATACTTGGGAACTGGTGCAGGGGTTGAAGGCGGGCCGTGCGATTTTCAGTCAGCCGCCCATGCCGATCAAATGCGCGGGCGCGCCGCAAAAGGTGATGTATCTCGCCTGCGATCATTGGCGGCGGACCGGCGTGCTGGGCGACATCGCGGTCGAGTTCCGCAATGCGGGCGGTGTGCTGTTCGGGGTGGCCGATTATGTTCCGGCGCTGATGGAATATGTCGGGAAATACGGCATCAATCTTGAACTGGGCAATAACCTCGTCGCGGTCGATGGCCCCGCGCAGCAGGCGACTTTCGCTGCGGCAGACGGCGAGGTGACGGTCGATTTCGATATGCTACATGTCGTGCCCCCACAGGTCGCGCCGCAATTTCTTGCCGACAGCCCCTTGGCGGCGGCAAGCGGGTTTACCGATGTTGATCAGCATACCTTGCAGCACGTGCGTTACCCCAATGTGTTTGGCCTTGGGGATGCAGGGTCGATGCCCAATGCCAAAACCGCCGCTGCTGCGCGCAAGCAGGCACCGGTGGTGGCGGTCAACGCGCTGCGGCAGCTCGATTGCAAGGGGCCGACGGCGGGGTATGACGGTTATGGTTCGTGTCCCTTGACGGTGGAGCGCGGCAAGATTGTGCTTGCTGAATTCGGCTATGGCGGAAAACTGGCACCCAGCTTTCCCACATGGCTGGTCGACGGGACAAAGCCCACGCGCCTGTCATGGATGCTCAAGGCCGATCTGCTGCCGTGGATTTACTGGAACGGGATGCTCAAGGGGCGCGAATGGCTGGCTGGCCCCGGCGGTCTGATCGCGCAATAGGCCCGCCATGTTGCAACGCTATTTCCCGATCCTGACGTGGGCGCGCAGCTATGATCGGGGCGTCCTGACCAGTGATCTGATGGCGGCGGTGATCGTCACCATCATGCTGATCCCGCAAAGCCTTGCCTATGCGATGCTGGCGGGATTGCCGCCGGTGGTCGGCCTTTATGCCTCGATCCTGCCGCTGTTTGCCTATGCCGTGTTCGGCACCAGCCGAACGTTGGCAGTTGGCCCGGTGGCGGTGGTTTCGTTGATGACGGCGAGCGCGGTGGGCGCGATCGCTACGCCGGGAACGACTGAATATTGGGAGGCGGCGGTCACGCTCGCCGCGCTGTCAGGGGTGATGCTGGCAGTGCTGGGCCTGCTGCGGCTTGGGTTCCTGGCCAACCTGCTGTCGCATCCGGTGATCAGCGGGTTCATTTCGGCCTCTGGCATCCTGATTGCCACCAGCCAGTTGAAACACATTCTGGGTGTGAAGGCCGGGGGTGAGACTTGGCCGGAGATGCTATCCGGGCTGGCAGGTGCGCTAGGCAGCACCAACCTTGCCACCCTCGCCATCGGTGTTCCGGCGACGCTGTTCCTGTTCTGGGTGCGCAAGGGGTTGAAGCCTGCGCTGCAACGCTTTGGCATGCCTGCGCGCGCTGCCGATATGACGGCCAAGGCCGGGCCGGTGGCGGCGGTGGCGGTGACGATCCTTGCCGTGATCGGATTTGGGCTGGAGGCGAGCGGCGTATCCGTGGTGGGCGCTATCCCGCAAGGCCTGCCACCGTTTACCCTGCCTTCGACCGAATTTGCACTGATTCAGGCTTTGTGGGTGCCCGCGCTGCTGATTTCGGTGATCGGGTTCGTCGAAAGTGTCTCGGTCGCGCAGACGCTCGCGGCCAAGCGGCGTCAGCGGATTGCGCCCGATCAGGAATTGATTGGCCTTGGTGCATCGAACATCGCTTCGGCGCTGTCGGGCGGCTATCCGGTTACAGGCGGCTTTGCACGGTCGGTGGTGAATTTTGATGCGGGTGCGCAGACCCCGGCTGCGGGCGCCTTCACGGCGGTGGGCATTGCGCTCGCCAGCCTGTTTCTCACTCCGCTATTGTTCCACCTGCCAAACGCGACGCTCGCAGCAACCATCATCGTGGCGGTGCTGAGCCTTGTCGATTTCAAGACACCCCGGCTGCTTTGGGCCTATTCCAAGGCCGATTTCGCCGCCCATGCCGCGACCATCGCCATCACTCTGCTTGCCGGGGTGGAGTTGGGGGTGATCGCCGGGGTGGCGGTGGGCCTGCTGCTGTATCTGTGGCGCGCCAGTCGTCCCCACGCGGCGATCGTCGGACGGGTGCCGGGCACCGAGCATTTCCGCAATGTCGAACGCCACAAGGTGCTGACCCTGCCGCATCTGCTGTCGATCCGCATCGATGAAAGCCTGACCTATCTCAATGCCCGCTGGCTGGAGGAATATGTGCTGGAACAGGTCGCGGATCGCCCGCCGCTGCGGCACGTGGTGCTGATGTGCAGCGCGGTCAACGCCATCGATGCCTCGGGTCTGGAAAGCCTTGAGGCGATCAACCACCGGCTGGCCGACGGGGGTGTGAAACTGCACCTGTCGGAAGTGAAAGGCCCGGTGATGGATCGGCTGGGGCGCGCGCACTTTCTTGATGATCTGTCGGGCCGGGTGTTTCTGTCGCAGGACAGCGCCTTTGCTGAACTGGCGCTCGATACTGGTGAGGAGCCGGGGTCTGACGATCCATTGGACGCGCGCGGGATGATCTGACGAACACTCCAATATCAAAAATCTGTATGCGAAATACGTCGAAATCTGTGGAACTTGCCAGAATCTCGCGCAGGCACCACTCATTAGCACTGAATTAAAAAATCGATTTCATAAAATGAGTAATTGAGTTAAACGCGAATCGCATCTCCTGCTAAAGCGGTTGCATCAACGCAAAGGAGTATACGTAATGAGCCTTCACATCGGCGATACCGCCCCCGACTTCACCGTCGCCACCACCACCGGCGAAATCAGCCTGCACGATTGGGCAGGCGACAGCTGGGTGTTCTTTTTCAGCCATCCGGCCGATTTCACCCCGGTTTGCACCACCGAAATGGGTATGACCGCGCGCCTTGCCGCCGAATTTGACAAGCGCAACACCAAACCGCTCGGCCTGTCGACCGACACGGTTGAAGAACACCTCACCTGGGTCAAGGATGTCGACGAAACGCAGGGCGTCACACTGACATTCCCGATCGTGGCTGACGCTGATCTGGAAATCGCCAAGCTTTATGACATGATCCACCCCGATCAGAGCGAGACGGCGGCGGTGCGTTCGGTGTTCATCATCGATCCGAAGAAGAAAATCCGCCTGACCATGACCTATCCGATGAGCGTGGGACGCAATTTCGATGAGATTCTGCGCGTGATCGACAGCTTGCAGCTGGCCGACCGCATGACCATCGCCACCCCCGCCGATTGGCGTCCGGGCGACAAGGTCATCATCCCGCCGTCAATCCCCGATGCCAAGGCGAACGAAATGTTCCCGCAGGGCTTCGAAACCATCAAGCCTTACCTGAGGTTGGTGGACGTCGCGTAGGCGGCCCCGCCACAACCTGCACCGCCGGACACCCCCCGTCCGGCGGTGCAACCTTCTGCCGCAAAACCGTATATCAGGTGCAGTGATCGCAATTGATTGCAGCTCCGACGGGAGTAGTTCCTGACCATGTTCGAAAACCTCGACGCCCTGCTGCTCGCGCGAATCCAGTTCGCTTTCACGATCAGCTTTCACTTCTTCTTCCCGGCGTTTTCAATCGGGCTGGCGAGCTATCTCGCGGTGCTTGAAGGGCTGTGGCTCAAGACCGATTGTGGCTTGGCAGAGCGTTGGGATTGTTGGAATGGTGCGGCAAAGGGGATCATATGATCACATCCGCCAAGACAATTGCCCGATGACGCTATCCGAAACGCTCGCCCGCGCCCGCACCGAGGAAGACGTCAAGGACGCCTATATCAAGGCGCTTGGGCTGAAAGGCGTGTTCAAGGGGCTGGTCGATATCCAGACCCCGGAGATCTGGTTCGAGGCGAAGGAATCGCCAACTGCGCCGCTGCTGATGTTCGCGCAGCTGCTCACCTACGTCCGCGCCGCGCGCAAACGCGGCGAGGCGATCCCCGGCTTCCTGTGCGTGATCGACCGCGAAAAAGCCGCGCTGATGGCGACCGATCACGCCCTGCCGCTGCTGGATGACAAGGCGATTGTCTGGCCCAAATCCGGCTCGGCGGCGGACAAGGCGCTGGCAGCGCAGATTGCTCCCACCATCGAAACCCATTTCATCCTCTATCAGATTGACGGATACGAGGCCGAGTTCATCAAGGCCGCCCGCGATGCGGTGCGCGAAGGGCGGATCATCCGCACCCCGATCACGCCGAACAACCTGCGGCAGGTGTTCGACAAGTGGGTGGCGATGGTGGGCGTCGAATTGGGCGTAAAGCGCGAGGCGGATTACGCCGTGCTGTTCTTTGCCGACATCATGCATGACGGGCGCAACGAAGCGATGCGCAACCTGCCCGCGCGCCTGCTGTTCAGCGGTGACAAGCCGGTGTTCATCATCGGGGGCGATCAATACGAACTCGCCAGCGAGCGCGGCTATCGCAATTTCTGGAACATCTACCACCGCCCGCCGGAACAGAAACACCGGCACTACCTGCTCGAACGGCGCGACAGCCTGCTGCCGATGGACGATCAGAAGTTCAAGGGCGCGTTCTACACCCCGCTGCACATCGTCGATAAAGCCTATGACCAGCTTAATGCTACTCTCGGCGCGGACTGGCAGCAGAAATATATTGTCTGGGATATGTGCGCAGGCGTCGGCAATCTGGAGGCCAAGCATTCCAACCTGCGCAATGTCTTCATGTCCACGCTCGATGCCGAGGACGTGACGATCATGCGCAGCAACCCGGCCTTCGCCGGGGCCGAGATTTTTCAATATGATTATCTCAATGATGATGTGACCGATTTCGGCGAGATTGATTACAGCCTTTCGGATAAGCTGCCACAGGCGCTGCGTCAGGCGATTGCCGATGCGCGTGAGGGCAAGAAGGGCGCGAAGCCGATTCTGGTGCTGATAAATCCGCCTTATGGCGAGGCCGCGAACTCACAGGGAAATGCTGGAAAAACGGGTATTGCAGCCACGAGAATTAGTCATGGAATGAACGATCTTGGATACGCTGCTCGCGAACTTTTCGTGCAATTCCTGCATCGCATCATGCTCGAACTACCCACTGCAAAACTTGCGATGTTTAGCACACTCAAATACATCAATGCACCAAATTTTTCAGCTTTTCGAGAGCGTTGGCAGGCGGCCTATCTCGATGGGTTTGTCGTGCACAGCAAGGCGTTTGATGGCCTAAATGGCCACTTTCCTATCGGGTTTCTCATGTGGAACCTAGCTCAACGTGAACCGGCTGAAGAGGTCAACACTATTGCGGTTGATCGGTTCGGAAAAATTGTCGGCGAGAAAAAATTCATAGATGCACCAAACAGCCGGATGCTTAGTCAGTGGCTTCCTAGGCTCCCTGCAAAGACGCAAGCAATACCATTAAAAAATGCCATCGTGCCCCAGAATGGATATGCGAAAGTATCGAGCTGGCACGATGGTGCCATTGCTCACATGCTATCCAACAGCAATGATATTCAAAATGCAGGGACGCTAACAGCATTATTCTCGTCCGTTTATAGTGCTGGCAATGGCTATTACGTCACCCCCGAAAACCTCTGGCAAGCCGCCATCGTCTTTTCCGTCCGTCGCCTGATCAAGCCCACATGGCTCAACGACCGCGACCAGTTCCTGCAACCCTCGCAGCCGCTCTCGGATGAATTCAAGTCCGATTGCCTCGTCTGGATGCTGTTCAACGGCAGCAACCTCACCGCAGGGGCAGACGGCTTGCGCTGGAATGATCGCGACTGGAGCCTCACCAACCACTTCATCCCCTTCACGGAAAGCCAAGTCGGGGCCAAGGCGCGCTTCGAGAGTGATTTTCTCGTGCGTTACATGCAGGGGATGGCGTTCTCACCAGAGGCGCAGGCCGTGATGGATGAAGGGCGCAAGCTGTTCGCCCGCTTCCACGCCACCCGCTTCCCCAACAAGATCAGGGAAGAATACAAGCTGAACCGCGCCGATGCCGGATGGTATCAGGTGCGCCGCGCGCTCGAAGCTTACGGCGATATCGAACTCACCGATTTCGATCCGTTCAAATCCGCCTACGCCGCGCTGACCGCCAAGCTGCGCCCGATGGTCTATGAACTCGGCTTCCTGCCCGAATAAAGCCCCCTAACGCTTCTGACCCCAAACGCCTGTTTGCTCAAAAATCGCTTGCCCCGTGCCGCTGCATGGTCTGAATCCCTCCTCATAGAGAAGCGGGAGAGACCAAGGCCATGACCAATTTCGGCGCAATGCAGAATGAAATCTACAATGCCGGGTTAAGCGGTGTTCTGCCCACCTGGCCGGTCGATTTCGCCACGCTGGAAAAACGCGCGCACGAAGCGTTGGGGCCAAGCCTGACCAATTATGTCGCGGGCGGGTGCGGGGATGAACACACGCAGGATCAGAACGCCGCCGCGTTCCACCATTGGGGCATGGTGCCGCGCATGATGGTCGATTGCGCGACGCGCGATCTGTCGATCGAACTGTTCGGCCACACCTATCCCACCCCGCTGTTCATGGCCCCGGTTGGTGTCAACGGCGAAGCCTCGCAAGACCGCCACGGCGACATGGCAGCAGCGCGGGCATCGGCGCTGACCGGGGTGCCGTTCTGCGCTTCGACGCTGGCGAATGATCCGCTGGAGGATGTGAAGGCGGCCTGCGGGGACACGCCAGCGTGGTTTCAGCTTTACACCCCGCGCAACCGCGAACTGGCGACCAGCCTGATCCGCCGGACCGAAGATGCGGGCTATACGGCGCTGGTGGTGACGCTCGACACCTGGGTAACAGGCTGGCGCCCGCGCGATCTCAACGCGTCAAACTTCCCGCAGCTGCGCGGCAAGGTGCTCCAGAATTACTTCACCGATCCGGTGTTCCGCGCGATGCTGGCGAAACCGCCCGAAGAAGACCTTGGCGCGGCGATTTTTACGTGGGCGGCGACCTTTGGGCAGGTGCTGACGTGGGATGACATGGCGTGGTTCAAATCGGTGACGAAGCTGCCGATTGTGCTCAAAGGCATCTGCCACCCCGACGATGCGCGCCGTGCGGTCGATAGCGGGGCGGATGCGGTCTATTGTTCAAACCATGGCGGCCGGCAGGCCAACGGCGGGATCGCCACCATCGATCTGCTGGGCGAGGTCGTGCAGGCGGCGGGCGATACCCCGGTGCTGTTTGACAGCGGAATCCGATCCGGCACCGACGCGGTCAAGGCGCTGGCGATGGGTGCCCGCGCGGTCGGCGTTGGGCGGCCCTATACTTATGGACTCGCATTAGGCGGGGCCGAGGGCGCGGCGTGGGTGTTACGATCCATCCTTGCCGAAGCTGATCTTTTGATGGCCGTTAACGGTTATCCGACCCTTGCCGATGTGCGTTCTGCCGGGGTGAGACGCACGAATCGGTGAAGTGTGGCAGAGGTAAGCCCGTTAACTATGTTTAGTTTGTGTTTTCCACAGATTTGCTGTTAACTTGCTCAATACCAAATAAGCGAATCGGGAAGCGATCAATGGCAAGACCAACAATCTGGTCCAGCGGGCCAGATCCCATGCACCGCACTGTCTGCATTCAGGACGAATATTCGCGCCGCGCGCGCTATGGCCGGATTCAGCCGATGCAAACCCGCCAATCGCTGCTTTCGCGAATTGTCCACCTGATCGCGTAAACCAGACCGGCGCGGCCTACCCGCCCGCTTTCGCCATGATCACCAGCTTGGTGTCGGTGAAGGCGAGGTAGCCCTCTTCGCCCCCTTCCGATCCGAACCCGCTATCGCCCACTCCGCCAAACGGGGTTTCGGGCGATGATACGATCAATTGGTTGATCCCCACCATGCCCGCGCGCAAGGCCCGACCAAGGTAATGCGCTTCGTCGAGGTCGCCCGAAAAGGCATAGGCGGCCAATCCATAGCGCAAGCTATTGGCGATCCGCACCGCGTCCTCGATAGCATCGAACGGGACGATCCCGGCAATCGGGCCGAAGGGTTCCTCGGTCATGAAGCGGCTGTCGGGGGCGGGGTTGGCGATCACCGTGGGCTGAAAGAAGAACCCGCTGCCTGCGATGACTGATCCTCCGGTGACAACCTCACCGCGATTGCCTGTCCCCAAGCTGCCAACATTGGCAACCACCGCCTCCATCGCCGCGATCCGCCGTCCGTGGGCGAGCGGCCCCATGTCGACGCTGTCATCCGCCCCCGGATCGCCGACCTTCATCTTGCCCGCGCGCGCGGCGAATTCGGCAACGAAGCGGTCATAGACCTCGCGCGCCACCAGAAACCGCGTGGGCGAAACGCAGACCTGCCCGGCATTACGAAACTTGGTCGCCGCGCAGGCCGCCACCGCGCGGTCAAGATCGGCGTGTTTGCTGACAATCACCGGGGCATGGCCGCCCAGTTCCGGGGTAAAACGCTTCATGTGCGAAGCCGCCAGCGCGCCCAGATGCTTGCCCACCGCGGTCGATCCGGTGAAGCTGACTTTGCGCACCGCAGGCGCTGCGATCAGGTGTTCGGACACCGGGCCGGGATCGCCGTAAACGAGGTTCAGCACCCCCTTGGGTACGCCCGCATCGACAAAGCATTCGACCAGCAATTGCGCCGATGCGGGGGTGTTTTCGGCAGGCTTCAGGATCGCGGTGCACCCCGCCGCCAGCGCGCCTGCGATCTTCTTGGCGGGCAGATTGACGGGAAAATTCCACGGGGTCAGCAGCACACTCGGCCCGACCGGTTCGTGGGTCACGGTCTGGGCGATCACGCTATCGCTGCGGGCAGGGATCAATCGTCCGCCGCGCCGCTTGGCCTCTTCACCAAGGAAGTCGATCATGTCGCCCGAAGCGGTGATTTCGCCCACGGCCTGCGCGCGCGGTTTGCCCATTTCGGCGGTGACGGTGTGGGCGATGGCAGGCGCACGTTCGCGCAGCAGTTCGGCGGCGCGGCGCAGGATGGCGTAACGCTGTGCGCCGGGCGTTTTGCTCCACGTAACGAAGGCTTCGTCGGCGGCGGCGATTGCGGCGTCGAGCTGCGCGGGTGACGCCTTGGGGCATTGCCCGATCACCTGCCCGGTGGCCGGGTTCACCACGTCCATCGCGCCGGCTTCTCCTGCGGCGATCCATTCGCCGTTGATGAGCATTTTGACGGTGGGATATTGGGGGGGATGGGCGGTCATGGGCGGCTCCTGGCTTGCAATCGACCTTGCGCGAACTTGTAATTTTATTACGCCTACACTAGCGACGTTTCCGCTGCATCGCGAGGAGAGAATCATGCTGGTCGGCGTTCCCAAGGAAATCAAGCCGAGCGAGTTCCGCGTCGGTCTCACCCCCGAAGCGGTGCGCGAATATGCGTCTGCCGGGCATCGGGTGATCGTTGAAACCGGCGCTGGGCTGGGCATCGACAAGGATGATGACACCTACCGCAAGGCCGGGGCCGAAGTGGTCGATAGCGCCGCCGAAGTCTTCGCCCGCGCGGACATGATCGTGAAGGTCAAGGAACCGCAACCCGGCGAATGGGTGCAATTGCGCGAAGGGCAGATCCTGTTCACCTACCTGCACCTAGCCCCCGATCCCGATCAGGCGCGCGGCCTGATGCAATCGGGCGTTTCGGCGGTTGCCTATGAAACCGTCACCGGCCCCGGCGGCGGCTTGCCCTTGCTCGCTCCGATGAGCGAAGTGGCAGGCAGGCTCGCGATTGAGGCGGGGGCGCTCGCCTTGCGGGCCAATACCGGCGGGCGCGGCACTTTGATGGGCGGGGTGCCCGGCGTGATCCCGGCGCGCGTGGTGGTGCTCGGCGGCGGGGTGGTCGGCACTCAGGCGGCGCGCATGGCGGTGGGGCTGGGGGCGACAGTGGAGATTTTCGACCGTTCGCTGCCGCGCCTGCGCCAGCTTGACGAGATGTTCCAGGGCCGCGCCATCACCCGCTTTTCCACCGCCGGAACAATCGAACAGGCGGTCGCCCAGGCCGACGTTGTGATCGGCGCAGTGTTGATCCCGGGGGCGAGCGCGCCGCACCTGATTACCCGCGCGATGCTGCCTGATATGAAGCGCCGTGCGGTGCTGGTGGATGTGGCGATTGATCAGGGCGGGTGCTTTGAAACTTCGCACCCCACCACCCACGAAAACCCGACTTACGAGGTTGACGGGATCATCCATTATTGTGTCGCCAATATGCCCGGCGCGGTGCCGCTGACGAGTTCCTATGCGCTTAACAATGCTACCCTACCGTTTGGGCTGGCGCTGGCGAACAAGGGGATCGCGGCTTGCAAAGATGACCCGCATCTCGCCCCCGGCCTCAATGTGCACAGGGGCCGGATTGTCAACGCGGCGGTGGCGGAGAGTCTGGGGTTTGATGCCTGATGTTTCACGTGAAACATTGGCCAAGACCAGCCTAGAGGGGGTCTAAGGGGGGTCTAGAGGGGGTCTAAACCACCCCAAGCCCCCCAATCAGCCCACCAACCGTTCGTCCTGAGCTTGTCGAAGGACTGCACTTCTGCATCCGGCACCGCGCTTGAAGTGAAGGACAACCCTTCGACAAGCGCAGGGTGAACGGGCCTTCGACAAGCTCAGGGTGAACGGGAGAAGAGGGGGAAACTTTAGACCTCCACCACGTCCTGTTCAATCGCGCCAAAGATCGAACGGCCTGCCGCATCGCGCATTTCGATCCGCACGCTGTCGCCGGCCTGCATGAACGGCGTCACTGCCGCGCCGCCAGCAATGGTTTCGATCATGCGGATTTCGGCAATGCACGAATATCCCGCACCCCCTGCCGAAACCGGGGTGCCCGCGCCGCCATCGGCCCCCTTGTTCGATACCGTGCCGCTGCCGATCACAGTGCCCGCGCCAAGGTTGCGGGTTTTCGCCGCGTGGGCGACCAGTTGCGCCAGATTGAAGGTCGCATCCTGCCCGGCGTTCGCGCGCCCGAATGGCGCACCGTTCAAATCCACCATCAACGGCAGATGGATCAGGCTGTCGGCCCATGCTTCGCCCAATTCGTCAGGCGTTACCGCCACCGGAGAAAACGCGCTGGCGGGCTTGGACTGGAAGAAGCCGAAACCCTTTTCCAGTTCTGCCGGGATCAACCCGCGAAGGCTCACGTCATTCACCAGCATCAGCAGCTTGATGTGCCCTGCCGCGTCGTCCGCCGAAACGCCCATCGGCACATCATCGGTGATAACCGCAATCTCGCCCTCCATGTCGCAGCCCCACGCGGGATCGGCCAAGGGTATCGGCCCACGCGGCGGTAGGAAAGCGTCCGATCCGCCCTGATACATCAGCGGGTCGGTGTAGAAGCTGTCGGGAACCTTGCTCCCGCGTGCCTTCCGGACGAGTTCGACATGGTTGATATAGGCGCTGCCATCGGCCCATTGGTAGGCGCGCGGCAGCGGCGAATGCGCCTGCCTTTCGTGGAAGCGTTCGCACGGCACGGTTTCATGCTCGACATCGCGGGCCAGCACTTCCAGTTGCGGCGCGATCCGTTCCCAATCATCCAGCGCGGCTTGCAGGGTGGGGGCGATATATCCTGCCGCGCAGCAGCGGGTGAGGTCTTTGGATACCACCACCAATTTGCCATCGCGGGTGCCGTTGTTGATCGTTGCGAGTTTCATGTCTGGCCTCTTTCCGGGGAATCGATCTGGTTATCGGGATGCGCGTTGATGAACGCGGGCAGGGCAAGGCAGGCGGCCTCGATCCGGGTCATGTGCGGGCTGGCTGACAGGTCGTAATCGAACCGCCGCGCATTGGCGAGTTGCGGGATCAGCACCACTTCAAACAGGCCGGGCGCGTCGCCGTGGAGGAAATCGCCGGTCGTGAGCTGCGCCAACCGCGCCTCCACCGGCTTGAGCGTGCGCGCCAGCCAGTGGCGATACCACACGTTGATTTCATCCTGCGTGTGGCCGAGCGGGTCTTTGAGATATTTGAGCACCGGCAGGTTGTTGATCGCGTGAATCTCGGTCGCGATGCCGTAGGTCAACTCGCGCACCGTGTAGCGGGATTCGATGTCTTTCGGCAGCAACGCAGGCTCAGGATAGGCTTCGTCGAGCCATTCGAGCAGCGCCATCGACTGCGCCCGGTCACGCCCGTCAGCCTCCAGCATGGGGAGCGATCCGAACGGGTTGCGCGCCGTAAAGGCGGCGTCCTTGTTTGCGCCCGTGACGAGGTTCACCGGAATATTCTCGAACGCCAGCCCTTTGAGGTTCAGCGCGATCCTCAGGCGGTAGGAGGTCGAGGAGCGGAAGTAGCCGTAGAGTTTGATAGGTGAACCCTCCTTCGTCATTGCGAGCCTGCCAAGCGGGCGCGGCAATCCAGCATCCGCCGGTTCCGGTCTTGCGCCGCTCTTGATTGCCGCACGGCTGCGCCGCTCGCAATGACGAACATCATCAGAACGCTGCAATCCCGGTGATGGCGCGGCCCAGAATCAGCGCGTGGACATCATGTGTGCCTTCGTAGGTGTTGACCGTTTCCAGGTTCACCATGTGGCGGATCACCTGATATTCTTCGGAAATGCCGTTGCCGCCATGCATATCACGCGCCGCGCGGGCGATATCCAATGCCTTGCCGACATTGTTGCGTTTAACGATCGAAATCATGTCGGGGGCGAACCGGCCTTCGTCGATCAAGCGGCCAACGCGCAAGGATGCTTGCAGGCCCAGCGCAATATCGCTCATCATGTCAGCGAGTTTTTTCTGGAACAATTGCGTCGCGGCAAGCGGGCGCCCGAACTGCTGGCGATCCAGCCCATATTGGCGCGCCGCGGCAAGGCAGAACTCGGCCGCGCCCATCGCGCCCCACGAAATGCCGTAACGCGCGCGGTTGAGGCAGCCGAACGGGCCTTTCAACCCTTCGACATTGGGTAGCAGCGCGGATGCCGGCACGCGCACGTCTTCCATCACGATCATCCCGGTGGTGGAGGCACGAAGGCTGATCTTGCCCTTGATCTTGGGCGCGGAAAGCCCCGCCATGCCCTTTTCCAGCACAAACCCGCGGATCGCGCCGCCGTGGGTATCGGATTTAGCCCAGACCACGAACACATCGGCAAATGGCGCGTTGGAAATCCAGGTCTTGCTGCCGGAAATGACGTAATCATCACCGTCGCGCCTCGCGTGGGTTTTCATGCCGCCGGGATCGCTGCCCGCATCGGGTTCGGTCAGACCAAAACAGCCGATCAATTCGCCGCTGGCGAGGCCGGGCAGATATTGGCGGCGCTGTTCGTCCGATCCATAGGCATAGATCGGATGCATCACGAGGCTGGATTGCACGCTCGCCATCGAACGGTATCCGCTGTCCACCCGCTCAATCTCGCGCGCGATCAGCCCGTAGGCGACATAGCTTGCGCCCGCGCCGCCAAGTTCTTCGGGCAGGGTCGCGCCGAGCAGCCCGGCCTTGCCCATCAGCGGGAAAAGTTCGGGCGCGTCTGTTTCCTCGCGGAAGGCGTCGATCACGCGCGGTTGCAGTTCACTTTGGGCGAAACCGTGGGCGGCGTCGCGGATCATCCGCTCTTCCTCGGTCAGCTGGCTTTCAAGGTCGAAGGGGTCTTGCCAGTTGAACGCGGAAAGGCGCGAAGTGGGCGGTTGCGAAGTGTCTGGCGAGGTGCCGTGCACGGGGATGCTCCTGCTGTTCATGCTTCACAGCCATTGCAGGCTTCAAGCTGCGGGGCAAGGGGGGCAGCGGGGCGGAAGAGCGCGCCGCACAGTGCCGGTCAGGCGGGCGCGAGCAGGCGGCAGGCGGCATCGAGCAGATCGGCCGGGGGGCAGGGTTTGTGGACGGTTACGGCGCGCGGGAAGCGGGCGGCGAGTTCGCGCGATTCATCGTGTCCGGAATACAGGATTACCGGCACATCATCGTCAATCAGGGTTTGCGCCAGTTCGTAAGTCAGCCCGTCGGCCAGCTCAATATCGAGGATGGCGAGATCGGGTTTGTGTTTCTGGCAGGCGAGCAGCGCGGCAGAAATGCCCGCGTGCGGCCCTTCGATCTCGTAGCCCGCTTCCTCGAAGGTATCGCACAGGTCGACAGCGGTGATGAATTCATCCTCAGCCACCAATATCCGCAAGCCCATCCACCCTCTCCCCGCGTCAGCGACTCCCCCGAAGAGCGGGAATGTAACACGGATTGGGGGTCAGGCTTGCGGAATATTATCCATTCCTGCCAAATTTGTCAGTGAAGGCCGCTTCGTCGCCCGCTGCGAGCAGTTTGGCCTGTTCGATCCACTGGTCGCGGGTGATGCGGCCCTTGAACCGGCCCAGCTCGGCATCAATGCGTTCGACATCCGCATCGCTCCACGCGGCGATCTGCGCGTAGGAGGTGATGCCAAGTTCGCCCAGCAGCGTCACCAGCTTGGGGCCGACGCCTTTGATGCGGGTGAGATCGTCGGCGACAGCAGGCGTGGGTGCGGGGGCAGGCATGGGCATGGGAACCGGGACAGGCTCCGCCATCACCTTTACCGCCGCCGGAGCCGCATCGATCAACGCCTGATTACGGCGCGCTTTTTCAGCGCCTTCGTCCAGCACGTCGCGGGCGAGGGCGCTGCCATCTTCGACCACCTTCGCCTTGCGGTTGCGGCGGGTAAGCAGCCACACCGCCACGACGAGCAGCGCAAGGCCCAGCAGGATCAGCGGCAGGGCGGTAGAAAAATCAAGGGACATGGCGCGGTAATCTCCGGCAAAAGGGAATCAATCGCTGCGACCTTAGCAGGCGCACCCGCTTGCGCCCAAGCCCCTTGACGCCCCTTGACGCGCCTCAGCCGCCCTTCATGCTGCCAGCGAGTGCGTTCAACCGCAGGAATTCCTGCCGCCAGAAATTGTCCTGCCCACCTGCGAGCGTGCCGATATCGCTGAAGCCAAAGCCGTTCATCAATTCATCCCCGCGCAGCACCTGGCCGTAGGCGGCGACCGCTGCGGCGAAGGCGAAATCGCCTTGCGGGGCGGCGGCGGCTTTGAACGCGCTGGACGCCACCACCTGTTCGATCAGTTTCGAGGTGTCGCTTGTCGGCAATTTGTAGCGCAGCTTGACGGTCGCGGCCTCGGCCAGCTTGGCCTGCGCGGCGGCGGCGGGCGCATCTTCATACTTGCGCGGCGCGATCCAGCCCTTGCTGCCAACGGGGACGACTTCGTAAATCGCTGTCACCTGATGGCCCGCGCCAATGTCACCCGCATCGACCCGGTCATTGTCGAAATCTTCCTCGCGAAGCGCGCGGTTCTCATACCCGACCAGCCGGTATTGCGCGATCACGGCGGGGTTGAATTCGACCTGGATTTTCACATCCTTGGCGATGGTGAACAGCGTGCTCGACATTTCTTCGCCCAGCACCTTTTTCGCTTCGAGCGCAGAATCGATATAGGCGTAGTTGCCGTTACCCTTGTTGGCGACCTGCTCCATCATCGCTTCGTTGTAATTGCCCTGCCCAAAGCCCAATGTGGTCAGCGTGATGCCGCTGTCGCGCTTGGTCTCGATCAGTTCGATCAGCGCCTTGGTGCTGGAGACGCCGACATTGAAATCGCCGTCGGTGGCAAGGATCACGCGGTTGACCCCACCACGCACGAAATTGTCCTCGGCAACCCGATACGCCAGTTCGATCCCCGCGCCGCCTGCGGTAGAGCCGCCCGCGCTCAGGCTGTCGAGCGCGCGGCGGATTGTGGCGGTGTCATTGGTGGGTTCGAGCACAAGGCCCGCGGCCCCTGCATAGACCACGATCGAAACCCTGTCCTGCGGCGACAATTCGCCCGCAAGGCCAGCCAGCGCGGTTTTGACCAGCGGCAGCTTATCCGGGCTGTTCATTGATCCCGATACGTCCATCAGGAACACGAGGTTGGCGGGCGGGCGTTCTTCGCTGTCGATATCATACCCGCGCAGCCCGATCCGCATCAGGTAGGAACTAGCATTCCACGGGCTTTTCGCGACATCGGTGGTGACGGTAAACGGCTGGCTGCGATCTTTGGGCTTGGCATAATCATAGCGGAAATAGTTGATCATCTCCTCGGTGCGCACCGCGTCCTTGGGCGGCATCATGCCTTGGGTCAGGAACCGCCGGGCATTGGCATAGGCCCCGGTATCGACATCGACCGAGAAGGTGGACACGGGTTCAATCACGGTCAGTTTGACGGGGGATACTTCCTTGCCGTCATATTGCTCACGCCCCGGATCGGTGGCGACGATGACCGGCGGCACAAAATAACTGCGCTCTGCGGCAACTGCATCGCCGCGCACCCGCGAACCTGTGACCACCACCATCTCTTGCGGCGCATAGGCGACGGTCGGCAGCGGCGGCGGTGGAGGCGGCGGAGCGACCACCGGCGGCGGCGGCGGAGCCTTTGCCAGTTCTTCGGGCGCTTTGCTGGCGCAACCTGCAATCACAGCGCACAGCGCCGCCATTCCTACCAACCGAACTGCGCGCATCAATTTTCTCCCCACAACCTGAGCGATGCCCGAAAATCACGCCGCAGCCGTGAATAGCGACTGAACGTGCGCGGGTTACGGCAGGTCGTTTACGGGATCGGGGACAACCTGCTTGCGGAACAACACCTTGTCCTCCTCACCAAACCCGCGCCGCCAGATGACGAAGGCATAGGTGGCCAGCACCGCCGGAACGCCGAACAGCAGCTCGATCCATTCGGGCACGAAGGTGAAGGCATAGCCCACTACCACCGCAGGCGCAGCGGCATAGACCAGCGCCCAGCGCCAGTTCGAAACCGGGGCCTTGAGCAGATGTTTGAGCATCAGCGCCTTGATCAGGCTGGATACCGCCAGCGCAATCAACAACGCGCCCGCTGCGCTGGCCGCCTCGTAGCCTGCGCCCAGTCCGTAACGCCCGGCCAGCTGGATCAGCACGATGGTCAGCGCCGCTTGCAACGCGATGATCCCGACCGAAATCGCCAGATTGCGTTTGCGCGCGATATAGACCAGCACGCTTTCCGACACGACCGCCATCGATGCCGCGACCTCGGCCGCCAGCAGCAACGACAGCGCCGCCGTGCCCGCGACATAATCCGGCCCCCACAGGCCCATTACCGCTTCGCCCGGCATGCCCAGCACCAGCGCGATGCCCAATTGCACCGCGATGATCCAGAACCCCACCTGCCGCACCTGCGCAGCAATCGCGCCCATATTGCCGATCCGCAGGTTCTTGGTGATGACCGGCGACAGGATCGGTTCAAAACTGGTTTTCAGCTTTTGCGGCAGGCTGGCGATTTGCTGGGCGGCGTAATAGATGCCGACCGCCGATGGCGGGGCGAACAGGCCGAGGATGAAGATATCGAGCAACCGTGTGCCGCGCTCAATCGCATCGGCCCCCACCAGCGGGAAAGCGCGGCTCGACATCGCCAGCATCGCGCGGCCCTGCGGCTGCCAGCCTTTGGGCAGGCCATAGCTGCGCAGGAACGGCCATAATGCGGTCAGCAACCCGGCATAGATCGACGCGATATACGCCAGCGCCAGCCCCGCATCGCGGGTGGCGGGGATGAAAAAGAACACCCCGGCGGCAATCGAAATCGTCCACGGTTCGACAATCGCGCGCGCGCGCACCGTGGTGGCGATATCGAACCGGTAAGCCTGCGCGGCGAGCAAAATCTCGGTCACGGCAAAGGCGGGGATGGCGGCGATCAGCCAGATATCCAGCGGGCTGTTCATGCCGTTGGGGAACATCGGTTCAGGAAAGGCCAGCAGCAGCAGCGCGGCGACGGTTGAATAGGCCAGCGCCAGCACAATGCCATCATAGACCAGATTGGTTTCGGCAGCGCGGTTGTCACCCGCGCCCACCGATAGCCGCTGCGCCAGCCCGCGTTTTTCGCCGAGCGAACAGATCAGCGCGATAATCTCGATCAGCACCAATGCCGATGCAAAGCGGCCCAGCGTCTCGGCCCCATAAAGGCGCGTTGCGATCACCAGAAACGGGATGCGCGCTACCAGCCGGATGGCGAAACCCATGGTATTGGTGCGCCCGCCCTTGGCCAGCGTGGCCAGATCATCGCCGCCCTTGTCAGGCGCGGCGGCGGGCGCGTCGGCGGGCGGCGTGCTCACGCCTCGATATCCTTCGCGTCGCTTTCCAGTTCAGCGCGCAAGGGGCGGGCGAGCAGTTCGGCCACCACTGCGCGCGCGCTTTCCCCGGTCAGGATCGCATCGACCGCGGCAACAATCGGCATCGCGATCCCGCGTTCGGCTGCGATTGCGGCGAGCACAGGGGCGGTGTGCGCGCCTTCGGCCACGGTGCGGCGGTCAGCCATCAGGGCGGCGGGGTTGGCACCTTCGCCAAGCGCTTTGCCCAGCGAAAAATTGCGGCTGGCTGTGGATGAACAGGTCAGCACCAGATCGCCCAGCCCGCACAGGCCCGCAAGCGTTTCGCCCTGCGCGCCCAGCGCCTCACCAAAGCGCAGCATTTCGGCATAGCCGCGGGCGATCAGCGCGGCGCGGGCGTTCTGGCCCAAGGCCAGCCCGTCCACCACTCCGCAGGCGATGGCGAGCACATTCTTGACCGCGCCGCCAATCTCCGCGCCGGTCACATCGTCGCTGTAATAGGGGCGGAACGCGGGCCGTGCGATGGCGGGGGCGATCCGTTCCCACTGCTCGCCGCCGCCGCTGCACGCCAGCGTCACGGCGGTGGGCAGGCCAGCGGCGACTTCATGCGCAAAGGTTGGCCCGGACAGCACGGCGATGGCGCTGCCGGGGCAGGCCGCGCGCGCGACATCGTTCATCAACCGGCCGCTGCCCGCCTCGATCCCCTTGGAACACAGCACCAGATCGCGCGGTGGGCGGGGGAGGCCCGCCAGAACCCGGCCCAGCACCTGCGCTGGAGTAACAACCAGCACGGTATCGATCGCGGCGAAATCCGCCAGATTGCCGGTGGCGCGGATGGTGGGGGCAAGGCTGGCCGATGGCAGATACAGCGGGTTGCGATGATCGGTATTGATCGCGGCGACCACTTCCGGCTCGAACGCCCAGACCAGCACCTTGCGCCCGTCGCTCGCCAACATCTGCGCGAGCGCAGTGCCCCATGCGCCTGCGCCGATGACGCCGATAGTTTCGCGCCCAATCATGCCTTTACCCCCGCTCCGCGCGCTGTTTCTGCCTGCGTATCAAGCGGCCAGCGCGGGCGCGCGACGAAATCGAGTGGGTCGCCGGTGAAGTTTGCGCCAGCGCCCCATTTCTCTGCCGCCAGCCGCTCGCACCCCGCCCAGGCGATCATCGCGGCATTATCGGTGCACAGTGCCAGCGGCGGCGCGGTAAAGCGCATCGCGTGCCGGTGCGCGAAGGTTTCAAGCGCGGCGCGCACGGTCTGGTTGGCCGCCACCCCGCCCGCCACCACCAGCGCCGGAAACGGCCCTGCGCGGGTCAGGGCATAGTCCAGCCGATCAATCAGGCAATCGACGGCGGCCGCTTGAAAACTCGCGGCGATATCGGCGGGGTCATGCGCGCCGCTTTCTACCGCCCGCAGCACCGCGCTTTTCAGGCCCGCGAAGGAGAAATGCGGTTCGCTCGATCCCTTCAGCGGGCGCGGCAGGGGAACCGCCTTGGGGTCGCCCGCGCGCGCCAGCCGTTCCACCGCAGGCCCGCCCGGATAGCCGAGGCCGAGCAGCTTGGCGGTCTTGTCAAACGCTTCGCCCAGCGCATCGTCAATCGTGGTGGCAAGGCGGCGATATTTCCCGACCCCGTCCACCGCCAGGATCTGGCAATGCCCGCCCGATACCAGCAGCAGCAGATAGGGGAACGCAAGGCCCGCGTCCGCCAGCCTTGGGGACAGCGCGTGGCCTTCCAGATGGTTGATCGCCAGCAGCGGCTTGCCCGATGCCATCGCCAGCGCCTTGGCGCTCACCAGACCGATCATCACCCCGCCGATCAACCCCGGCCCGGCGGTGGCGGCAATCGCATCGACATCATCCAGCGTCAGCCCCGCTTGCCCCATCACGGCTTCGATCATGGGCGCGACCCGTTCGGCGTGGGCGCGCGCGGCGATTTCGGGGACGACCCCGCCATAGGGCGCGTGTTCGGCTTCCTGACTCGCGATGGCTTGCGCAATGATCGTGCGATCTGCGCGCACCAGTGCCACGGCGGTTTCATCGCAGCTCGATTCGATCCCGAGCACGATTGGCCCGAGGCCTGTGGCGTCAGAGGTGTGCGTTGCCGATCCCATCCCGCTTCCATCTAGACTTTGTGAAGGCTAGAGCAAGTAAAGCTATGAACGAAGCACCCCAAACCGCCCCTCGCCTGCGACTGGGCACCCGCAATTCCCCGCTTGCGATGGCGCAGGCGGTTGAAGCGCGCGCGCGGCTGTGCGCTGCCCACGGTTGGGGAGAGGACGCGGTTGAACTCGTCCCCGTGCTGGCGAGCGGCGACAAGGTGCTCGACCGGCCGCTGTCTGAAATCGGCGGAAAGGCGCTGTGGACCAAGGAACTCGATCAATGGCTCGGCGAAGGGCGGATCGACTTGTCGGTGCATTCGGCCAAGGATGTCGAAACGATCCGGCCCGATGCGTTCCATTTCGCAGCGCTCCTGCCGCGCGCTGACCGGCGCGATAGCCTGGTGGGGGCAGCCAGCATTGCCGCGATCCCTGAAGGCGCGACTGTCGGCACCAGCGCCCCGCGCCGCGCCGCGCAATTGCTCAACCTGCGGCCCGATTGCCGGGTGGTGACGTTGCGCGGCAATGTCGCGACGCGGCTGGCGAAATTGCAGGCGGGGGAGGTCGACGTGACCTTCCTTGCCGCCGCCGGATTGGAACGGCTGGGGCAGAGCAGTGTCGGCCACCCGCTTAGCCAAGGCGAATGGATCCCCGCCGCAGCCCAAGGCGTGATTGCGATTGAATGCCGCACCGATGATGCGGCCACCACCGCGCTGCTCGCCGCGATTGACGATGCGCCGACGCGCGCGGAACTGGAGGCCGAACGCGCGTTGCTGGCGCAGCTGGGCGGCACCTGCCATTCGCCGGTCGCGGTGCTGTGCGAAACGGCGCGCGGCGCGCTCGCGATGCGCGCCGCGCTGTTCAGCCCTGATGGGGCCGAGCGGATAGAAGGCACCGCCACCTTTGCGCCCGGCGATCATGCGCCGATCCGCGCGCTCGCTGCTGATCTGCTGGCGCGCGCCACGCCGGGGATTGCCCCGCATTTCCGCAAGCACCAATGACCGCGCACAGCCTCGCGCTGCGGCCTGAACCGGGCCTTTCCGCGACGCTCGACAAAGCCCGCGCGATGGGCCTCGCGATCACCGGCCACGCGTTGTCGCAAATCCGGCCCGTGGGCTGGGATTGTCCCGATCCTGCGGGGATCGACGGCTTGCTGATCGGCAGCGCCAATGCGTTTCTGCATGGCGGGCCGAACCTCGCGCGGCTGACCGGCAAGCCGGTGTTTGCCGTGGGGGAGGCCACCGCCGATGCCGCGCGCGCGGCGGGCTTTGTCGTGGCGATGGTGGGCAGCGGCGGGTTGCAAGGCGTGCTCGATGCGGTACCCGCACCCCGCCACCTGCTGCGCATCGCGGGTGAGGAGCGCGTTGCGCTGACCGCGCCCGCTGGCGTGACCTTTGACGAAGTGATTGCCTATCGCAGCGTGCCCCTGCCGCTTGATCCGGCGGCACCGCTGCTGCGGGCAGGCGGCACGCTGGTGCTGCTCCATTCCGCCGCCACCGCGCGGCATTTCGCGGCGGAATGCGACCGGCTCGGCCTCGCCCGCAGCGCCGTTACGCTCGCCGCGCTTGGGCCGCGGATTGCGGCGGCAGCGGGGGGAGGCTGGGCCGCTGTCCACACCGCCGCCCACCCGGATGAAGCCGCGTTGCTGGAAATGGTGTTTGACTTGTGCAACAAGCCGCGCTCCATTCCCGTTTCCCCGCCCTGCAAGCCGTAATCGCGGCGGCGGCGCGGCAATAGCAATCAGGGTCGCAGAACGGATCAAAATGGCACCGGACTACGCAAGCCTCCGAAGGCCGCCTTCGGGCAGAGGCATCATCATTGCTGCACTGGCCGCGTTTATCGCGGGCGGGCTGCTGGTGGGCTATATGATGTGGAACAATTTCCAGCCGGAGCGCGCCGATGTGCCGAATGCTTCGCCCCCCGTCGCAGCCGATCCGGCACCCACCGCTGCGCCAAGCGCTGCGTTGCCGGGGAGACTTGCCGCGCTGGAGGATGCAACCAAGGCTGAACAGGCCGTTGAACGCGTCGCCGAACAGCAAGGCGGGCTGAATCAGCGGCTGGCGGCGGCGGAACAGCGCCTGACCCAGCTTGATCTGCAAGCGCAGGCGGCGGCAGGCAATGCCGCGCGCGCCGAAAGCCTGCTGATCGCCTTTGCCACCCGCCGCGCGGTCGAACGCGGGGCGGAACTGGGATACCTTTCCGATCAGTTACGGCTGCGGTTTGGCGATCAATGGCCCAATGCGGTGGCCACCATTATCGAATTTTCGCGCAATCCAATCCGGCTGGATGGGCTGGTCGCTCGGCTAGAAGGGTTGGGGCCGCAGCTGCGCGAAAGCAGCGATGGGCCATCATGGGCCTCGTTCCAGCGCGAGCTGAGCCAGTTGTTCGTGTTCCGGCGTGAAAGCACCCCATCGCCAGAACCGAAACGGCGGCTGGAACGCGCGCGCTGGGCGCTGGAACAGGGTCGCTATCAGAACGCGATTGATGAAGTGAAGGGGATGCCCGGCGCGGACAAGGCCGAAACCTGGATCGCCGATGCTGAACGTTTTCGCAAGGCGATGGAAGCGCTGGAGGTGATCGAAACCGCCGCCGTGCTCGATCAGCGCGGCCTGCGCGACGGGGCGGGCAACCCGGTGCGGCAATTGAGCAGCCCGCTGGTTATGCCCTGAGGATCGCAGGCAAATCGCCCGCCACCCCGCGCGCTTCGTCCATGAAAAAGCTCTTGAGCATGGGCGTGCGCTGCACCGCTGCCATGCCCAGCCGCCGCACCGCCGATGCGGTCTTGCCCCGCACCCCGAACAGCCGGGTTAGCCCATCGGTCGCCAGCGCCACCATGAAGCTATCAAGCCCGCGCCAGTTCTCATACCGCTTGAGCAATTCGGGATCGCCCGAATCAAGGCCGAGCCGCGCGCCTTCGCCCAGCACTTCGGCCAGCGCGCCCACGTCTCTCAGGCCAAGGTTCAGCCCCTGTCCCGCAATCGGGTGAATGCCATGCGCCGCATCGCCGATCAGCGCGAGCCGTTGTGCCGTGATCTTGGCGGTGTGGTGGAAGCCGAGCGGGTAGGATGAGCGCGCACCGACGCTGAGCACCTTGCCCAGCACCCCGCCCATGCGTTTTTCCACCTCGGCCAGAAACGCCCGGTCGCCCAGCTTCATCACGCCCGCGCCGTCGGCCTCGGACACCGTCCACACCAGCGATGATCGGTGGGTGCCGTCGGCGTCATCGCGCATTGGCAGCAGCGCAAACGGCCCGGCGGGGTAGAAGATTTCCCACGCGACATTGTCATGCGGCTTTTCGTGCGTCAGCCCGGTGATGATCGCACGGTGTTTGTAATCCCACTTGGCGATGGTGATGCCCGCCTGATCCCGCGTCGGCGATTGGCGGCCCTCGGCAGCGATCATCAACCGGCCTTTGAGCTTGCGCTCATCAGCCAACACGGCGGCGACGCCATATTCGCTGCGCTGGCGTTCGGTGACGTTGGCCTTGGCGGTCCAGTGGATCAGCGGTTCCTTGGCCGCAGCTTCAAACAATGCGAGCCTGAGCCGCCGGTTGGGCAGCATCCGCCCCAGCGTGCCGCCTTCGGGGCCGGGTTCGAAATCCAGCCTTCCGGGCTTGTTCTGATCGGTCACTGCGATGCTGGCGATGTCGCAGGCGAATTGGTCAAGACCATCGGCGATCCCGATATTTTCAAACAGGTGCCAACTGGCGGTGGAAATCGCGGTGGCGCGGTCGTCAAACCCTTCGGCGGTCAGTTCCGCCGGGTCGGCGCGGTCGATCACGTGGCTCGACAAGCCCTTTGTCGCGGCGGCGAGCGCCATCGTCATCCCGCCCAAGCCTCCACCAAGGATCACGAGGTCGCGGGTTTCATTTTCAGGCTTGGTCACGGGTTCGCTCCGATTGCGAAGATTGCGCGCGCAGCCTAGAGGGTTGGCTGTGTCCCGCGCAAGAACCTTCCCGCTTTTGGTCCGTCAATTCGCTGCATGCTGGCTTGCACTGATCGCAAGTGTAATGCTGGCCGCGGCGGCCCATGCGCAGGAACCGGAGCGCCGGGCGCTCTATGGCGATCAGAATATCGCGGTGACGTTGTTTGCCGATGGCGCGCCTGAGGCGGGCAGGGAATGGATGCTGGCGCTGCGTTTCACGCCCAGCGCGCACGAATGGCACGGATATTGGTCCAACCCCGGTGATGCGGGGCAGGGGATGAAGCTGACTCTTGATCTGCCCGCAGGCTGGCAGGTGGGTGAGGCGCGCTATCCGGTGCCGCAGCGGCTGACCATCAGCGGGCTGATGAATCACATTTATGAAGGCACTTACGCCGTTCTGGTGCCGGTAATTGTGCCGCCGGGCGCGGGTGTTGGCGCGCTGCCGCGCATCACCGGTCATGTCGAATACCTCGCCTGCACCGACAAGATTTGCGTGCCGCAGGATGCGCTGCTCGACGCGCGCCAAGGCGGTGATTTCGCGCGCTGGCGGGCGCAGGTGACGCCGCCGCTTAGCGCCGCGGCGGATTTCGCGATCACGCGCAGCGCCTTGCGACTGGCGATCCCCTTGCCCGCCAGCGTGACGCTCAACGATCCGCACGTGTTCATCAGCAACGCCAATCTGGTCGATTACGCCGCCCCGCAGACCTTCCGCCGTGCGGGCGATGTGCTGACGGTGGAGATTCCGCTGGCCGACTACCGCCCCGATACGCCGAGCGCGGTCGGCGGGATTCTGGCGTTTGATGCGGGCGCGGGGGTGGAATTTGGCGCGATCCCCGGCGACGTGCCGAACGGGGGCGATCTGGTCGCCGGGCCGCAGGGCGCGCTGATCCCGCCACTGTGGACGCTGGTGCTGGGCGCGCTGGCGGGCGGCCTGCTGCTCAACATCATGCCCTGCGTGTTCCCGATCCTGAGCCTCAAGGCGCTGAGCCTCGTGCGTGCAGGTGGCAGTGAGGCGCACGCGCGCGCCGAGGGGCTGGCCTATACCGCAGGCGTGGTGATCGCGAGCCTTGCCTTGGGCGCGGTGATGCTGGCCTTGCGCGCGGCGGGTGAGCAGGTGGGCTGGGCGTTTCAATTGCAGGAACCGGGCGTGGTGGTGGCGCTGTTGGTTCTGGCGGCGGTGATCACCGCGAACTTTGCCGGGGTGTTTGAACTGCCCGCATTGCCCATCACCAGCGGGGGTCAGCCATCGGGCGCATTTGCCACCGGGTTGCTCGCCGCTTTCGTCGCCACCCCCTGCACCGGCCCGTTCATGGCGGCGGCACTGGGCGCGGCGCTGATGCTGCCCGTGCCGCAAGCCTTGCTGCTGTTCGCATTGCTGGGGCTGGGGCTGGCACTGCCGTTTCTGGCGCTCGGCTTTATTCCCGCACTGCGGCGGATGCTGCCGAGGCCGGGGCCGTGGATGGAGCGGTTCCGCCGGATCATGGCGATCCCGATGGGGCTGACCGCGCTGGCGCTGGTGTGGCTGACCGCGCAGGTTGGCGGGCGACCATTCGCGCTGATCGCGCTGTTGCTGGTGCTGGGCGTGATGATCGCGCTGTCGGTGGTCGGGCGGCTCCAGCGCAGCGGCAAGATGGCATGGCCCGCATTCGGCCTGATCGCCGCGCCGTTCCTGGTGGTGGCCGCGATTGCCCTGCCATCGACCTACGCGGTGAAGGGCAAGGAGGTGGCAGCAAGCATCCACAACCCCGCCGCCTTCCGCCGCGCGGCGCTCTCCGAAGCGCGCGCCAGCGGTAAGCCGGTGTTCGTGTGGTTCACCGCCGATTGGTGCGTCACCTGCAAGGTCAATGAAAGCGTCGCGATCGAACGCGAGGCGGTGCGCGATGCCTTTGCCGCAGCGGGCGTGGTGACGATGGTGGGCGATTGGACAGTGCGCGACGAAGCGATCACCGCCTTCCTGACCGAGCAGGGCGTGGCGGGCGTGCCGCTGTACCTGTGGTATGCACCGGGCGCCTCAGCGCCGCAGCAATTGCCGCAGGTGTTTACGCAGGATCTGCTGATTGATCTGGCCGACCAATCCCCCGGCACACCTCCACCAGCGCCAGCGGCAGCGGGCTCGGATTAAGCCGCACCAGCCCCGCGCCGGGAACGGTGGCGGTGGCTTCACGCGGGCCTTTGAAGGCGTCCCATCCGGGCGCGCTTGCGGGCACATCGCCCTGCCACATCAGCCTGTCCCCGCGCGGTGTCGCATCGACGGGGAAGCGCCCGATCCGGCCGTTGCCGATCAGCGCCAGCAGCGCCCCCGCGCCGCTATCAGCCGGGGCATGGCGGGTGATCCTGAGCGTGGCAGCAGCGGGCGTTTCGGCTCCGATGCATTCAATCGCCAGCAGCACCGGCTCACCCGGAGCGCCGTAAACCAGCCGCAGCGGGCCACCGCTCTGCGCCCATACCGCATCCGTGGTATCGGGGGAGGGCAGCGGGGTGGATGGCCCACCCGCATCTGGCATGATCGCCGCGCGCGCCACCGCCGCATCGGTCGGCGGCGGCTTGCACGCGGGCAGTGCCAGCGCAGCGATCAGCGCGGCGGCCAAGGCAGGTGTGCGCACCCCCATCACCGCGCCCGGATAAAGGAGCGGATATCGGCAGACAGCTTCGCGCGGTCTTCATCGCGAATATACATCATGTGCCCCGCATCATAGTAAGCCCAGGTGATCCGATCCTGCGGAATCCCGGTGCGTTTCAGCGAATATTCCGCGCCAAAAAACGGCGTGGCGAAATCATACCAGCCCTGCGCGTTGAACAGGCGCAACCCGCTGTTCTGCCGCATCGCCCGCCCGATCAGCGGGGCGACATTCAAATAGGCCTCACGCCCCTGACCGCCAAGGCTCCAATCCCAATGCCGCCCCGGTTCACGCCCGATCGACTGGTATTCGCGGGCCGTCTGATAGCCGAGGCTCTCACGCGCCCAGACATTGATCGCGGCGGTGTAGCCGGCATCAATCCCGTAAAAGCTGGGGTCATTATCGGGGCGTTCTCCGGCACTGTCGTAATCCACGCCGGTATAGCGCGAATCCAGCCGTCCGATGGTCTGCCCCCGGTCGCGCAGCAGTTCCTTGTAGAACCGCTGATCGGTGACGCGCAGGTTTGCCTGTTCCAGATAGGTTTCGGACAGCCCGGTGAGCCGCGCGAGTTCGCGGCGCACGGCGGCGCGTTCGTCGGCGGGCAGATCCTGCCCTTTCAGCAGCGCGCTGGCGAACGGGCCGATGGCGAACTGGCGCGCTTCTTCGGCGATGGCTGCGGCTGATGGCGCCTGCACCTTGCCATGGAAATAAGCCGCCGTCGCCATGCTGGGCAGGGTGACGATATAGGCCATTTCGTTGCCCGGTGTCGGTTCCCGCCCGGCAAAATCGAGGATGGTGGAGATCAGGATCAATCCGTTGAGGCCGACATCATTGAAGGTGCCGCCTTCCAATTCATCCACCACCATCGCGGTGCGGCTGGTGCCATAGCTTTCCCCGCCGATATATTTGGGGCTGTTCCAGCGGCCATTATCATTGAGCCAGCGGCGGATCACCTCAGCCACCGCGCGGCCATCCTGTTTCAACCCGTAATATTTCTTGGGATCGGTGCCCTCGGTCAGATAGCTGAACCCCGTGCCCGGCGGATCGATGAACACCAGATCGGCAACATCGAGCAGGCTGTCAGGGTTATCGAGCAGCGGATAGGGCGGCGCGCCATCATCGCGCGCGTCAGACGGGATCGCCACCCGCTTTGGCCCGAACGCGCCCATCTGCAACCACACCGATCCCGAACCCGGCCCGCCGTTGTAGATAAAGAACACCGGGCGCGATGGGTCAGCGGGGGTTTTGGCGTAGGACGTGGTGACGATCACCGCTTCGGGTTTGCCGTCATCGCTGGTCAGGATCGTGTCGGCAATGGTCGCGCGATAGGCAACGCGCTGCCCGCCGAAGGTGCCCGAAAGATCGCGGGTTTTGATTTGCGCGACCGGCGCGGCGGGCGTGGCAGCCTCAGATTTGGCGGCAGGCGCATCCTGCGCAGCGGCGGGCAGGGCAACAGCGGCGAGCGTGAGCGCGGCGAGGCGCAAGGGAAGCGAATGTTTCATGGCCGCAAGGAGTGGCAGGCTTGGCCGCGCGGTTCAAGTGCGCGGGTGATCAGGCGGCGCGGGGTTGCACAGTCAACTGCAACCCCAACGCGTCAAGCACGCCGAGGAGCGTTTCCAACGTCGGATTGCCGTCTTCCGACAACGCCCGATAGAGCGCCTGCCGTCCGAGACCGGATTTCTTGGCGATCTCGCTCATGCCTTTGGAGCGCGCAACATCGCCCAATGCGCGGGCGATATGTTTGGGGTCATTCCCCTCCATCGCCGCCTCGAGATAATAGAGGATATCTTCCTCCGTCTCGAGGTAGTTGGCGTGGTCAAAAACGTATGTCTTGAGCGGCACAGATCACGCAGCGGCATAAATCGCTGGACGGTAACGCGCTTTCGGGATCGTAAGGTTCCCAGCGCGCGCCGATTCCAGCCAAGCATCGACGGCCAATCGCGCCTCTGCGATTGCTTCTTCGGGGGTATCACCAAAGGCGGAGCATGATTTCAGATCAGGCACGTCCGCGACCCAGCATTCGTCACGCTGAGACCAGAACACATTAATATGGTAGCGGTGATTCATCACTTGCTCATTTCAAGGCCGAACTCTTCGACCATATCAAGAAACTGGTCGATTTGGTAGGGCTTCGCTTGGCCGCCACGCGGCTGAATGCTGAGGCGACGCGGAACAGCCGCGTGCTTGTAGATGTGGTGGCTTCCGTTGATGCGGTCAAGCTCAAACCCAAAGGCCGTGAGGATGCGCTCGAAATCGGCGAATCGCATGGCGGCGCGGGACTGGACGAGGCGCGTGTAGAGTTTTTCGAGTTGGGTCATTTTTCTTCAACCGTTGGATGATCGCCGCGCTTTATCACACGCTTGCGACCGAATGAATCAACCCAATCATGGTATTAGCGAGGCCGATTGACCGATTGCGGGGGACACCACCAAACGCGGATTGCTGACATTGCAAGGCTCTCCACTCTCGACTGCACATTAAATTCTGAGATGGTTTCATCAGAGTCATCAACTGCGGCAGCAGAGAAACAAGAGATTGCTTTCCATGGGAGATCTGGTGAAAGGTTTGGCTTATGCGGATTGTCCAGAGTTCCTTTTTGGTAACCGTCTCTGCGAAAGAAGGTGATCTGATCCGCAAGGCAAAGTGCGACAGCTACTGAAATCTTCGGTGTAGCTGCGGGAATAGCATCGTATTCGATTGCGCCAAAACGGGCCGATAGATTGTCTCCAGCTTCAATGGCTCCTGTTAAGTAGGAGAGGGCTTCGTCGAAGGCGTCGATGGTTTGCGCGTTCGTCGTCCCCTTGGGCAAAGAAACCCCCAACGAAGCAAGAAAAATCCGTGTGAAGTGGATTTTGAAGCGAATGAGGCGGTTTCCACCAATAATTTGTCGAAGCGGATGGCTAAGCTTTTTGGGGGCCTTCAGAAGCTTCCGATCGTTCTTGCGACGTGCAATGACCTTGCTGTCGTAGTCCCAATCGTACGTCCTCCAAGCCTCACATGACCTGACCGTCAAGTTGCGGATCAGGAAAAAATCAGTTTCATTATTTTGAGACCAATCAGGCCCCGCCCACTTTGCAAGTTCAAGGACAGCTTCGTGATATCTTTCCGGGATCGCAGCTGTGGCCGGCGGACGCCATAGTGGCGTCACTCCTTTAAAAAAATCGCTGTCTATAGCCTCTGGAATTGGTGGGTGTCGTCCCATCTCAAGCCTTCCCGCCCCTCCACTTCGCCCGCACCTTCCCATACCGCGTCTTGCGCGTCCCCGGTTTCCCCTCGTTGCTCCGACCCACAATCGGAGCGCGCTTCTCGCCGTCCGGAATCCCCAACTCGTCCGCTTCCAGCCGCCGGATTTCGTCGCGCAACCGGCCTGCTTCTTCGAATTCAAGGTTCGCCGCCGCGTCGCGCATCCGTTTTTCGAGGTCTTCGATGTAGCTGCGCAGGTTGTGGCCGACGAGGTTGTTGCGCGCATCATCGCCGGTATCCACCAGCACGCTATCCTGCGCCGCCGTATGCGCGACGATGTCGTGGATGTTGCGCTTGATCGACAGCGGCGTGATGCCGTGTTCCTTGTTGAACTCTTCCTGCTTGGAACGGCGCCGGTCAGTCTCTGCCAGCGCCCGCTCCATGCTGCCGGTCACGCGGTCGGCATAGAGGATCACCCGGCCATCGACATTGCGCGCGGCGCGGCCGATGGTCTGGATCAGGCTCGTCTCGCTGCGCAAAAACCCTTCCTTGTCCGCGTCAAGGATCGCCACCAGCCCGCATTCGGGGATGTCCAGCCCTTCGCGCAGCAGGTTGATCCCGATCAGCACGTCATAAACGCCGAGCCTGAGGTCACGGATCAGCTCGATGCGTTCGAGCGTTTCGACGTCCGAGTGCATATAGCGCACCCGCACGCCCGCCTCGTGCATGAATTCGGTGAGGTCTTCGGCCATACGCTTGGTCAGGGTAGTGACGAGCGTGCGATAACCCTTGGCTGCGGTGGCTTTGCATTCGACGATGCAATCCTGCACCTGATCTTCGACCGGGCGGATTTCCACCGGCGGATCGATCAACCCGGTGGGGCGGATCACCTGTTCGGCGAACACCCCGCCGGTCTGCTCCATTTCCCAATGCCCCGGCGTGGCGGAGACGGCAAAGGTTTGCGGACGCATCGCGTCCCATTCGTTGAAGCGCAAGGGGCGGTTGTCGATGCAGGATGGCAGGCGGAAGCCATATTCGGCCAGCGTCAGCTTGCGGCGATGATCGCCCTTCGCCATCGCGCCGATCTGCGGCACGGTCTGGTGACTTTCATCGACGAATAGCAGCGCGTTTTCAGGCAGATATTCGAACAAGGTTGGCGGGGGTTCACCGGGGAGCCGCCCGGTGAGGAAGCGGCTGTAATTCTCGATCCCCGCGCAGCTTCCTGTCGCCGCGATCATTTCCAGATCGAAATGCGTGCGCTGTTCCAGCCGCTGGCGTTCGAGCAGTTTGCCTTCGGCCTCCAGTTCTTTGAGCCGTTCTTCCAGCTCGAATTTGATCGCGGCGGCGGCCTGCTTCATCGTCGGCCCCGGTGTGACGTAGTGCGAATTGGCATAGACCCGCACCTTCTCAAGGCTCGCGCCCTTGCTGCCGGTCAACGGGTCAAACTCGGCAATATCCTCGATCTCGTCGCCGAAGAAACTGATGCGCCACGCCATGTCTTCATAGTGCGACGGGAAGACTTCGAGGTTGTCGCCGCGCACGCGGAAGGTGCCGCGCGTGAACGCCGCGTCGTTGCGCTTGTATTGCAGCGCCACCAGCTTGCGGATCAATTCGCGCTGATCGACCGTTTCGCCCGCCTTGATGTCGAAAATCATCGCTGAGTAAGTTTCGACCGAGCCGATGCCATAGAGGCACGATACCGAGGCAACGATGATCACGTCATCGCGTTCGAGCAAGCTACGGGTGGCCGAATGGCGCATCCGGTCGATCGCTTCGTTTACCGAGGATTCCTTCTCGATATAGGTGTCAGACCGCGGCACGTAGGCTTCGGGCTGGTAATAATCGTAGTAGGAAACGAAATATTCGACCGCGTTTTCGGGAAAGAAGCTTTTGAATTCGCCATATAACTGCGCGGCGAGGATTTTGTTGGGCGCAAGGATCAATGCGGGGCGTTGCAGCGTTTCGATCACCTTGGCCATGGTGAAGGTCTTGCCCGATCCGGTCACGCCCAGCAGCACCTGCGTTTTCTCGCCCGCCAGCGCGCTTTGCGTCAATTCGGCAATCGCGGTCGGTTGATCGCCTGCGGGTTCGTATTCGGACACCAGTTTGAACGGGATGCCGCCCATCGACTTGTCGGGGCGGGCAGGGCGGTGGGGGGTGAAGTCCGCGCCCGTGTCGGGCTCGTCCAACCCCCTGCGGATCACGAGTTCGGCCATGCATCGCCATATGCGGCGTCGCGCGGCGGTTGTGAAGGGCCGCGAGGCTGGCCGGATGCGCAATTTTGCAGGGTCGGCGCGGATGAATTGTGACATTTCAGCGAAGGTTCATCCGCTGCGTGGCTTAGAGGCGCATATGGCTCCGTTGCGCTCCGTTCCTGAAATGCCTCGCCTGCCCGGCCCGTGGATGGCAGCCGCCGTTGCGGCCGGGGCTGGCGCGCGGCAGGCCTATGCGGCCAGCGCCTTTGCACGGCGCGTGGCGCTGGCGCGTGAAGTCATCCCTGAAGAACACGAAGCGGGCAAGCCCCGGCTGGTACGGATGCTGGCAGAGGCTGACATCCTGCTCGAACCGCTGCGCCGCCCCCGCCGCACACTGGAAATCGCGCCCAGCGCCAACCCGCAGACGGCGATGATTCTGCCCGGTTTTGGCACGCGCCCGGGCCGGATGCGCTATCTCGCGCGGCAGCTTGAGGCGGCGGGCCATGTTGCCAAACGCTGGGGGCAGGGCCGCAACTGGGGGCCGGATCAACAGCGATTTGAATTGTTGGAGGCGCGGCTGCTCGATCTGCACGCGCGCCACGGGCGCAAGGTGGTGCTGATCGGCTGGAGCCTGGGCGGGCTTTATGCGCGCGAACTGGCCAAACGTCAGCCGCACGCGGTGGCCAAGGTAATCACCATGGGATCGCCGTTTTCGGGCAGCCCGCGCGCCAATAATGTCTGGCGCGCCTATCAGTTCATCACCGGCCATTCGGTCGATGCGCCGCCGATCGAGGCGGAACTGGCGGTCAAGCCTCCGGTGGAAACGGTCGCTTTGTGGAGCGCCAATGACGGCGCGATTGCCCCGCGCTGCGCGGCAGGCCGACCGGGCGAGCGCGACCGCGCGATTGCGGTGCGCTGCACCCACATGGGCTTTACCTATGAACCGCAGGTGATCCATGCCGTGCTGAGCGAGCTTGAAATTACCCGCTAAGCCGCGCTGGCGCAGCAAAGTTGCAGGTGGTCAAGCAACCGCTTTCCTTTTGTGAAACCGCGGTTACATTGCTGCAGTGCACATATTTGCGCACACACGGCGAACTAGCGGGGGTCAATGCACGCAAGCAGCGGCAATTTTGACGAGATGTTCGATGGCGGCGGCCATACAAGGCCGGCCTATGCCGAATACTGCCGTTGGTATGATGAGCAGCCCGGCGAATTCCTGCGCCGCAAAAACCGTGAGGCGGATGACGCCTTCCGCCGCACCGGGATCACCTTCAATGTCTATGGCGAGAACGAGGCGGAAGAACGCCTGATCCCGTTCGACATGGTGCCGCGCATCATCACTGCGGCCGAATGGCGCAAGCTGTCGCGCGGGATCGAACAGCGGGTGCGCGCGCTCAATTCGTTCCTGTATGATCTCTATCATCGGCAGGAAATCGTGCGCGCGGGCCGTCTGCCCGAACGCTTGCTGCGCGGCAATGATGCGTGGCTGGCGAACATGGTTGGCTTCACCCCGCCGGGCGGGATTTACACCCACATTGTCGGCATCGATCTGGTGCGCACCGGGCCGGACGAGTTTTTCGTGCTCGAAGACAACGCGCGCACGCCTTCGGGCGTGTCCTATATGCTCGAAAACCGCGAAACGATGATGGGGATGTTCCCCGATCTGTTCAGCCGGATCGCGGTGGAAAGCGTGTCGAACTATCCGCGCCGCCTCGCGCGCAGCCTGGCCGCCTGCGCGCCGCCCGCTTTTGCCGGGGGTAAGCCCACGGTCGCGGTGCTGACGCCGGGGATTTATAACTCGGCCTATTTCGAACACGCCTTTCTGGCCGATCAGATGGGGGCCGAACTGGTCGAAGGCAGCGACCTGCGGGTGGTCGGGGGCAGGGTGCAGATGCGCACCACGCTGGGATACAAGCCGATCGACGTGCTCTACCGCCGGGTCGATGATGATTACCTCGATCCGCTGACCTTCAATCCCGATTCTGCGCTGGGCGTGCCGGGGATCATGGATGTGTACCGCGCGGGCGGGATCACCATCGCCAATGCGCCGGGGACGGGCGTGGCCGATGACAAGGCGATTTACAGCTTCATGCCCGAAATCGTCGAATTCTATACCGGCGAAAAGCCGCTGCTGCCCAATGTCCAGACCTGGCGTTGCGCGGACAAGGATGCGCTTGCCTATGTGCTCGACAACCTTGCCGAACTGGTGGTGAAGGAAGTTCACGGATCGGGCGGATACGGGATGCTGATCGGGCCGACATCATCGAAGCGTGAAATCGCCGCCTTCCGTGAAAAGCTGATCGCGCGGCCCGATAACTACATCGCGCAGCCGACATTGGCGCTGTCGACCTGCCCGATTTACACAGCCAAGGGCCTGTCACCGCGCCATCTTGATCTGCGCCCCTTCGTGCTGGTTTCGCCCGAAGGGATCGACATTACGCCCGGCGGGCTGACGCGGGTGGCGTTGAAAAAGGGATCGCTGGTGGTCAACTCCTCGCAAGGGGGCGGCACCAAGGATACCTGGGTGCTGAAGGACTGACATGGAGGACAACCCCGCCCCATGCTAGGCCGCACCGCCAACAGCCTGTTCTGGATGTTCCGCTATCTTGAGCGGGCAGAGAACACCGCGCGCCTGCTCGACGCGGCATTGCGCATGGCGCTGACCCGCGATCTGACCACGGCCGAGGCGGAATGGCGATCGGTGATCGCGACGCTCGGCCTGCAAGCGGCCTATGAGGCAGTGCATGATGGCTATGACGGGTTGCAAGTGTGGAACTTTGTGCTGCGCGGGGGCTCCAACCCCGGCAATATCCGCGCAATGTTCGGCGCGGTGCGCAGCAATGCGCGCACGGCCCGCACCAATATTTCTTCCGATGTCTGGGAAGCGGTCAATGATAACTGGATGAAGCTCGATGCCATGCTCGCCCGCCCGGTCGGGCAGACCGCTGTGGGCGAGGTGCTGGGCGCAATCCGGCGCGCTGGCACGCAGGTGCACGGCGCGTTCGAAGGTTCGATCCTGCGCGACGAAGGCTATCATTTTGCGCGTGCCGGCACCTTCATCGAACGCGCAGACAGCACTGCGCGCATTCTCGACATGAAGTATTTCCTGCTGCTGCCATCGCTGTCTTACGTGGGTTCCAGCCTCGATACCGGGCAGTGGGAACAGGTGCTGCGATCGGTCGCGGGCGCGCGGGTCTATAGCTGGCTCAACGCCGGGCAGATCGAAGCGCGCGGGATTGTCGAATTTGTGGTGCTGGATGATCGATTCCCGCGCAGCCTTGCGTTTTGCCGCAATGCGCTGCGCGAAACCTTGGCCGCGCTGGCGCGGATGCATGGGGCAGACGGGCAATGCAATGCCTTGATGCGCGATGCCGATACCCGCATCAGCCACCTTACCGTCGATCAGATATTCGAGGCCGGGCTGCACGAATTTCTGATCGATTTCCTCGCCCGCAACGCCGCCATCGCGCACGCGATTGCACAGGATTACCGGTTCCACGCATGAGCAGTATGACCCTCTCGATCCGGCACACCACGCATTACGCCTTTGCGCAGCCGGTGGTGCACGCATTGCAGCGGTTGCGGCTGACGCCCAAGGAAACGCAGGGGCAGCGGATCATCGATTGGTCGATGGCGCTGGAAAACGCCCATGCCGAACTTGAATATGACGATCAGCATTTCAACCACGTCACGCTGATCGCGCTGGACCCCGGCGCGCGTGAGGTGACGGTGACCTGCGCGGGCACGGTTGAGACGGATGATAATGCCGGGGTGATCGGCCGCCATTCGGGTCATCTGCCGTTGTGGAGTTTCGTGCGCCAGACCGCGCTGACCCGACCGGGTGCAAAGCTGCGAGCCTTGCTGCGCGAGGTGTCGGGGCCGATAGATGATGCGCCGCTCGATTTCCTCCACGCATTGTCGGGCCTGATCCGTGACCGCGTTGCTTACGAGGCCGGGCGCACCCATTCGGCCACCACCGCCGAAGAAGCGATGCAGCATGGTTACGGCGTGTGTCAGGACCATGCGCATATCTTCATCGGCGCGGCGCGGGCGGCCGGTATCCCGGCGCGCTATATCAGCGGTTATCTGATGATGGATGACCGGATCGAACAGGAAGCCACCCACGCCTGGGCCGAAGCCCATGTCGAAGGGTTGGGCTGGGTCGGGTTCGATGTGTCGAACGGCATTTGCCCCGATCCGCGTTACGTCCGCGTGGCGACCGGCAGCGATTACCGCGATGCCGCCCCGATCACCGGGATCAGCATTGGCGCGACCGCAGAAGTGCTGACCGTGGGCGTAGCAGTGGAATCGCGCCCAACGGGGCAGCAGCAAGATCAATCATCGCAATAGACCGCCTTTGCCTAGGCGCGCGCTTCGGTATAGGGGCACCGCGCTGCTGAAAAAGGATATGGCATGACCTATTGCGTTGGCATGGTGCTGGATAAGGGGCTGGTGCTGATGAGCGACACCCGCACCAATTCGGGCGTCGACAACATCTCCACCTTCCGCAAGCTGTTCCACTGGAACGTGCCGGGCGAACGCATGATCGCGGTGATGACCGCGGGCAACCTTGCCACCACGCAGGCGGTGATCAGCCAGCTTGAAGAACGCACCAAGGCGCCGGAGGAACGTGACAACGCGCTGCTTAAAGGGCCGACGATGTTTCAGGTCGTCACTGAAATCGGCCGCTTGCTGCGCGCCACCATCGAAGCCGCGCAAAGCGGCAATGGAGATAGCGGCAAGGGGCGCTTTACCGCCACCATGATCGTGGCCGGGCAGATCGCCGGTATGCAGCCCCGCCTGTTCATGATCTATCCCGAGGGCAATTTCATCGAAGCCAGCTGGGACACGCCGTTTTTCCAGATTGGCGAAACCAAATATGGCCGCCCGATCCTGATCCGCGGCTATGATCGCGACATGAGTTTTGAAGATGCGGTGAAATTGCTGATGGTGAGTTTCGATTCCACCCTCAAGGCGAACCTGTCGGTCGGCCTGCCGCTGGATCTGCTGGTGATCGACAAGGATGGGTTCGCGCCTGCCCATGAACACCGGATTACCGCCGATGATCCATATTTCGAAACGATCTCATCGGGTTGGGGAAATGCGCTGCGATCCGCGTTCCATTCGCTTCCACCTTACCAATTTGCCGACAAGGGTTGAATCTTTACCATAATCAAACTCCGATATGGAGGAGAATATCGAAGCAATTTCAATGGTAAGATGCTTTCCCGGTGTGGTGAATGCTCCAGATCGGCGGCGCTACTGCGTGTATCCCTTAAGGGATTGCCGCAAGCCTGTGCCCATGACACGAAAAGCCACGCTCCACTTCATCGATTCCTGTAGCCGCCAACGTGCCGAACTGGCCCGGATAGGCTTCGCGCTGGGCCATCATTGCGAAGTGTATGGCGATCTGTCCGAATTGGCGGCTCACCCGCCGCGCGAAGGCATCATCATCGCCCGCGATACTGCCGAAGATGGTGGGGTCGGCATGATCCTCGATCGGCTTGGGCGGCTGGGCATCTGGCTCCCGCTGATCGCGGTCGATGAGCAGCCGCGCCCCAATCGCATTGTCGAAGCGATCAAGGCCGGGGCCCTTGATTATCTCGCACTGCCGTTTGATCCTGAACGTTTCACCCGCTGCCTCGACCGTATCGAGAAAGAGGCCGAGCAATTCGGCGTGGCGCGCCGCCGGATGATCGAAGCGCGTGACCGGATTTCCACTTTGTCGACGCGCGAACGCGAAGTGCTCGATTGGCTGGCGATGGGCAGCAGCAACAAAGCGATAGCGCGCGAACTTGAAATCAGCCCGCGCACGGTCGAAATCCACCGCGCCAACATGATGACAAAGCTGGGCGCACGCCATGCGGCTGAAGCGGTGCGGCTGAAAATGGAAGCCAAGCTGGAGCCGAAGCTGACAGCATAGAGCATCGTGCTGAAAAGTGGGAACCGGTTTCCAGCTTTTTACGATGCGACAACAAAGGATGGAGCGGGCGACCTGCGTCAGATTTAACGCAGCCCGCTCATAGACCGATTGCGGCCTGCCATCGCGGCGGAGTGGGGAAGGCGCAGCGACCGGTGTTCGTGCCAGCTCTCGCTTAACCCGACCGGATGGGGTTTGGCTCTGCTCAACGGCAGAAGGTCGCGCCGGTGCCTTCGAGATGGAAGTGGTCTTTGTGCGCGGCGTTGTATTCGGGGCCAAGCACGGTGCCAAACCGCTTGCACGCGCTTTTGTGCACCACCCGCAGGAATTCGCGCGTGGCCGCATCGCCGCCGTCCCAGTCGCGCTGCAACACGATCCGGCGGCCATCGGCCAGCACAAAGCCTGAAACGTCGATCGCTTCGGCGCGGGCGTGGGCGGAGCGGCGTTCAGTCCCGGCGACATTGCGGCAGGAATAGCTGCCCATCGTTTCGATCCGCGCGACCGGGCTGCCAAGGATCTGGCGCGCGGCGCGGTCAACGCCAAACCGCGCCCAGTCATTGAAAGCCTTGGCGGTGCCGCAGCGCACTGCGCCGATATTGCTGACGTTCAGCGGTGCACGGTCGCCCGCCAGCGCCATCAGTTGCACCGTGCCCAGCTTGTTGCATCCGGGCGCGGCGTAGGCATCGGGCAGGGCATCGAACCGCGCACCGCTGGCGCCAAGATCAGCTAGGCAGCTCGCATCTTCGGGGCGCGGGACATAGGATTGCGGGGCGGAACTGACGCGGGTGGCCGGGCGGGCCGCAGGTGTGCGGTCTGATGTACTGACGGAACCGGGCGCAGCCCCGCTGCCGCCGCCGGGGATCAACGAGCCGCATCCCGCCAGCGCCAGCGTGGCTGCAATCAGCGTCGTTACGCGAATCTTGCCTGTGCCTGTCATAGCTAAGGACTATTAAACAATAATGGTTAACAGACCGGAAACGAATGCGGATAGGTGATGGTTTTAAGTGGGGTAGGTAAAAGGCGCGAGGTGCCCCGCGCTTAGGTAATCCCCGGTTTCGGCCGGGTGAACTTGCTCACCACGATGATCGCCGCCATCGCTGCGGCAAAGCCGGGGACTATTTCGTAAAGGCCGGGGCCGCCGCCCAGCGCGGCTGGTAACTGCGCGTTCCAGCCCAGCGCGATCCATCCGGCCACCACGCCCGCGCCGGTCACCAGCCCGGCCACTGCGCCCGCCCCGGTCATGCCCGTGCCATCCTTGCCCGTCCCATCCTTGCCATGCCACATCAGCGCCAGCAGGATCAGCGGGCCGAACGCCGCGCCAAACCCAGCCCAGGCATTGGCGACCAGGCCCAGCACCTGGCTGTTCGGATCAGCCGCAATCACGATCGCGGCGATGGCGACCAGTGCGACCGCGATGCGCGAGACATTGACTGCCTCACGCTCGCTGGCGTTTCGGCGCAGGAACAGGCGGTAGAAATCCTCGGTCAAAGAGCTCGAACTGACCAGCAACTGCGATGAAATCGTGCTCATGATCGCGGCCAGCAGCGCGGCGTATAGAAACCCTGTTACCGCCGGGTGGAACAGCAATTGCGCCAGCACGATGAAGATCGTTTCGGGATCGTCCACCACCAGCCCGTTGCGTTCCGCATAGGCCCGCCCCGCGATGCCCAGCCCGATCGAGCCAAGCAGCGCAATGCCCATCCATCCCATCCCGAACGCCGCCGCGCGGCGCACGTTTTCCACCCGGTTGATCGCCATGAAGCGCACGATGATATGCGGCTGGCCGAAATAGCCCAGCCCCCATGTCACCGCGCTGATAAAGCCGATGGCGGTGAGGCCGTAAGTGAGGTCGAGAAAGCCTTCGATCGGCACTTCGGTCAGGCTCCCGCCCGCCGATCCGCCGGGGCCGAACATCACCACCAGCGGCATGATGACCAGCGCCCCCATCATGATCAACCCCTGCACGAAATCGGTCAGGCTGACCGCCAGAAACCCGCCAACCATGGTGTAGGCCAGCACGATCCCGGCAGTGATGACGATGCCGAGCATATAGTCGCTCAGCCCGGTGTTCGGGAGGATTCCGGCAAAGGCGGTTTCAAACAGCTTACCCCCGCCGACGAGGCCGGCTGCGGTATAGACGGTGAAGAAGGCGACGATGATGATTGCCGATGTCACCCGCAGCGCGGTGCCGCGTTCGGGGAAGCGGTTGGCGAGGAATTGCGGGATGGTGAGCGCGTTGCCGATCCGCTCGGTCTGTTCGCGCAGTCGCGGCGCAACCAGCACCCAATTGGCGAGCGCGCCGATGAATAGCCCAATCCCGATCCACGCTTCGACCAGTCCGGTGGCATACAGCGCGCCGGGCAGGCCCAGCAGCAGCCATCCCGACATATCGGATGCGCCTGCGCTCAGCGCCGCGACCGACGGCGGCAGGTTGCGCCCTGCCAGCAGATAGCCGGCAGAATCCCCGGTCGATCTGCGCCAGGCGTAAAGCCCGATGGCGAGCATCAGGATGAAATAGGCGGCGAGGGAAGCGAGAGTGGCACTGTTCATGGCGCGGTGGGTAACAAGCGCGCGGGCGCTTGGCCACCGCTAGCCGGGATTTTTTCCCGCCTGCGCCGATCAGCCGTCCTTGCGGCGGCGTGCTTTCTTGCGTTCGTTGGGATCGAGGATCGCCTTGCGCAGACGGATCGATTGCGGGGTCACTTCGACCATTTCATCGTCGTCGATATAGGCGATGGATTGTTCCAGGCTCATCCGGCGCGGCGGGGTCAGGCGGATCGCTTCGTCCTTGCCCGATGATCGCACGTTGGAAAGCTGCTTGGCCTTCATCGGGTTGACTTCGAGATCGTCGGGCTTGGCGTTTTCGCCGATGATCATGCCTTCATACAGCTTCATCTGCGGGGCGACGAACAGTTCGCCGCGTTCTTCGAGCATATTGAGCGCATAGGCATTGGCTTCGCCATCGCCGTTCGAGATCAGCACGCCGTTCTGCCGCCCTTCGATCGAGCCCTTGTAGGGGCCGTATTTCTCGAACAAGCGGTTCATGATCCCGGTGCCGCGCGTGTCGGACAGGAATTCACCGTGATAGCCGATCAGCCCGCGTGACGGGGCGGAAAAGGTGATGCGGGTCTTGCCCACGCCCGACGGGCGCATTTCGGTGAGGTCTGCCTTGCGGCGCTGCATCTTTTCCACGACCGTGCCCGAATGTTCGTCATCCACGTCGATGACGACGGTTTCGTATGGCTCCATGCGCTTGCCATCTTCCTCGCGGAACAGCACGCGCGGGCGGCTGATGCCGAGCTCGAACCCTTCGCGGCGCATCGTTTCGATCAGCACGCCCAACTGCAATTCGCCGCGCCCGGCGACTTCGAAGGCGTCCTTGTCCTCGGATTCGGTGACGCGGATGGCGACGTTGGTTTCGGCCTCGCGCAGCAACCGGTCGCGGATGATGCGGCTGGTCACCTTGGTGCCTTCGCGCCCAGCCATCGGGCTGTCATTGACCGAGAAACGCATCGCCAGCGTCGGCGGATCAATCGGCTGGGCGGCGATCGGTTCGGATACCGAAGGATCGCAGATGGTGTTGGCCACGGTGGCCTTTTCAAGGCCCGCCAGAGCAATGATGTCGCCCGCCTGTGCGGTTTCCACCGGCACGCGTTCCAGCCCATCAAAGCTCATCAGCTTGGTGGCGCGGCCCACTTCGATCACCTTGCCGTCCATATCGATAGCGTGGATCGGATCATTGACCTTGATCGTGCCCGACTGCACCCGCCCGGTAATCACGCGGCCCATGAAGTTGTCACGATCAAGCAGCGTGGCAAGGAAGCTGAACTTCGCGTTCGGGTCGAGGCCGGGGGCGGGGACGTGTTCGATGATCTTTTCGAACAGCGGGGCCAGGCTGCCTTCGCGGCGATCCTGATCTTCGCTGGCATAGCCATCGCGGCCCGATGCATAGAGCACCGGGAATTCGAGCTGATCGTCGGCAGCATCAAGGCTGACGAACAGATCGAACACTTCGTCCAGCACTTCCTGCGGGCGGCCATCGGGACGGTCGATCTTGTTGACGACGACAATCGGGCGCAGACCCAGTGCCAGTGCCTTGCCGGTCACGAACTTGGTCTGCGGCATCGCACCTTCGGCACTGTCGACCAACAGGATCACGCCGTCCACCATGCTGAGGATACGTTCCACCTCGGCGCCGAAATCGGCGTGACCGGGGGTGTCGACGATATTGATGCGCGTGGTGGTGCCATCTGCGCCATGCCATTCGACGCTGGTGCACTTGGCAAGGATCGTGATCCCGCGTTCCTTTTCCAGATCGCCCGAATCCATTGCGCGTTCTTCGACCCGCTGGTTTTCGCGGAAGGTGCCCGATTGGCGGAACAACTGATCAACCAACGTGGTCTTTCCGTGGTCAACGTGGGCGATAATCGCGATATTTCTCAGGGCAGACGACATTCGGGAAACTTCCGGTAAAAAAGCCGGTCGCGGGGCGTCCGGTGCATGAAATACGGGCAGCGCGCGCCGGGCACGATGCGTTAGGCGGTGTTTGTGGCGAGTTAGCGACAGACCTTGACGCTACGGCATGGGCCGCAGACGCGCCGGAGTGCTGCGATGCAACATTGCCGCGCCGCCTAGCGCAAGCGCGCGCGCGGGGCAAGCGCAGGGCTTTACGAAGCGATGGGCCGTAGGCGTGGCAGTGTGACTCTTGCGCAACAATCTGCCGTTTTGCCTTGGAAAAGCGTGGTTCTGCGGCTTGTCGCTGGCGCAACACTCGCTTATCACCGCCGCTGCACGACCACGGGAGAGAACGCATCTTGAGATGCGGGCCCTAACCGGCGCCGGGGTCGCGGGATTTAGGAGAGGAGCTTCCATGCGTTCGACCACCACCGGCTTTGCCGGATCATACCGATTGACCCTGCTCGCTGGTGCAGCGGCTTTTGCCTTGGGCGCACCGGGTGTCGCTTTTGCGCAAGATGAGGCGCCCGAAGTCGATGCCCCTCAAAGCAGCAACGTCATTATCGTGACCGCGTCCAAGCGCGAGCAGACGCTGCAGGAAACGCCGATCTCGGTTTCGGTGACCAGCGGTGAAACGCTTGAGCGGGCAGAAATTCGTGACGTGCTCGATCTGCAAACCGTGGTGCCATCGCTTCGCGTGAGCCAGTTGCAGACGTCATCTGCAACGACCTTCATCATCCGCGGCTTCGGTAACGGCGACAACAATTTCGGGATCGAACCTTCGGTCGGTGTGTTTATCGACGGTGTGTTCCGGTCACGCTCAGCCTCATCACTGTCCGATCTCAACATGATTCAGCGCATCGAAGTGCTGAGCGGGCCGCAATCGACCTTGTTCGGCAAGAATGCGAGCGCGGGTGTGATTTCGGTTGTGACCAAGGAACCGCAATACGAATTCGGCGGTCAGGTTTCAGCGACTTATGGCAATTTCGACCAGATTTTCCTGCGCGGTGAATTGACCGGCCCGATCACAGACAATATCGCCTTTTCGGTCGACGGATCCTATCAGGAACGCGACGGGATTGGCCGGATCGTCAACCTCGACAACGCGGAAATCAATGATCGTGACCGCTGGTCGGTCCGTGGCAACCTGTTGATTGAGCCGACGGCTGACATCAAAATCCGTCTGATCGGCGATTATTCGAAAATCGAAGAAGTGTGCTGCCAGACCAGCAACCTTGTTGTCGGCCCGATAACCGCGGGTGCCATTGGCGCAGTCGGCGGGCAATTCCCGACCGACTTCTTCAGCTTTGACAATTTCCTCAACGTGATTCCGGAGAATGACAACGAGAACTACGGCTTTTCGGGCCAGATTGACTGGTCGTTTGGTAATTTTACCGTCACTTCAATCACGGCCTATCGCGAGCTGAACAATTCGTTCTTGCAGGACGTTGACTTTACCAGCGCCGATCTCGTCAATGAATCGCGCGATCAAGGAGTGGATACATTTACGCAGGAACTGCGCATTGCATCAGACTTTGACGGCCCGATCAACTTTCTGCTGGGCGGCTTTTATTTTGACGAAGAAATCGAACAAGACAGCTTCCTGACTGTAGGCGCCGACTTCCGCGATTTTGCCGCGTTCCAGGCAGCACCCGCTGCGCTGCTGCCACCCAACCCGACTGGTGCCCAGCGTATCGCTGTCGGCAACGCGGTGCTCGGGCAAGCCGAAGCCGGGCTCGGCCTGCCGAACGGCAGCATCTTTGGTGGTGACCTCCTGACCAGCGAAACCTTCACGGTCGACAACAAGTCATGGTCGATCTTTGGCACCGTTGATTTTGAACCGCTCGATGGCCTCGTGTTCACCGCCGGTTTCAACTACACCGACGATGAAAAGGACTTCACGTCTGATTTCAACGCACTCGATCCGTTGGCGAATATCAATCTGGTGGACGCGTTCATTATCGGCGCGACCGGTGGAGCTGTCACCAACCGGGCACAATTCCAGGCTCTGCCGACCGCAAATCAGCAAGGACTGCTTGCTGCTGCTACCAATCCGGCCGTGAACCCGCTGCTTGGTCTGAGGGCGTTGCAATTCCAGACACCGTTCCCGGACGTGCCCAACGCGGTTGAAGACGGGCGCACGCGCGATGACGATTTTTCGTACTTGCTGCGCGTGGCGTACCAGGTGTCGAACGAGGTCAACGTTTACGCCAGCTACGCGACAGGCTTCAAGGCGAGCTCCGTCAACCTGTCGCGTGACAGCCGCCCACTACTGACTGACTTTACCCCGGGCCCGGGCGTGTCGACCTTTGCTGCCCCATCATCGCCGATCATCGATGCGGGGCTGGCGACACCGAACCTGACCACTGGCACACGCTTTGCCGGTCCTGAAGAGGCAGAGGTTTACGAACTTGGGGTCAAGGCGCAGTGGGATGGCGTCGGCTTTAACCTGGCAGTGTTCGATCAGTCCATCGACGGCTTCCAGAGCCTTGCGTTCACCGGTCTTGGCTTTGCGTTGCAAAATGCGGGCAAGCAATCTGTTCAGGGCTTTGAATTCGATGCGACGGTATCGCCAGCCGAAAGCCTGGTGCTGACTTTTGCTGCGACCTACCTCGATTCAAAGTTCGACAGTTTCCCGGGCAGTGTGCTGGGCGATCTTTCGGGGCAGTCTGTTGGCGGGGTTCCTGATTTGAGCCTTGTTGCCTCGGCAACCCATACCCACGAATTTGGAGCCAGCGGCAACCGTTTGATCACGCGCGTTGATTTCAACCATGAAAGCAGCACGCCGATCAATAACGGCCTGCCGACATTCAATAGAGGATTGGGCAACACCCAGATATTCAACCGCGAAGTCAATCTGGTAAACACCTCGATGACACTGGCGCTGGACAACGGGCTTGAAGTCGGGGCGTTTGCGCGCAACCTGTTCGACGATAAGTACATCATCACGGTGTTTGATGGCGTCGCGCAGGCCGGAACGGTTTCGGGCTATCCCAACCAGCCGCGCACCTATGGCGGGGTGGTGCGCTTCAAGTTCTGAGCCCACGCTAAGGCTGACAAGCAAAAGAGAAGGCCCCGCGCAGTTGATGCGCGGGGCTTTTTTTATGTTTGCGTTGCGGGCACGATTGTGTTGATTTGCCGAGGCTTCTTGAGTGCAAGGACGATCACATTATGCGATGGATGATTTTGCCGTTTAAACGGTATGCCGATTTTCATGGGCGTTCGCGGCGAATGGAATACTGGATGTTTCAGCTCCTCAATTCGGTGGTGACGCTGGTGCTGATAACACCGTTCATCTACACGATCGTGAGTGTGACGATGGCACTACCTGATGATCCGAACATATTAGCTGCCGCATACTTGGAAATAACTACAGACTGGATGAGCCTTCCTATGATCTGTCTGGCCCTCCTCGGTCTGTATATATTAGCCTCCTTCATTCCCTTGCTAGCGGTAACTGTGCGGCGGATGCATGATCGCAACATGTCAGGCTGGTTATATCTTGTCGCCGGTTTGGTGCCGTTGATGTTGCCGGGAACGGTAGGCCCCAACCGCTATGGCCCTGATCCCAAAGACTCATACGGCGGATACGTTTTCGCCTGAGGCCGCCCGCGCGGGCGCTGCCGGGGGTTACAGCTCCCGCAGCGCCTGCGCCGGTTTCGCCCGCAGCAGCGGCAGCGATCCGGCGAGGGCGAAGGCGAGAACCAGCGCCACGCCAAATCCGAGAACGCCGAGCACCTGGCCCCAATCGGGCAGCCAGTCAAAGCTGAACAGCTGGGTGATTACCACCCACGCCAGCGCCGATCCCAGCCCCAGTGCAACCACCGCCAGCACGCCTGCGATCAGGCCATATTCGGCCAGTTGCAGCAGCAATATCTGCCGCCGGCTCGCCCCTAGCACCCGCAGCATCACCGTGTCATAGGTGCGCGCCGCGCGCGCCGCAGCAATCGCGCCCATCAGCACTGCAAGCCCCGCCAGCACTGTCACCGCCGCCGCCGCCAGCGTCGCCAGGCTCACCTGATCGAGGATAGTGCGCGCCTCGTCCAGAATGCTGCCGACCTCGATCACCGAACTCGACGGCATTTCCCTTACCAATGCGCGCAGCAGCCGTCCGCGCGCGTCGCTATCCGCGCCTGCGGGCAGATCAATCGTGGCCGAAAGATTGTGCGGAGCATCGCTGATCGCATTGCGGCTGAACACCAGCAGGAAGTTGAACCCCATGCTTTCCCAGTCAATCTCACGCAAGGAAGCGATCCGCGCGGTGCGTTCCACGCCGAGGATGCCGACGGTGATGTAATCGCCCACCTCCAGCCCGGCGGCCTTGGCCAGATCAACGTCCATCGACACCAGCGGCTCGCCATCGTGCATCGGGCTCCACCATTCGCCCGCCACTACGCGGTTGCCCTGCGGCAGCGTGTCCGAATAGGTCAGCCCGCGTTCGCCGCGCAGGCCCCACGCGCCGTCGGGAATCTGATCCAGATCGGCAACCCGCACCATCGCGTCCTTAGGCCCGAAAGCCAGCACCGCGCCGCGCATGGTCGGCACGGTGCGGATCGCGGCCTTGGGGAAATCCTGCTGGATCAGATCGAAGAACCGCGGCTCTTTATCGCGCGGCACGTCCAGCACGAAGTAATCGGGCGCATCGCGCGGCACGCGGCTTTGGATATTGCCGTCAATCGCGCTTTGCACGGCGGCCAGCAGCACAAATGCGGCAAGGCCAAACCCCAGCGCCGTGACCAGCGCCCCGGTCGGCGCGCCGGGGCGGTGGATGTTCGACAATGCGCTGCGCAACAAGGGATTGGCCGGACGCGGCACGCGGCGGGCGAGTTGCTGGATGCCCCAGCCAAGCCCCGCCAACAGCGCCAGCGCGCCGCCTGCACCGATCAGGAACCCGCCCGAAAGGCGCGGCTGCGCGGTGGTCAGCAGCGCCAGCGCGCAGATCGCGGCGATCCCCAGACCGGTGGCAATCAGCGCGCGCCTGTCACGCCCCAGCGGCACAATCCCCGACCGCATCAGCGCCATCGCCGGATAGCTGCGCGCGCGCAGCAAGGGCGCAGCGGCGAATGCAAAGGCGACCAGCAAGCCATAGGCCGCCGCCAGCGCTAGCGGGGCCGGGGCGATGATAAACCCGCTTTCCACCGGCAGCAGCCCCTGCAACGCCGCGCCCAGCACGGGGGTGATCAACACGCCCGTGGCCAGCCCGGCAAGGCTCCCCACCAGCGCCGCAACCCCGATCTGCATTGCATAGATGTGCACGATATCGCCCGATGTCGCGCCCAGCACTTTCAGAGTGGCGATGCTGGTGCGGCGTTGATCGAGATAGGACGACACCCCGCCCGCAATCCCGATGCCCGCGATCACCAGCGCAGCCAGCCCCACCAGCGTGAGGAAATCGCTCATCTGCCGCACGAACCGGTCGGTGCTGGGCGATGCGCGGTCGCGGGTGCGGATATCGAACCCGGCATTGGGGAAGGCGTCTGTCAACGCCTCCTCAACCGCCTTGGGATCGCGCGCGGGATTGGCGAAGGCGACGCGGTGTTTGCTTTGATAGAGCGCGCCGGGCTGTAGCAATCCGGCGGCGGCAGGCACACCTTGCGCGACGATCACCGTCGGGCCAAGCTGGAACCCTTCTGACAGGCGATCAGGCTCGTCCTTGATCACGCCAGCGGCTGTCAGGGTGGCGGTGCCGACGGTGAAACTGTCACCCACTGCGATGCCGAGCCGGTCTATCGCGGTTTGCGCAATCCATGCGTTGTTGCCCGAAGGCGCGCCGACTTTGCGCCCGTCAGCCAGCACCAGCGCGCCGAACATCGGCCATTTGGCGTCCACGGCCTTTAGTTCAATCGGCGCGGCGGCTTGCGGCGTGCTGGCCATCGCCTGCAACCGGAATCCGCTCGAAACCTCGCCATATTCCTCCAGCGCGGCGCGTTGATCGGGGGCAAGGTCGCGCTGCCAGATTTCGACTTCGAGATCGCCGCCGAGCAGCTCCTGCCCGGATGAAGCCAATTCGCGTTCGATCGCCGATGTCAGCGTGCCGATCGCGGCGAGCGCGGCGGTGCCGAGGAAGATGCACACCAACAGCAAGCGCAAGCCCCGGAACCGGGCGTTGAGATCGCGCCGGGCAATGCGCCACGCCGTCTTGAGCGGCAGGCTCATGCTGCGTCGGCTGCGCTTGGCGCTGTGTCCGATACGATCACCCCGTCGGCCATCGTCAACACCCGCTCGCAGCGCGCGGCGAGACTGGCATCGTGGGTGATGATCAGCAACGTTGCCCCCGTTTCGGCGCGGCGGGCGAATAACAGGTTGATGATCTCTTCCCCGGTGGCGGCGTCAAGATTGCCGGTCGGTTCATCAGCGAAGATCAGATCAGGGCGCGGCGCGGTGGCGCGGGCGATGGCGACGCGTTGCTGTTCGCCGCCCGAAAGCTGGGTGGGGTAATGCCCGGTGCGGTGGCCAAGGCCGACAGCGGCAAGTTCCGCCTGCGCGCGCGGCGCGGCGTCGGCCATCCTGGCGAGTTCCATCGGGGTGGCGACGTTTTCGGCTGCTGTCATCGTGGGGAGCAGGTGGAACGCCTGAAGCACAATTCCGATCCGCCCCCGGCGCGCTTCAGCAAGGCCATCTTCGGACAAGGCGGCGAAATCCGCGCCCGCCACCGTCACGCTGCCGCCGCTGGCGCGTTCAAGCCCCGACAGCACCGCCATCAGCGAGCTCTTGCCCGAACCCGATGGGCCAAGCAGCGCCACCACCTCACCGCGCGCAATGTCCAGATCAATCCCGCGCAGGATCGTGACCGGCGCGGCAATGCTGCCGAGGGTGAGGGTAAGGTTGCGGGCGCTGATTGCGAGAGAGGGACTTGTCACAGGTTTCCGATGGCATAGTTGGTGGGGTGCGGGCAAGTTACTCGCAGGGGAGGTTCACGGATGCACAAGCGCGGTTGGTCGAATATTGCAGGGTTTGGCGCGTTTGCGCTGGTGTTGACAGCGTGCAGCGACAGCGCGGGCGAGGATGCGACCCGCGCTCCCGCAGCGGCTGCGGCGGGGGAAGCAGCCCTGCCAGCGATCCCGGTGATGGGGCCGGAACGGCGGATCATCGCCTTTGGGGATAGCCTGTTTGCCGGATACGGCCTCGATCCGGCGCAAAGCTACCCGGCGCGGCTGGAAGCGGCCCTGCGGGTGAAAGGCATCAACGCCGCGATCACCAATGCCGGGATTTCGGGCGATACGACCGCCGCGGGCCTGCAACGGCTGGCCTTCACGCTCGATGCGCAGGATCACAAGCCCGATCTGTTTATCCTTGAACTGGGCGGGAATGATCTGTTGCGCGGATTGTCGCCGGATGAAACCAAGGCCAATCTGGCCAAGATGCTCGATGAATTGCGCGCCCGCGATATTCCGGTGTTGCTGATGGGAATGCGCAGCCCGCCGAATTACGGGCCGGAATATCAGGCGCAGTTTGATGCGCTCTACCGCGATCTTGCCAGCGAATATGGCGCAGACCTGATCCCGTTCTGGCTGGACAACATTTACCGCGAGCCGAAGCTGTTCCAGTCCGACCGCATCCACCCCACGGCAGAGGGGATCGAACGGCTGGTCGCGGCGACTTTGGGCGAGGTTGCGGAGGCTTTGCCGGAGAAGAAGTAATTCGTCATTGCGCGGGGACTCACATTTTTTCCACTTCCCCCCCGCTGACCCGCCAGATCGCGGCCTCGCCCCTGATCGCGTCGAAGGGGGCAAGCTCGGTGCCGGTCATCCACACCTGCGCCCGCCCTTCGCGTAACCGGCGGAACAGCTCGGCGCGGCGCACCGGGTCGAGATGCGCGGCGACTTCATCGAGCAGCAGCACGCTGGGCCGCCCGGCCGAGGCCAGCACGCCGTGGGCCAGCGTGATCGCAATCAGCATCGCCTTTTGCTCTCCGGTGGAACAGGATGCGGCGGGCTGGCGGGTGGAGGCCATCACCACCTCCAATTCATCGCGCTGCGGCCCGGTGAGCGCGCGCCCCGCCGCCCGGTCGCGCGGGCGATTGCGGGCGAGGTCTGCGCGCAGCGCCACCTCGTCCACCGGCCCGCCGGGGCGATAGGTCAGCGCGGGGCGGGCGAAGGGTTCGGGTGGCAGGGCGGAAAGTTCGTCCGCCAATCGTGTCACCAGTGCGGCGCGGGTGCGCGCCACCGCCGCGCCATGATCGGCCGCCTGCGCCTCCACCGCGTCCATCCAATGCGGATCGCCGCCGCTTTCCAGCACGCGCCCGCGTTCGCGCAAGGCTGACTCCAGCGCATTCACCCGCCGCGCATGGTCGGGCGCTATGGCGAGCGCCATGCGGTCGATGAACCGCCGCCGCGCACCCGCGCTGTCGGTGAACAATCCGTCCATCGCCGGGGTCAGCCAGCTTAGCGCCAGCCATTCCGCCAGGCTCGCCGCGCTGGCGGGTGCGCCGTTGACCCGCACCAGCCGCCGTCCGGGCTGCCCGGCTTCGGTATAGGTGCCGAGCCGCGCGGAGATGGTGCCCGCTTCGGTCAGGCTCGCCCCGATGGCAAAGGGCAGGGGCGGGTCGTCCGGCGCAGCCCTGCGCGCCACCTCGCCAAGGTTGGCGCGCCGCAGCCCGCGCCCCGGCCCCAGCAACGACAGCGCTTCGAGCAGATTGGTCTTGCCTGCCCCATTCTCGCCCACCAGCAGGTTGAAATGCGCCGTATCCGCCAGCGTGGTCGCGGCGTGATTGCGGACATTTTCAAGGCTGATTTTGCTGAGCGCCATCGTGTCAGCGCGGGTAGCACAGGGGCGCGATTTGGCCAGTGCGGCACGCCTGAAATCCGCAATCCCAATCCTTGGTGTAAATTCCCAAGCTTTCGTTTGCCTGAACGGGTTGTCACAGGGGTGAAAGCAAGGAAACGGCGCAAATCAGCCATTTTTCGAGTTTGGCACGGCCCGTGCAAAGTGTTCTGCGTCCCCGGGATGGTCTCGCAGGACAGTAAAATACACCAAGGAGTTACCACCATGTTTGCCCAAGAAGTTTCAAACCGTCTGTTCGCCGCCGCTTTCTCGGTCGTCATTTCGGCCGCGTTTTTTGCCTATGCGATCGTGCCAGCCAGCCCCGGCCTTGTTGCCTGAGCCTGACCTCACCCAACTTTCATAAAAGGATCATTTCCCATGTTCGGCCCCGAAACCAGTGCTCGCTTCGTCTCTGCCGCCTTTGCTGTCGTGTTGACGGTTGCTAGCTTCGCCTATGCGATCATCCCCGCCAGCCCCGGCATGATGGCGTAACCCGCCGCGCCTGCTTCACTATTCGGATATGAGGGATTTTTGACATGAGCAACATCACCAACACCCCCGGTGGCAAGCCGCCGCGCGCCAGCTTCCACCTCGACAAGACCAACGCCAAGGTTTTCGGCGTGTGCGCCGGGATTGCCGATTATTTCGGCATTGATGCGATGCTGGTGCGGATCGGCTTTGTCGCCGCCACCCTGTTCGGCTTCGGCGCCCCGGTGCTGATCTACCTCGCTGTCGCGCTGATCGCGGATTGAGCCAACCGGCTGACAGGCGGAGCGGAATGACCCAGTTCGGGCCTTGCAAGGCCCGCAAGGGCGACCGCCCGCCGGCCGGAAGGCCGCCCCCTCGGCAGGCGATTGCGAAGCAATCTGCCGCGAGAGAAAAAGACTCCCGCTGCCCGGGTTTCACATCGCCGAGATGCCACCATCCAGTTTCAACTCAGCCCCGGTCATGAAGCGGCTTTCGTCGCTCGCCAGATAGAGCACCGCATTGGCGATATCGTTGGGCTCGCCCACGAATTTGAGCGGGATCTGACGCGCCAGCTTTTCCAGCAGCACACCCTTGTCGAGCGACGCCGCCTTGGCGGTCCCGTCAAGGATCGGCGTGTCAATAAAGGTCGGATGCACCGAATTGCAGCGGATGTTCATGTTTTTCTTCGCACAATGCAGCGCAATCGACTTCGACAGCATCCACACCGCCGCCTTCGAGGCATTGTAGGCGGGCATGGTATCGCTCGCGATCAATCCGGCGATGCTCGAGATATTGATGATCGACCCGGGCGCGTGTTCACGCATCAGCGGCAGGGCTTTCTGACAGCCGTGGAAAATCGAATTGACGTTGATGTCGAAACAGCGCTGCCAATCGGCAAAATCGCAAGTTTCGATATTGCCCGCAACCCCGATCCCGGCATTATTGACCAGCACGTTAAGCCCGCCGAGGTGTTCGCGCGCGGCGTCCACCGCTGCTTCCCACTGCATCGGATCGGTCACGTCATGCGCGATAGCAAAGGCGGTGCCCGCGCCCATTTCGGCATTGATCAGCGCCGCTGTTTCCTGCGCCCCCGCAGCGTTGATATCGGTCGCCAGCACCCGCGCGCCTTCCTGCGCCAGCCGGATGCAATGCGCGCGGCCCAGCCCCTGCGCCCCGCCGGTTACCAATGCGAGCTTGCCCGCTACCCGTCCTGCCATAATTCAATCCTCTCCCAAATATTCCGGTGTTTGTAACATTGCGATGCGCACGTCCACCGCGTGGCCCGCGCGCCGCCATTCGGCGACGAAGCGCGAAAGATCGCGCAAGGCGACCCGGTGGACGGTGATGTTTTCGCCTTCAGTCCCCCCGCCTTCACCGACGCGGGTAAGGTCGCGCGCGCGCAGCAGGGTGAAAGCTTCGGACACCATGCCGGGTGAGGAATAGAATTCGCCCAGCACCTCCAGCCGCGCAGCGCGGTAGCCGGTTTCCTCCTCCAGCTCGCGCGCGGCGGCGGTCAGTGCATCTTCGCCTTCGCCGCCGGCATCATCGCCGACCAGACCGGCCGGCAACTCCAGGCAGAAGCGGCCCAGCGGCACGCGGTATTGGCTGACAAGGATGACGTGGCGGGTGCCGTCGGTATCATCATCCAGCGCGATGATCACCGCCGCACGAATGCCGCGTGCGCGCCCGACATATTCCCACCGCCCGCGTTTCTTGGCGGTGATAAAGCGGCCTTCCCACATCACCTGTTCCGGCAGGTCAGCGTCGCGGTCTTTTTGCAAGATGAGAGTCCCCGTTCATCCTGAGCTTGTCGAAGGATTGCCCTTCTTCAGCGTTGGACAAGAAGTGAAGAGTGGCCCTTCGACAGGCTCAGGGCGAACGGGTCAAGCGCGAATTGAGGGGAGGGAACCTAAACCTCGATCAGGCGGTCAGGCAGTTCGTTCACATCATCCGCGCCGCGCGGGAAATGCTGTGCTAGCACAAAGCCGACATCGCCGATGCCCACCGCCAACCCTTCGGCAATTCGGCCTTTGCGGATTTCGATCAGCATATCGCCCATCGCTTCGCCCCACACCTCGGCGGAGACAACCGCAGCGATGCTTTCATCGGCGATGATTTCCGCGCGGTGTTCGCGCATCGACAGGTAGATCATCACCCCGGTGCGCCCGGTGGTGCGGCGATCCGCGCCCACCTTGAACTGGCGCACCGCCTGCGCGTGGACGCGGATGGTCTTGGTGGGGCCGGGGATGAGCAGGAACTTCAGCGGCTCCCACTGCTGCACCAGCATCACTGCAAGGAAGGTGAGCAGCCCCAACCCGATCACCATGCTGGCCAGCTCGCCGGTGCTCCATTGATGGCCCCAGCCGCCGATCAGGCGATCCCACAGGTCAAGGAACGGGAGCGGAAAGGCTGCGAACAGGCTCATCACGGTGAACGCCGCGCCCACCGCCCACAGCAAGGCGACATCGGTATAGCCGTCGGATCGGTCAGCCAGCACGGTCACGATCTCACCCGACGTCTGCGCCTCGGCTGCGGTCACGGCGTCAGCCACCAGCTTGCGCCCGGCTTCATCAAGATAGGCCATTTTCTACCACCCCCCCGATGCGCCGCCGCCGCCGAATGAACCACCGCCGCCGGAAAATCCTCCGCCGCCGCCGAATCCACCGCCAAAGCCGCCGCCGCCCCAGCCATCATCATCGCCGCCCGACAGCGCGCCGCGCAAAATCGCGCTGCCCACTTCCCACAGGATAATGTCGCGGGCGGTGTCGCCCATGTCGCGGCCCAGCGAACCTTCGCGCGCGCCCCACGGGCCAGCGCCCTTGGAACGATATTTGCGCCGCCGCCTGCGCCCGGACATGATCGGCAGGATGAAGAAGAAGACCATGAACGCCAGCCAGATCAGCACGCCCACGGGAAATCCGCCGTCGCCTGCGCGTTTCTTGCCCGCTTCGGCAGCGACCTTCGCGGCTTCTTCGGGGGGCAATTGCAGCTGGGTGATGATCGCATCGGTGCCTGCCTCGATCCCGCCGGGGAAATCCCCGTCGCGGAAAGCGGGCAGGATCTGGTTCTGGATGATCAACGCCGACAGCGCATCGGTCAGATAGCCTTCAAGCCCGTAGCCAACCTCGATCCGCACCTTGCGGTCGTTGGGCGCAACCAGCAGCAGCGCGCCGTCATTGCGGCTTTCATCGCCAAGCCCCCAGGCGCGCCCCAGCTGATAGCCGTAATCGGATATGTCATAGCCGTTGAGGTCGGGAACCGTGGCGATCACCAACTGGCGCTGCGATTGGGTTTCGAGCGCTTCCAGCTTCGCGGTCAGCCGCGCTTCGGCCTCGGGCGTCAGAATGTCGGCATTATCGACCACCCGCCCGGTGAGTTCGGGGAATTGCGGCTGCGCGGCGAGGGGCGCGGAAAGCCACACCCCCGCCAGCGCGAGCACTATTGCAAGGCGGCGAAACACGCCGATCAATTCGACGTCATATCAAGCGTCGGTGCCACTTCGGCGCCTTCGGTCACTGCCTTGTAAGGCACCATCGGTTCCGCGCCGTGGATGATGTTCGCGCCGATGGTGTCGGGGAAGGTGCGGATCGTGGTGTTATATTTGCGCACCGCTTCGTTGTAGTCGCGCAGCGCCACCGCGATGCGGTTTTCGGTGCCTTCAAACTGGCTCTGGAACGCGAGGTAGTTCTGGTTCGACTTGATCTGCGGATAGGCTTCGAAACTGGCCAGCAGACGCCCGATCCCGGCGCTCATCTGCGACTGCGCGGCAGCGAATTGCTCCATCTTGGCCGGGTCATTCAGATCATCGCCGGTAACATTGACGCTGGTCGCTTTGGCGCGCGCTTCGGTCACTTCGCGCAGGATGGTTTGTTCGTTTTCAGACGCGCCCTTCACAATCTCAGCAAGGTTGGGGATGAGATTGGCGCGGCGCTGGAACTGGGCTTCGACATCGGCCCACTTGGCCTTGGCTTCCTCCTCAGCCGCGGGGACCGAATTGATCCCGCAGGCCGCAAGGCTAAGCGCAGCGGCAGCGGCCAATGCGCCGCGCAGCATGGTGGTGAATTTCATCGAAATGATCCCTCCTGATGGCGCTGACCCCCCGATAGCGGACAGCGCGGCAACTCCTGTATTGTGGATATAGCACACCACTTTGCGGGTTCAAGCGGCGGGCTGCGGAAAGCTTGGCGCTTGGCAGCGCGCAAGTGGAGTGCCAGAAGGGCAGAATAGTGGATAAAGGGGATCAATATGCTATCGGATTTCAAGGCTTTCATCGCCAAAGGCAATGTCATGGACCTGGCCGTGGGGGTGATCATCGGCGCGGCATTCGGCGCAATCGTCAAATCGCTGACTGACGAGATCATCATGCCGGTGGTCGGCGCGATCTTTGGCAATATCGATTTTTCGGATCGCTACCTGGTGCTGTCAGGCGAAGTTGCGGATGGCACCACGCTGGCCGCAGCGCGCGAAGCGGGCGCAAATGTGATCGGGCTGGGGGCGTTCATTTCGGTGCTGATCAACTTTGTGATCCTCGCCTTCATCATCTTTCTGATGGTGCGGTATGTGACCAAGGTGAGCGCGCAGTTCAGCAAGCCCGAAGAGGCAGCCCCGGCTGGCCCGAGTGAGGTGGAACTGCTGACCGAAATTCGCGACGCGTTGAAGAAATAACCTTTGCTGTGTGAGCCCCCGCGCAGGCGGGGGCCTCCCAAGGCTTGGCGCTAATTTGCCGGGAGGTTCCCGCCTTCGCGGGAACGCACAATAGGGCTGCTCACTTCACATTCAGGATTGGCGCGCTATATCGGCGGTGTCGGGCAACCGACTATGGCGATAAATTGCTGCGTGCAATAGATGCAACGGACCCGGGGGCAGTACCCGGCGGCTCCACCAGAAACGGCGAATTTTCGCCAGTTCTGATGGGGCCGAACCAGGATCGACGTGTGTTGAAAAGCGTAGTTTTTGCCCGGGCTGAGTAACCCGCATAAGGCTCAAAAACCATAAGTGCCAACGATAACGAAGCACTCGCAATCGCTGCGTAATTGATGGGCTAACGCCCTGATATTATTAGGCTAAAAAGCGCGGTTGGACCGACCGGGCAACAGAACGGATTCCGGGGCTCCGGGGGTAGCTAGCAACAGAAACCCCCACCTTTACAGCAATTGTGAACTACGTCGGGCGCAGGCAACAGCCCTATTCGGACTTTGCGCCTTCGCCGCGCAGTTCGGCCAGTTCTTTTTCCAGCCGGATGCAATCGAGGATCTTCGCCCCGCCGAGGAACACCGCCCCGGTGGTCGCCAGAAACAGCAGTTTGCCGCCAAAGCCGGGATATTCGGTCAGATAGGCGCTGCCCCGCGCCGTTGCGCCAAGTGCCAGCGCATAGATGATCGCGAACGCCTCAAAGCGGTTCTTGATAATGAACAGCCTTCCAAGTTTGCGCAGCATCGCGTGTTCCGATCCTTGGCGGCCCTGCCTGTGCAGAGTCACGTTAATAATGCGGAAACCTTACCCTCAGCGTCGGGAAATGTGCAAACGCGTTAACCAAGTTGGGCCAGATTGAGCGTGTCCAGCAGCGCGAGGCGTGCCGAAATGACGCTGTTTGCGAGATTTTCCGAACCCAGATCAGCCGGATCGATCTGTTCGGGCCAATGCGCAGCGATGGTGCGTTCAATCAGATCGGCCTTGGCTTCGGTAAGCAGGAAGCGCGGATCGACGGTATCCGGCGCGCATACCACCCGCAGCCGTAGGCAGGCCGGGCCGCCACCGTTTGCCATCGACTGTTTCACATCGACCGGGATCACCTGCCGGATCGGGCCATTGCTCGCGAGCATCGCTTGCGCCCAAGCCCATACGCTGGCGCTTTCACGGCATTCCTCGGGCACGATCAACGCCATGCTGCCATCGGGAAGCGTGAGAAGCTGCGCGTTGAACAGATAGGTGCGGATCGCTTCCTGCAAGCTGACCGCGCTCGACGGCACCTCGACCACTTCGAGCGCAGGGAAGGCCGTGCGGATTGCGTCATAGGCCAGCTGCTGGTCGGCAAAGGCTTCGGCATGGGTGAACAGCACCGGGCCATTGGCGACCGCGACCACATCATTGTGGAACGCGCCTGCTTCAATCGCAGCCGGGTTCTGTTCGATGAACACCGTGCGCGCTGGATCAAGCCCGTGGCGGCGAGCGACAAGACGGCTGGCCTGTTCGTGCTGGCGCGCGGGGAAGCGCCCGCCAGTTTTGCCATAGACAAACACCTCGACACCCGGCGCAGCGTGGCTTTCGCACAATCGCAGATGATTGGCCGCGCCCTCATCGCCGAAGCTGCGCGGCACGGCATCGTGGATCGCGAAGTGCCGCGAATCGCCGAATGCGACCTCCAGTTGGCGTTTGGTATCGGGCCATTCCTGCGCGCGGTGGAGCATGGTGACGAGGTTGGCCGGCGTCAGGTGGCAACGCCTGTCGGCGGTATCCGAGGCGGGGCTGACGGTAGCGGCATTGGCGGTCCACATCGACGATGCCGACCACGGCGCGGCGCGCAATTGCGGCGGCTCACTGCCGTCCAATGCCAGCGCCTGCGCCAATGCATGGTTGGGGCGGGGCAGGGGTAGCAGGAACCCCTGCACACCCAGCCGCGCGAGGTTTCCGCGCATCTTCGCCACCCCCTGCAACGCCGCCGCGCGCGGGTAAGACGGATCGCCCGCATGGCTGGCGCTGGCGATATTGCCGAGGCTGAGGCCGGCATAATTGTGGCTGGGGCCAACGATTCCGTCGAAATTGATTTCGGTGAGCATTCCTGTGTCCATCCCGTCATTGCGAGCGACCGCAAGGTCGCGCGGCAATCCATGATCGAACCTTGCGGCAAGCGGGCGGGCCATGGATCGCCGCGTCGCTGCGCTCCTCGCGATGACGAGGGAAAATTACCGCGCCACGCTCCACACGGTATCGCCCTCGCTCACATCAAGCAGATCAGCGCTGGCCGAATCGATTGCGATGCCGCCGTCTGCGTCCAGCACCCGCGCACCAAAGCAAGCGCGGAAGGTGCCGAGCTGGCCGGTGGCAAGGATCGCCCGTTCACCTTCGCTGGCTGAAAGCGCGGTCACGCTTGCCCGCACGCTGCCCTTCACGCTGGTCACATCATCGGTATGCGCGACCATGGTTGGCCCGCCATCGAAGATATCGACATAGCCATCGTGGCGGAAGCCTTCGTTTTCGAGCATCCGCATCGCCGCGCGCCCGGTGGGGTGGGGCACGCCGATCACGCTGCGCGCATCATCATCCAGCATCGCGATATAGACCGGGTGTTTGGGCATCAGATCAGCGATGAACTGGTTGCCGTTGATCGCGTTGAAATAATCCGCGTCCTGAAAGCTCATCCCGAAGAACCGGCCGGCGACCCCGTCCCAGAACGGCGATCCGCCGCGTTCGTCAATGATCCCGCGCAGCTCCGCCAGAAGGCGATCGGCAAACCGCGCGCGGTGCATCGCCACGAACATATAACGCGACCGGGCGAGCAACAGGCCAAGCCCGCCCGCGCGTTCATTGGGGTGGAGGAACAATCCGCCGACCTCGCTCGATCCCTCAAGGTCGGTGACGAGGCTGAGCAGCTCGGCGCGCACCGTGCGGTCAAGTTCCTGCGAATATTGCGTCAGGGTGTTGAGGCGATAGGAATAGAACGGCCAGCGCTGGCCCACCTTGGTCATCAGCTGACAGGTGCCGCGCACCGTGCCGGTGCGGGCGTTTTCCAGCACCAACACGAACTGTTCGTCCACCAACTCATCGGCCTCGCGGGCAAAGGCCGCCTCGGCGCGTTCGAGCTTGGCCTTCAATGCGGCGCGGTCTGGCGGCAGGTTGGTGAAGCCCCCGCCGGTCAGCTTGGCCATTTCGTAGAGCGCCTCAAGATCGGCGGCACGCGCGGCGCGCAGGCGGAAGGTCACGATATTGCTCCCTGTTCTAAATGGCCCATTGCGAGGCGCTCTATCACGCGGGCGGATAACGCCGCGCGGGTCGTAAGGCTGGGGACGATCAGATATTCGTCAGGGCTGTGGATCGCGCCGCCCCGCACGCCCATGGTGTCGACCACCGGGACGCCGCAGGCCGCGATATTATTGCCATCGCACACCCCGCCGGTCGATTGCCAGCGGATGTCCTGCCCCAATTCGGCACCGCATTGGCGCACCAGATCGAACAGCTTTTGCGCGGCGGCATCGACCTTCTTGGGCGGGCGGGTCACGCCTCCGTGGCGATGGGTAGTGACTTGATGAACGGTTTCAATATCGCGCAGCAAGGTGTTGAGATCACGCTCGAACCCTTCCATCGCCGTGGTCGATTTCGGGCGGATGTTGAAACGCAATACCGCATGGTCGGGCACGACATTATTCGCCGCGCCGCCCTCCAGCTTGGCCGGGTTGATGGTGAGATCATCACGCTCCAGTGCCTTCAGCCGCAGAATCAGATCGGCGGCGGCGACAATCGCATTGCGCCCTTCATGCGGGTTGCGCCCGGCGTGGGCGGACTTGCCGGTGATCGTGATCGAATAATTGCCCGTGCCGCCGCGTTCATGCGCCAGCGTCCCATCGGGCAGGGCGGCCGGTTCATAGGTCAGCGCGGCGAGTTTGCCTGCTGCCAGTTCGGAAATCAGCGCGCTGCTCGCCAGCGAACCGGTTTCCTCGTCCGCATTGATCAGCACATCATAGCCGAGGCTGGATGCGCTGGCGGTCTGCTCAAACGCCAACAGCGCGTGGAGCATCACCGCGATCCCGCCTTTCATATCGGCCACGCCGGGGCCGTTCAGCGTCTGATCGTCCAGCCAGCGCTGGTGTTGAAAGGCGTGATCGGCGGCGAACACCGTGTCCATATGCCCGGTCAACAGGATGCGGCGGTTGGCCTGCGGGCGTACCCGCACCACCAGATGCTGGCCGTGGGGCTTGTCGAACGCGCTGCCATCGGCGGCAATCGCGGTGACGGGGGCGGGGGCGATCATCTCCACCGTACCGGGCAGCGCGGCGAATGCCTCGACCAGCGCGGCGGCCTGCTGGGCGAGGCCGGGAAGATTGCCGGTGCCGGTGTTGATCGCGCTCCACGCCTGCACCTGTGCCAGCATGGCGGCGGCATCGAAGGCGGACGGTGTGATCGCGGTCATCCCCCACCTCTAGCCGCGTGTGCGCGCCAGTCCAACCCGTTGCAAAGTGCGCAGGCCTGCGCCATAGGGTTAGCCGTCCTCTCCTCCCCAGGTCTGCCCCACGCCAGCACCACGAGGACTTGAATGACTGACATGACCACCCGCGCCGGAATTGCGATTGATTCCCGCTTGGCGGCTTTCCTTGAAACGCAAGTTTTGACTCCGCTGGGCCGCGATGTTGCGGCGTTCTGGCAGGGCTTTGCCGCGCTGCTGCCGGAGTTTGCCCCGCGCAATGCGGCGCTGCTGGCGAGGCGCGATGAATTACAGGCGCAGATCGACGCATGGCACGTCGCGCGGGCTGGAAAGCCACATGATCCAGTTGCTTACAAGGCATTTCTCGAAAGCATCGGATATCTGGTGCCCGAGCCCGGTGATTTCCAGATCGGCACGCAGAATGTCGATCCCGAGATCGCCACGATGGCCGGGCCGCAGTTGGTGGTGCCGATCCTCAACGCGCGGTTTCTGTTGAATGCGGCCAATGCGCGCTGGGGCAGCCTGTATGATGCGTTCTACGGCACCGATGCGCTTGATGCGCCCCCGGCGCAGCCTGGCGGCTATGACGCGGCGCGCGGCGCGGCGGTGATCGCGCGCGGGCGGCAGTTTCTTGACGACTCTTTCCCGCTCGCACGCGGCAGTTGGGCCGATCTGATCGCGCGCGAGGGCATCACGCTGGCCGATCCGGCGCAATATATTGGCGAGACTGAAAAGGGTGTATTGCTCAAAAACAATGGATTGCACGTCGAAGTGGTGTTCGATTCCACCACTCCTGTCGGCGCGACTGATCGCGCCGGGATCGCCGATATCATGGTCGAATCCGCGCTCACCACCATTGCCGATTGCGAAGATTCGGTCGCTGCGGTCGATGCCGAGGACAAGCTTGCCGCCTATGCCAACTGGCTCGGCGTGATCCGCGGCACGCTGGAGGAAAGTTTTGAAAAGGGCGGGCGCACGCTCACCCGGCGATTGGCGGGCGACAAGTCCTACACCACCCCCGATGGCTCCACCCACGAGCTGCCCGGCCGCAGCCTGCTGTTCGTGCGCAATGTCGGCCACCTGATGACCAACCCGGCGGTCCGGCTTTCAGATGGCTCCGAAGTGCCGGAAGGCATCATGGACGCGGTGTTCACCTCCGCTATCAGCACGCTCGATGTCGAGGGGCACGGCATCTACGGCAACTCGCGTTGCGGATCGATCTACATCGTCAAACCCAAGATGCACGGGCCGGAAGAATGCGCCTTCACCAACGATCTGTTCGATGCTGTGGAAGACCTGCTCGGCCTGCCGCGCCACACGATCAAGGTTGGCGTGATGGACGAAGAACGCCGCACCAGCGCCAACCTTTCCGCCTGCATCCACGCGGTGCGTGACCGGATCGTGTTCATCAACACCGGCTTCCTTGATCGCACCGGGGACGAAATTCATACGTCGATGCGCGCCGGGCCGATGCTGCGCAAGGGCGCGATGAAGGGGTCTGACTGGCTGCGCGCCTATGAAGCAAGGAACGTCGCTATCGGCCTCAAACACGGCCTGTCGGGCAAGGCGCAGATCGGCAAGGGCATGTGGGCCGCGCCCGATCTGATGGGGCAGATGATGGTCGAGAAAATCGGCCACCTAAAGGCGGGTGCGAACACCGCGTGGGTGCCATCCCCCACCGCCGCGACGCTGCACGCGCTGCATTATCACGCGGTGGACGTGTTCGCGGTGCAGAAGGAATTGCCCGAAGCGCCGGGGCTGGACGCGCTGCTGGCGATCCCGCTGGCGGGGCGCGCGAACTGGTCGGACGAGGAACTGCGCGAGGAACTCGACAATAATTGCCAGGGGCTGCTGGGCTATGTGGTGCGCTGGATCGATCAGGGGGTGGGCTGTTCCAAGGTGCCGGACATTAATGATGTCGGCCTGATGGAAGACCGCGCGACCTTGCGCATTGCCTCGCAGCACATCGCCAACTGGCTGCTGCACGGAGTGGTTTCCGAAGCGCAGGTGATGGATTCGCTCACCCGCATGGCCGCCAAGGTCGATGCCCAGAACGCAGGCGATCCGCTCTATGTGCCGCTGACGGGGAACGAAGACGGCGCGGCGTTCAGCGCGGCAAAGGACTTGATCTTCAAGGGGGTGGACCAGCCGAGCGGCTATACCGAACCGCTGCTCCACGCGTGGCGGCAGGTGGCGAAGGGGCAAGGCTAAGACGCGCCGTTGCCAAGCGCGACGAAGGCAACTCGGAAAGTGGGTAGTTTTTGCCCATCTGCGTCACCCCAGCGAAAGCTGGGGCCCAGGGCTACAAGGTGCTGCGCTGGCCGCCTGAGATCCCAGCTTTTGCTGGGATGACGAAGGACAGCAGCCATGTGGCCGCTAGCGGTTATTCACCAAGGCCCGCGCCACCGCCACAAACTCCGCCACACTCACCGTCTCTGCCCGCCGCGTCTCGTCGATCCCCAGCGCCGCCAGCGCCTCCAGCGCGCCCGGCACGCCCTTCAGGCTCTGGCGCAGCATCTTGCGGCGTTGGCCGAAGGCGGCTTCGGTCAACCGTTCGAGCAGTCGGGCAGAAACCCCGTCGGGCATCGCGGTGGGGGTGACGTGGACAACCGCGCTCATCACCTTGGGCGCGGGGGTGAAGGCGCTGCGGTGGACTTTCATCGCCAGCCGTGCGTCGCTGCGCCATTGGGCGAGCACGGCGAGGCGGCCATAGGCATCGTCGCCTGCCGCGGCCACGATGCGGTCGGCCACTTCGCGCTGGAACATCAGGGTGAGCGATTGCCATAGCGGCGGCCAGCTTTCCCCCGATAGCCAGCGCACGAACAGCGCGGTGCCGACATTGTAAGGCAGGTTCGACAAGACGTGGAACGGCGCGCCATCCATCACTGCGTTGTGATCGATTTTGAGCGCATCGCCTTCGATTACAGTCAGTTGTCCGGGAAAGCTCTCCCCCAGTTCAGCCAGCGCGGGCAGGCAGCGACGGTCCATTTCGATCGCGGTGACGCGCGCTCCGGCCCTGAGCAGCGCCCGGGTCAGCCCGCCGGGGCCGGGGCCAACTTCGAGCACCTGCGCGCCCGCAAGATCGCCCGGCAGCGCCGCGATCCGCGCCAGAAGCTGTTCATCGAGCAGGAAATTCTGTCCCAATGCCTTGGACGCGGCGAGGCCATGGCGTTGAATAACCTCACGGATCGGGGGAAGGTCAGGCACGCGCCGCCGCCCGCGCCTTCGCCATGTCCGCCGCCATCACAATCGCAGCCGCCATCGCGCCGGGATCGGCAACGCCTTTGCCCGCGATGTCGAAGGCGGTGCCATGATCGGGCGAGGTGCGGATGATCGGCAGGCCCAGCGTCACATTGACGCCTTCATCAACTTCCAATGCTTTCAGAGGGATAAGCGCCTGATCGTGATACATGCACAGCGCCGCGTCATAGGTGGCGCGCATCCTTGGCGTGAACAGCGCATCGCCGGGGACGGGGCCGAAGGCGGCGATCCCTTCAGCCTGCAAGGCGGCGATGGCGGGCGCAATCACGCGCGCTTCTTCATCCCCGAATTGCCCGCCTTCACCGGCGTGGGGGTTGAACGCCGCAATCGCAAGACGCGGGGCCAACACCCCGAAATCGCGACGTAATCCGGCTGCGACAATGCGCGCCTTATGGGTGATAAGGTCGGACGAAAGCAGCCCCGGCACCTTGGCCATCGGCACGTGGACGGTCAGCGGCACGGTGCGCAAAGATGGCCCCGCCAGCATCATCACCGCATCGCGCCAGCCCATGCCGCAGGCGTCGGCGAGAAATTCGGTCTGCCCCGGATAATCCCAGCCGATGGCGGCCAAGGCACCCTTAGCCACCGGCGCTGTCACCAGCCCTACAGCGACCTCGGTCAGCGCTAATTTTGCCCCCCGGTTAAGCGAGGCAAGCGCCAGTCTGGCGCCGTCTGGAGAGGGTCTAGCGGGGGTCAAGGGCCCATCAAGCCCGGTCAAGACCGGCAGTCCTACAGCCGTAGCGGCGATCGCCTCGACTGGATCGGCAATCGGCACGATCGGGCAGTCAATCCGCAGTCGTTCAGCCGCCGCGCGCAGCAATTCCGGCCCGCCGACCACAAGGGCGGGCGGCGCGCGCCGTTCTGCCCGTAGCCGCGCCCACGCGCCAAGGATGACCTCAGGCCCGATCCCGGCTGGATCGCCGAGCGTAATCGCCAGCGGGCCGGGCGGAGATTTGGGCGCCGCGCTCAATTGTACTCGATATAGGCGTCGTTGCGCAGATCGCGCAGGTAACGCTGGGCGCGCTTGTTGACGCGCTCTTCTTCGATCTGGTCCATCACCGCAGCGAAGGTTGGCGCGCCGGAATCTGCAGGGTCATCGCGCCCGCACACCATCAACACCCGCACGCCTTCCTCGACCGAGCCGAACGCCGGAGTCGTCTGACCGATCTGGAGGTTGAGGAGGAGGGCGCGCAACTGTTCGGGCAGGTTGGCAGCCTTGATCTGGTCGTTCGATACGACATTGGCACCAATCGCGGCTGCGCCCGCATCAACATCGCTGCAACCACGCAAGGATTCGACGAAGGCACCGAATTGCGTGACCCTGGCTTCGGCCTGCTCCTGCGTGGTGCCGGGGTCAAAGCTGATCGATATCTGCTTGAGGCTGAGCAGTGCCTCGTTCGGATCGGGCATCAGCACCTGGCGTTTGTTGATCAGGTACAGGATCGAAAAACCACCGGGAATTTCGACCGGCCCCTGCAATTGTCCGGGCTGCATCGTGCGGGCTACGGTCGCCAGTTGTGGTGGCAATTGTCCCAGCCGTACCCAACCCAGATCGCCGCCAACCACCGCAGTGGTCGCTTCGGAGAACTGCCGCGCATAGGCGACAAAGCTGCCCCCGGCTTGCAATTGCTCCATGATCTGCTGCGCATTGTTGAGCACCGCAGCGCGGTTTTCCGCCGTGGACGAAAGGAATATCTCGCCAAGCCGGTATTCGTCCGTGCCCTTGGCTTCGTTGAGTCGCTGGAGCACGTCATTCACTTCGTCGGCCGAGACATTGACAAATGGCATGATGTTGCGACGCAGCAGGTTTTCCCACGCCACTTCGCCTTCGATCTGGCGTTTGAGCGCCGCGGGGGACGATCCGATGGAGATTAGATACTCGTCCATCTTCTTCGGCTCGCTACCGAAATTTTGCCCCGCGAGCTGCTGATAGGTCTGCTCTACCTCGGCCGGGCTTACGGGCAGCTCGGCTGCGGCAGCGGCCTGGATCTTGAGCGTTTCATCGATCAGGTTGCGCAGCACCTGCACCCGCAGGCGCAACATTTCCTCATCGGAAATCTCGGTTTCGGATGCAGCGGTAATCAATGCGACGCGTTGATCAATATCGGTGCCGGTGATCACAAACCCATTGACCACCGCCATAGCTGTGCGCCGGTCAGGGTCAGCCTTGCCGAACAGGGTGATATCTTCGGGCAGGCCAAACGGATTGTCAGCCGTGGGAACCGCCACGGTTTGCGCCGGTGCAGAAACAGGCATTACCGCCAGCGTGATAAGGCCAGCGGCCCCCAGCGTGGCTGCGGTTCTGGCCAAAAGTATTTTGGAAAACAGCTTCACACTCACTCGATCAATCCCGCCTTATGGTCGAAAAATTCTGCGCAACCCGTCACGCACGCCCAGCCCTTTCATAACAGGGCTGAATGGAAGCTGAGCCTTGCCCGACCTTGGTCAGAGCACGGCTCGCTATCCGATGCGAGCCCTTTAGACCGATTTATCCGCGCTGCCAATTCGTGTGCGCTATCGGAACCCCAGATTGCGCAGTGCGAAGAATACCTGAAACGTGCTGCCGCGCCGCGCATCGCCCGCAGTGATGAAATCGCGCCGCCAGGTTGCGCCGAATTCCATCGTATCATCCTGATAGGCAAAGCCCAGCCGGGTGCGGATCGGTTCAAATCCGTCGGGCATAAAGATCGGGTCATCTTCGGCATCAGTCAGGTTGAACACGCCTGATCCGAACACCGACCATTTGCGCCCGATTGCAACCCGGCCGGCGGCGCGCAGTTCTTCGCGGTCGCGCAGGTCTTCGACCGTTTGAATGTTGCGATTGAGCCGGAGATAGCCGAATTCTAGATAGTTGCGGCGCGATCCGACCGCCGCGTCGATCTCGTTACGGCGGATCGCACCATTATCCTTGTCGAGCCGGAAGCGGTGCGTGAATTTCACGAAGTCGCGGAACCGCACTTCGGTGCGCCCGACAAAATCCGATACCCGTTCGGACAGGCCGGTGCCTTGGGGAAACAAACCATCCGACTCCGCTTCGATCCGGAACGATTGGCCGATGGTCGATTTGATCCGCCAGCCGGGGCGTTGCAGTTCCCAGTCGACCCCCCAGGTCATCCGCGTGCCGTCTTCAACCTGATCATAGCCGGGGAAGCGGTTGAGTGCGAACAGGTTTGAATCCTCAAGATCGATCGCGCGCGAATCTTCGTTGGGCACGGCGAGGTTGCGGATATTGGGGGTGGCGACGAATTGCAGGCGCGGTTTGAATACCTGCGTTCCGCCAAACGCCTGACCTACAAACGGCCATTCAATATCAAGCGCAGCGGTGGCAACCCCGCGTGCGGTCCAGCCTTCGTTGCCGCGATAGCTTAGGGTGGTAGTCGCATCGGTGTTGTTGGTGTGGAAGGCATCGCCGCGCACCAGCCCGGTCAGCGTGACTACCTGACCCATGCCGGTCAACCGCCGCAGGTTCCACTGCGCTCCGGCAAAGGCGCGCTGCGTATCCTGCCCATCATCGCGCAGCAAGGCGACACTGTTGGCCTGAAACTGCAGGTCGCCGCCCAGCACCGGATTGGCGAGTTTCTGGCGGTAATCAATCGCGGGCAGCGCGACCGGGATCTGGCCTTGCTGCGCATTGATGCGCAGCGTCTGCGTCGCCCAGCCGGCAATCGACAGATAGGACAGATCGGTAATGCGTTCGAGATTGGCGGTCGAGCGTAGCCGGTCATCGCGGCTGATATCATAGCGCCGCAAAAAGGTGCGGTCACTCGCCCGCCGGAACGAACCGGTCAGGCTCCAGTCGGGCGAGAGCTGAAACCGGCCGTTGCCTTCGATATAGCCGCGCAGATCGCGCTCTACGCTTGGCGCGCCGGTCAGATCGGTCAGCCGGTCGCTGGACGTAACGAAACCGGTGATCTGATAGGCTCCCTTGTCGGTCAGTTGCCGCCATTTGGCACTGGCCATCGGCGCGACCTTGGTGAAGGCAAAAGCCCCCAATGTCAGATCGGCATTGTCGGCCACGCGCACGTAATATTCGCTGCTCAGTTCCAGACCGTTAACCCGCGAGATGCGCACGTCGGGAACCAGAAAGCCCGACGTGGCCTTGCCATCGGTGCGTAGCGAGAGGCCCGGCATCGGCAGGACGCGGGCACCGAACAGTTCGAGCACCGCGCCCTTGAAGCGCACGGTGTTCTGGTTCTGGTCGTAGATCACGCGGTCGGCGGTGACACGCCAACTGGGGTCTTGCGCGCAGCTTTGCGGGTCGATGACAGGGCAGGCGGTGTAGGCAGCGTCGGTGAAAATCGCCACGCCGTTTTCGTCGCGATCGGCTGAGCGCGCAGCCAGCCTGCCGCCCGCACGTAGCGCGATCAGCAATTCGGACATCGCACCAGTATCAAAGGTTTCGGTCAGTTCGACCTGATCGGTGAACAGTTGGTTGCCCGTTTCGTCCACCAGGCGGACATTGCCGGTGGCGATGATCCGGCCGGTGCGGCGATCCCAAGTGATTTCATCGGCGCGCACGGATCGGTCTTCGGAACGCAGGATCACATTGCCGCGCGCGATGATGGTTTCGGCCTCTTTGTCGTAGGCAATCTGGGTCGCTTCGAAATCGATTGCGCGCGGTGCTGTTTCAGCGGCCTCGACGGGCGGCGGTTCCTGCGCGGCCACAGGCGCGGACAATGCGATCAGCGTGAAGCCCAGCACTGCACACGGCACCGCGCCCCGCGCCGGGAGGCGCAGGCCATAGCGCGCGGCGCTGCGCGATCCATTCAACGAGCCTCCCGACATGGCCTTGCCTATTGCATTGCTCGCGCCTAATCGCAATCGCGTTTGCGGCCCGTCGCGCGCGCTTGTTGGTAAGTGCCCGATGGGCTGCTGTTGCGCCGCGCGAAAGCATATGCCGATCCGGCGCGTCGACCACAAAATTGCGGAGAACCCATGCAGATAATTTTCACCTCCACCCCGCCTTCCACCGTCCGTCTGCACGCCCGCGTGGTTAATCAGGGGGCGGCGTTGACCGGGCTGGACGCGGCACTGGTTGAAGGGGCGGCGGCATCGCGCTTTTCCGGGCGCGCGGGGCAGGTGTTTGAAAGTTTCGCTAGCGTCGAAGGCGCGGTGAAACGGATTGCGCTGGCGGGCGCGGGGGAGGCTGACGGGGCCGACCGGCGGCTCGATTGCGAACGCGCGGGCGCAGCGCTGACGGCGAAATATCTGGTTTCGACCGAGCGTGCGATGGCGCTCGATCTGGGGCAGGCGGGATTGTCGGCGGACGATGCGGCGGCGGTGCTGCTCGGTCTCAGGCTGCGCGGCTGGCGGCACGACAAGTATCGCACCAAGCTGTCGGCTGAAAAGCGCCCCAGCCTTGAAACCGTGCACGTCATCAATGCCCCCGCGGGAACCGAAGCCGCGTGGGAACGCGAAGCCGCGCTGGCCAAGGGCGTCGAATTCACCCGCTATCTGGTGACCGAAGCGCCCAATGTGATCTACCCCGAAACCTTTGTTGCCGCCTGTCAGAAAGCCTTCGCCGGGACGGGCGCGGACATCACCGTGTTGAGCGAGGCCGAAATGGAAGCGCTCGGCATGGGCGCGCTGGTTGCGGTGGGGCGCGGGTCGGAACGCGAATCGAAACTGATCGCGATCCGCTGGAACGGCGGCGCAGCGGACGAAAAGCCGACCGTGTTCGTCGGCAAGGGCGTCACCTTCGATACCGGCGGCATCTCGTTGAAGCCCGGCCCCGGCATGGAAGACATGAAGTGGGACATGGGCGGGGCAGGCGCTGTGGCTGGCGCGATGCTGGCCATCGTCACCCGCAAGGCCAAGGCCAATGTGATCGGCGTGATGGGCCTCGTTGAAAATATGCCCGACGGCAAGGCGCAGCGCCCCGGCGATATCGTCACCACCATGAGCGGGCAGACAGTCGAAGTGCTCAACACCGATGCCGAAGGGCGGCTGGTATTGTGCGACGCGCTGCACTGGGCGCAGGAACAATATGACGCGGCACGGATCGTCGATCTCGCCACGCTGACCGGGGCGATGATCATTGCGCTGGGCAACGAACATGGCGGGATGTTCGCTAATGACGATACACTGGCTGAGCAGTTGGCCGCGGCAGGCAAGGCCAGCGGTGACAAGCTGTGGCGGATGCCGCTGGGTGCCAATTACGACAAACTGATCGATTCGCAGATTGCTGACATGAAGAATGTCGGCCCGCGTGAAGGCGGATCAATCACCGCTGCGCAGTTCCTGCAACGCTTCATCAAGGACGGCACGCCGTGGGCGCATCTCGACATTGCCGGGATGGTGTGGGCGGCCAAACCGGGCCACTCGTGGGAGAAAGGCGCAACCGGATACGGCGCGCGCCTGCTCGAACAATTCGTGCGCGATGTGGTGGAGGGATAACCATCTTCAAATAGCGGAGCGGTAGGACAGCAAGAACTATGAAGTTGGACTTCTGGCAAGTCACCACCGACCCTATCGAAAAGGTTGTCGCCCTGATCGCCAAGCGGACGCTGGCGGAGGGCGCGCGGTTGCTGGTGGTGTCGGATGATGCCCAGCAGCGCGCCGCCATTGCCCGCGCGCTGTGGCAGGCGGGGCCGGAGAGCTTCCTTGCCAATGGTGAGGCCGATGCGACCGGCGGGGCGGATCAACCGATCCTGCTGTCCGCTGAACCTGCCGCCAGCAACGGGGCGAGCCACCTGATCCTTGCCGACGGGGTGTTTCGCGATACCCCCGGCTTTGCCCGCGTGTTCCTGCTGTTCCCGCCCGATGCCGCACCCGCCGCGCGGGCTGCATGGCGCGCGCAGGATGGCAAGGATGATGTGGAACGCGCCTACTTCGCGCAGGAAGACGGGCGTTGGGTCAAGAAAGGCTGAGGGCTTGCCGCAGCAACCCGAATCAATGATATTGATGCGCGTAATGTGAGGGGGATTGCAGATGCGTAAGGTGGCATTGGTATTGGCAAGCAGCGCGGCATTTTTGCTTACCGCCTGCGGTTCGGAAACCTCGGGTGAATTCACTACCAAGGACGGCGAAACCGCCGAATACACCATCGACAAGGATACCGGCGAAACCAGTATGACGGTCGAAGGGCCCGATGGCACCGCCACCTTGCGTTCGGGCGCGGATGTGCCGGTCAGCCTGCCCGCCGGTTTCAGCCTGTTTCCCGGATCAAAGGTGATCACCAACACCGTTGTCAACCAGCCCGGTGGGCAGGGGACAATGGTGATGTTCGAGGCAGACGCCGCCGCCGACACAATCATCGCCCATTACCGCGATCAGGCCAAGGCCGCCGGGTTCGCGATCCAGATCGAAATGAACACCAACGGCACCCTGATGATCGGCGCAGAGCGCGAGCGCGACGGTTCCACGATGTCGATCACCGCGACCGACAATCAGAAGGATGCAACCACCGGACAGATCATCATCGGCAGCAAGACCGGCGGATAATCGCCGCCAGCTTCAGCTGTCGCTCACCACGATGTCCCAGCGATAGCGATCTGCTGCCTGCTGGGCCGCCATCGCGGTGATCGCGTCCTCGCCAAGCTGGTTATAGAGCGCGTCCTTGCTGTTGGTGACGTGGTCTTCGCTGAAATACATCTGCGTTATCAACCGGTGCTGGCGACCACGCACGTCGAAGTGGATGTGCGGCGTGCGCCAGCCAATCGGGCTCGCATAGCCTGCTGGTTTGATCGTCATCACCCGCCATTCGCCGCTTGGGCCGGTGATCAGCCGGGCAAAGCCCTGGAAGTTCGGATCGAGTGGGGCGGTGGCAATATCGCCCGGATGATCATAGCGACCGGCGGCATTGCATTGCCATAATTCCAGTTCGGCACCGCGGACGGGATTGCCCCGGCTGTCGAGCACGCGCCCGGTGACTTCGATGACTCGGCCCAACGCTCGCCCGGTATTGCCCTTGATCATGGTCATGTCGAAATCATCATCGGCTGGACGCATTATCGGATAGAACGGGCCGAGCGGGCCGCTGGCCGTCTGCGCTGGTGTCGCCGCACGGGCGATGCCGCCGGTCGCAATGATGCCTGCTGCGGTTAGTGCGGCGCCAGCAAAGCGCCGCCGCGATAGCGTGTAATCGTTTTCCATGTGTCCCCCCCAATTCCCCAAGCTGCATTGCATAGCATATTTGCTCGATCAAGAAAACGGCAGGCGCCGAGAACACCGTGCGCGACGCTTGCCATTTTGCAGCGCAGCATCTACGGGCGCGGCCAACATCCCCCATAAAAATACGTCCACAGGAGCATAATCATGGCGGTTACCCGCACCTTTTCGATCATCAAGCCCGATGCCACCCGTCGCAACCTGACCGGCGCTGTTACCAAGATGCTGGAAGACGCCGGCCTGCGCGTCGTCGCGTCCAAGCGCATCCACATGACCCGCGAACAGGCCGAAGGTTTCTACGGCGTCCACCGCGAACGCCCGTTCTTTGGTGAACTCGTTGATTTCATGATGAGCGAGCCGGTGGTGGTGCAGGTGCTCGAAGGCGAAGACGCCGTAGCCCGCAACCGCGAAGTGATGGGCGCGACCAACCCGGCGGACGCTGCCCCCGGCACGATCCGCAAGGAACTCGCCCTGTCGATCGGTGAGAACACCGTTCACGGTTCGGATTCGGAAGAAAACGCGGCCATCGAAATCGCGTTCTTCTTCAAGGATGAAGAAATCGTCGGCTGATTTTTCAGGCCGGATGAAATGCAAAGGGCCGCTCCGAAAGGGGCGGCCTTTTCGTTATATCCCACATTACAGCGCCGATCGGCTAGCCCGCCTCAGCAAAGCGCGCCAATTGTTGCGAATGCGCGTGGTGCAGACCGCCCTTGCTTGCCGCCATCCGCTTGCGCATTGCCGCCAGTGCCTGAGACGTAAGCGCAAGCCCAAGATCGGCGTAGCAGCGCCGGATCGCGGCCTCCCAATCGGTATTCAATTCATCGAAGGCAAGCCGCGCGACCGGGCCATGCCATCCGGCCAGCGCGTCGGTCATGCGCTCATCACGCAGCGCGATCTTGCGGCGCCAGCGCGCTGTAATCGCATCAAGATCGCAAGCATCGGACTGCATCGCCATCTGGTTCGCCGCCAGCGATACCGCGCTGCGCAGCACCGCGTCAGGATCGCGCTGCGCAATCACCAAACGGGCGTCGGGGAACGCGGTGAGCAGCGCGGGCAGATCCTCAGCAAAGGCGGGCACCTTCATCACGCGGGGCTTTGGTGCCAGCGCGCGCGTGGCGGCGTCGGTGCGCAGGATGCGGGCCATCTCGCGGTAAATCGGCGCAGCTTCGCGCGCTTCGCTCCATGCGGAAAAAGTCGGGATGTGCCACTGCGATTCGTAGATCGAATGGTGCAGCGCGGCTGAAATCCACGCCAGTTCCTCTTCCACCGCGCCCGGAGCCATCGGATGGATTGCCTGCATCCACGGATTGAGCGCGCCGAGCATGGCGAGTTCGACCGCCGCCTTGACCCGGTTCATGCCCCACCGCGCGGGCACCGGGTGATAGGCATCGCAATAGCGGGTGTGTGAATGCGCCGGGTCAGCCGCCAGCAGGGTGTGGATGCGCGTTGTCCCGCTGCGCATATGGCCGATAACGATGATCGGCGGGGCGAGGCGCGTTTCGAGCAATTCGGGCCGCTTCAGCCACAGCGCGCCGAAAGCGAGGCGGTTCTTGACCACGCGCGACACCTGCCCCCACGCCATCGTGCGGCCCAGCGGGTTGAGATCGGCCTCGGCCTCAACCGCCGCGCACAGGCGTTGCAGCCGCTCGCGAAAATCGGCGACGTCTTCGGGCGCGCGCGCGCCCTGTTCGACCGCCTCAGCCTGCGCGCCAAAGGGCTTGGCCGCCAGCGCCCACAGCGCGTCGGGATCAAGGTTCGGCGGCGGCAGCCAGCCATTGGCCCATGCCTTCCCCAAAAAATCACTGGCCCGCTGCGCCAGCGCCCCGCGCGCCAGTGGATGATCGCGGGCGGGGGTGGAGCGGGGCACCATCAGAATTCGTCCGCGATGTCCGTGAAGCGCGTCACATAGTCTGCCACCGCGCGGGGATAGAGCTGATGTTCGGCCAAGCGCACCCGCTCGGCGAGGGTTGCGGGGGTATCATCGCTCGCAATCGCGACGCGCGCCTGCGCCAGCACCTCGCCTGCGTCGAGTTCGGGCGTGACCAGATGAACGCTCGCGCCTGCGTGGCTATCGCCCGCTGCGATGGCGCGGGCGAAAGTATCCAGCCCCTTGTATTTGGGCAGCAACGACGGGTGGATATTGAGCATCCGGCCCGCCCAGCGCTGCACAAATCCGTCTGACAAGATGCGCATATAGCCCGCCAGCACGATAAAATCCGCGCCCGCGTCTCTAACAGCGGCTTCCATCACCGCGTCATGATCCGCGCGGGTCATGCCCTTGTGCGATTGGGCGAAGGTCGCCGCGCCTTCCAGCGCGGCCAGCGCCAGCCCCGGCGCTGCTGCGTCATTGCTGGCGACCAGCACCACTTCGTAAGGGCAATCTCCCATGCGGCTGGCATAGAGCAGCGCGGCCATATTGGTGCCCGCGCCGGAAATCAGGATGGCGATGCGGGCTTTTTCAGCCAAGATGCGTCGCGCTCCAATCGCTTTTGGCCGCCCAGGTTTCCACCGATCCGCGCACGGTGCAACCCTTGTCGCCCGCGTCGATCCGGCCCACGGTAAACACAGTCTCGCCCGCCGCTTCAAGCCGCAGCGTGACCTCGGCCACCTTGTCCGCCGCCACGGCCAGCACCATGCCGACCCCGCAATTGAAGGTGCGCGCCATTTCTTCTGGCTCGATCTGCCCCTGCGCTTGCAGGAACGCCATCAACCGTGGTTGCGGCCACAGATTTGCATCGACCACCGCGTGCGCGCCTTGCGGAAGGATACGCGGGATGTTTTCGAGCAACCCGCCGCCGGTGATATGGGCGAGCCCATTGATCAAACCGCTGCGGATCAGCGGCAGCAGGCTTGCGACATAGATCCGCGTCGGCGCGATCAGGGCGTTGATCAGCAACTGGTCTTGGTCGAACGGGGCAGGGCGACCCATCTTCCAACCCTTGTCCGCCGCCAGCCTGCGCACCAGCGAATAGCCATTGGAATGCACACCTGACGAGGCCAGTCCCAGCAACACATCACCCGGTGCAACCTTGTCACCCGTCAACTGCTCGCCGCGTTCGACCGCGCCGACACAGAAACCCGCAAGGTCATAGTCTCCGGCGGCATACATCCCCGGCATTTCCGCCGTCTCGCCGCCGATCAGCGCGCATTCGGCCTGCTTGCAGCCGGTGGCGATGCCCGCGATCACGCGGGTCGCCACGCCGTTTTCCAGCTTGCCCGTGGCGAAATAATCGAGGAAAAATAGCGGTTCTGCGCCCTGAACGATCAGATCATTGACGCACATCGCGACCAGATCGATGCCGACGTGGTCGTGCCGGTCATGGTCAATCGCCAGTTTCAGCTTGGTGCCGACCCCGTCATTCGCGGCGACCAGCAGCGGATCGCGATATCCGGCGGCCTTGGGATCGAAAAACCCGCCAAATCCGCCCAACTCGCTGGTCGCGCCGGGGCGCGCTGTGGCCTTGGCCAGCGGGGCGATGGCTTTGACCAGCGCATTGCCAGCCGCAATCGATACGCCCGCATCGGCATAGGTGTAGGAGGAGCCATCCGGCCCGCCATTTGATGTTTTCCCGGCAGTCATGCACGCCGCTTTAGCCTTTCGCGCTTGGAATTCCACTCGCCTTTGGGCAAAAGGCGCGCGATTTCCCCGATGAGCATGACTCTTCCCCTTCCCGGCCATGATGCCGCCCGCCCATTGGCTCGCTGGCTGGGCGGCGCTGTGCTGGCGTTCGCCTTGCTCGGCGGGGCCTATGCGTTGGTGGCGCAGGTGGCGGGCGAACGCGGGATCGCGCCCACCGCTGCCAGCGCCGATATCGAAGTGCGCGGGATCAGCATCGATGTCAGCGGCAAAAGCGCCGAGGACGCCCGCGCCAAAGGATGGCGTGAGGCGCAGCGGCAGGCGTGGGCCAAGGTTGGCGGGCCGAAACTGTCCGACGGGCAGCTTGACGGGCTGGTATCCGCGATCGTGATCGAGCGCGAACGGCTGGGCCCGCGGCGCTATATCGCCACGCTGGGCGTGGTGTTCGACCGTCAGCGCGCGGGCAGTTATCTTGGCGGCCCGGAGCAGGCGGCGCGGTCGGCCCCGTTATTGCTGATCCCGGCGATGGAAAGCGGCGGGGCGTTCATTGCCTTTGAACAACGCAATCCGTGGCAGCAGGCCTGGGCCGACTTCAATCCCGGTACCAGCCGCATCAATTACGTGCGCCTGAGCGGGGCGGGGGGCGATTCGCTGCTGGTCAATTTCGGTCAGGCGACCCGCCGCAGCCGGGCATGGTGGCGCAGTATGCTCGACCAATATGGCGCAACCGATGCGCTGATGGCGTTTGCCCGGCTCGATCACCAGTTTCCCGGCGGGCCGGTCAGCGGCACCTTCACCGCGCGATATGGCCCGGATAGCCGCCTGCTCGAAACTTTCACACTGACGGCTGATGGGCCGGATCAGGTGCCGGAAATGCTGGGCCGCGCGGTTGAACGGATCGACGGCATTTTTTCAGGCGCGCTGGCTGCGGGTAAGCTCAAGCCCGATCCGACCTTGCGGCTGGGCGGCGCTGGCGAAGTTGATCCGGCAATCCAGCGCCTGATCGAGATCGGGCAGGCGGTGAAGGCGCGCGAGGAAGCTGCTGCTGCTGCTGCGGCGGCGGCTGGGATAATTCCGGGAACCAATGCCCTACCGATTAGCGGCCCTGTGCCGGGCGAAGCAACCGTGCGCGCCATCACAGTGCAGTTTGCCACCCCAGATGCCGCCACGTTTGACGGACTGCTGAGCACAGTGCGCGGCACCGCCGGTGTGCGCGGGCTGGGCGTGACCAGCACCGCGATTGGCGGCACGTCGGTGATGAGCGTGAGCTATGCCGGAACGCTCGAAGAACTGGCCGCCGCGTTCGAAGCGCGCGGGTTTACCGTGCGGCGAGGGGCGAATGCGCTCGCCATCAGCCGTTAGGCGCTGGCGGTGATGAACACCCCGTTCCCGTCGCAGATTGCCTTGCCGTTGTCCGGGCGCGGGCCTGCGGGCGCGCAGCGGATCGTGATTGGCGCGGCCAATGCCGGGGTGATCGAGGCGTTGCAGGACCCCGCGCGCTGGCCATTCCACGTCGCCGTGCTGACCGGCCCGCCGCGTTCGGGCAAATCGCTGCTGGCCCGCTGGGCGCAGAGCCTGCCGGGAGCAGACGGGCTTGAGGTGATCGACGACGCCGAACGGGCGGATGAAACCGATCTGTTCCACCGCTGGAACGCGGTGCAGCAAGGCGGGTCACGCGAAGGCGGGGCATTGTTGCTGGTCGCCAATGGCGGCGAGGGAAGCGGTGGGTGGAACATCGCCTTGCCCGATCTCGCCTCACGCATCGGCGGATCGTTGCAACTGGCGATTGGCGCGCCCGATGATGCGATGGCGGGCGCGTTGATCCATGCGCACGCCGAACAACGCGGGCTGAGCCTGCCCGATGGGGCGGCGGAATACCTCGTTCCGCGCACCACCCGCAGCTTTGCCGGGATTGAAGCGCTGGTCGCAGCGATTGACCGCATCAGCCTTGAACGACAGGTGCCCGCCACCATGTCGGTGTGGCGCGCCGCGCTGGAGGCCTTGCATGGGCCAGAGCAGCAACGTCTGCTGTAAGGCGCGATTTGCATCACGCGCCGTTTGATGGGAATAAAGGTGTCATGTTTGAACAGCTGATCAGCTATCTGGATTCGGTGCGCGCGCGCGACCCTGCGCCGCGTTCGCGCTGGGAAATCCTGCTTTATCCGGGGGTTCTGGCGCTGGGGATGCACCGCATCGCGCATTGGCTGTTTGACGCCAAGCTGTATTTCCTCGCCCGGTTTGTGAACCATTTTTCGCGGGCACTGACCGCGATTGACATTCACCCCGGCGCGCAGATCGGCAAGAACCTGTTTATCGACCACGGCTTTACCGTGATTGGTGAAACCGCCGAAATTGGCGATAATGTCACTATTTATCAATGTGTCACGCTGGGCGGCACCAACCCCACCAACGGCAAGGGCGGAAAACGCCACCCGACCTTGGCCGATAATGTCATCATCGGTTCGGGCGCGCAGATTATCGGGCCGATTGTGGTGGGTGAACGCGCGCGCGTCGGCGCGAATGCGGTTGTTACCGAAGACGTGCCTGCGGGCGCGACGATGATCGGGCTGAAGGCGCGTTCAACACTGGTTCCGGCGGAGGAATGGATCAAGGAATTCATTCCCTACGGCACGCCTTGCGATGATTCTCCATGCGATGACGAAGGCCGCCCGCGCCGTGATTGCGTGGAAAAGCTGGAGGCGGAAATCGCGGGTCTGCGCGAAGAAATGGCGGCGATGAAGGCGCTGCTGGCAGAACGCAGCGCGCCGGTTGAGGCTGAGGCCCCGCTCAAAAGCGGAACCAAGGATTGAAGTCAGGAATTAATGTTTCCGGCACAATGGGGTTGCCAATGGGATTGAATGCCGGGCAGGTGGTGGCGTTTCCGGGCCACGCAGCATCGCAGGTCGGGTTCGAACGCGCCGAATTGCAGCGCATCCTTGATCTGTATGGCCGGATGGTCGCCGCCGGACAGTGGCGCGATTACGCGATGGATTTTGACCGCCACTCCGCGACCTTCGCCGCGTTCCGCCGCAGTGCCGAACGCCCGCAGGCCCGGGTCGAAAAACGCCCTGCCTTGCGCGCGAAACAGGGGATGTGGACGCTGTTCGGCGAACACGGACAGGTGCTCAAACGCGGCCACGACCTTGCGGGCGTGCTCGCACCGATGGAGCGGCGGTTGCTGAAGGCGGTGGATTGAAAGCCCCCCTCCCCTAAGGGAGGGGGATAGACAGGATCACCCGCGCGCGCTGCCCGGCCCCGTTCCGGTCACTTTCTGCATCGCCTTCAGGATATTGCCCGATTGTTCGCTGCCCGATTGCGGGGCGATCAGGTTGGTGAAGGCGTTGATTTCTTCCCAATGCGCGGCAAAGCCTTCGACCGTGCGTTCACCTTCGGGCAGCCACACCGCATCGTTCATCACCGTCCACGAGGAGTGGAAACCACCCGCGCCCGCGCCAACAATCGCATTGGTCGGCGCGTCTTCGCTGACGAGGAATAGCGCGGCAGGCACCACGTTTTCGGGCGCGAACAGCTTGAACGCTTCTTCGGGGAACAGATCTTCGGTCATGCGGGTGCCCGCGACCGGCGACAGGGTGTTGCAGCGCACGTTATACTTCGCGCCTTCCAATGCCAGCGTCTTGGTCAGGCCCGCAAGGCCGAGCTTGGCCGCGCCGTAGTTCGCTTGGCCGAAATTGCCGAACAGGCCGGTGGACGACGCGGTCATCAGCACGCGGCCATAGCCCTGTTCGCGGAAGGTTTCCCAGCACGCCTTGGTGGCAAAGGCGCTGCCGGTGAGGTGCACCTTGACCACGAATTCAAAGTCGGCCGGTTCCATCTTGACGAAGGTCTTGTCGCGCAGCACGCCCGCGTTGTTGATGAGCACATGGACGCCGCCCCACTTCTGCTTGGCATCGGCGACCATCTTTTCCATCTGTTCGTATTCGGTAACCGACCCGCCGTTGGCGATGGCTTCGCCGCCCATCGCTTCGATTTCGGCGACGACCTGCGCTGCGGCGTCAGAGGTGCCGGTGCCATCGCGCGCGCCGCCCAGATCATTGACCACAACCTTCGCCCCGCGCCGCGCGAGTTCCAGCGCATAGGCCCGGCCCAAACCGCCGCCTGCACCGGTAACGATGGCAACCTTGTCTTTGAAGTTGATGGTCATGTGTGTTCTCCTGTCCTTGATCTATGCGGCTTCTGGGCGGCGCGGTTTACGCCTGCGTAAAGCTGATTTGTGGCCGCTGCGTGGCACTTTCAAGCGTGGCTTGCAACCGCCGAACTGTCAGGCGGCGGATGCCGTAGGGTCAGCCGCGATGCGAAAGCCGTGTGAGCGCCGGAATCAGATCAGCAAACGAATCGATCACCGCATCCGCGCCCATTTCGTGCGGGGGCGCATCGCAATAGCCATAGGCAGCCGCGACGAACGGCACTTCGGCAGCTTGCGCGGCACGAGCATCATAGGTCGAATCGCCGATGAACACGAATCGCCCGTCGCCCGTGGCAGCGCGCGCGGCGATCACCGGGGCGGGGTGCGGTTTGGCAAGGAACTGGCCATCATCGCCCTTGCCCATCGAATCCCCGCCGATCACGGTTTCAAACGCGCCGATCAGATCAAGCTGGGTCAGGATGCTGCGGGCAAAACCTTCAAACTTGTTGGTGACGACCGCCATCCGCACCCCCTGCGCCGCCAGCTCTGCCAGCGCCTCGCGCACGCCGGGATAGGGCGCGGTGTGGACGGCGTTGTGTTCGGCATAATAGGCCAGCATCGCCTTGTAGAGCCGCTTGAATTCATCATCCGGCAGGCCGCCCTGCGCTTCCACCGCGCGCGCCAGCATGATCTTGGCCCCGCCGCCGATCAGGTCTTTCGAGGTATCGAGCGGTGCCGCATCAAACCCGCCCAGCACCAGCGCATGGTTTACTGCCGCGCCCAGATCGCGAAAGGTATCGAGCAGGGTGCCATCAAGGTCGAACCCGATTGCATCAAAGGGAATTTGCGTCATGGCCAGGCGCGGTGGCGGATGCTTCTTCAAACCGCAAGCATTTGCTGGCAGGCGCGGCTTAACTTACAGGGGCTTTCATGACCACGACGACACATCCTTTCGCCGCCATCATCCTTGCCGCGGGCAAGGGCACCCGCATGAAAAGCGATAGGCACAAGGTGCTGCACCCGATTGCGGGCCGGGCGATGCTCGATCACCTGATGACGTCGGTCGAAGAACTCGGGCCGGAACGGCTGGCGGTGGTGGTCGGCGCAGGGCGCGATCAGATCGAGGCGGCGGTGGGCGCGCGCGCGGCCACCTGCCTGCAAGAACCGCAGCTTGGCACCGGCCACGCGGTAGCGCAGGCCGAGGGCGCGCTGGCGGGTTTTGCGGGCGATGTGCTGGTGCTTTACGGCGATGTGCCCTTCGTGAAGGCGGCGACGATGCGCGCGATGCTGGAACGGTTGCACGGCGCGGATAGCCCGGCTGCGGTGGTATTGGGCTTTGAGCCTGCCGATCCGCTCGCCTATGGCCGGGTGATCGCGGATGATGATGGCCGCATCATCAAGATGGTCGAATACAAGGACGCGGACGAGGGCGAACGCGCTACGCGGCTGTGCAATTCGGGCCTGATCGCGGCGCGTGCGGGCGATCTGTTCGCGCTGCTGGCGCGGGTCGGCAATGATAACGCGCAGGGCGAATATTACCTCCCCGACATCGTCAACATCGCGATTGCCGACGGGCGCACCTGCGCGGTGATCGTGGCGGAAACGCCCGATGAAGTTGCCGGGATCAACAGCCGCGCTGAACTCGCCGCTGCGGAAAGCCGCTGGCAGGCGGCGCGGCGCATCAGGGCGATGGACGAAGGCGCAACCCTGATCGCGCCCGATACGGTGTTCTTCAATTGGGACACGCAGGTGGGCCGCGATGTCACGATTGAACCCAACGTGTTTTTCGGCCCCGGCGTGGTGATTGCCGACAACGTGCTGATCCGCGCCAATTCGCACATCGAAGGCGCGAAGCTGGCGAGCGGGGTCAAGGTCGGCCCGTTTGCGCGCCTGCGCCTAGGCACGGTGCTGGAAGAAGGCAGCTTCGTCGGCAATTTCGTTGAGGTGAAGAACGCGGTGCTGGGGCAGGGCGCGAAGGCAAGCCACCTCACCTATCTCGGCGATGCCACCATCGGCGCGGGCGCGAATATTGGCGCGGGCACGATTACTTGCAATTATGATGGCTATTTCAAGCACAAGACCGTGATTGGTGAGCGCGCCTTCATCGGATCGAACTCGGCGCTGGTCGCGCCCGTCAGCATCGGCGCGGATGCGATTGTCGCGGCGGGCAGCACCGTCAGCCGCGATGTCGCGCCCGGAGAGCTGCGCATGGTGCGCGCCGAACAATTGGTGAAGCCGGGCTGGGCGGATCGGTTCCACGACGCGATGAAGAAGAAGAAAGCGGCGGAGAAGAAGTGAGCGACCACCCCAACTGCTGGCTCTGCTCCCGCCCGCTTGGCGACATCGAGCAATGGCATCATCCGGTGCCCAAGGCCAAAAAGGGCAAGGTGAAGGTGCCGATTCACCCGATCTGCCACAAGACCATCCACGCCAACTTCACCAATAATGAATTGGCGCGGATCGGTGACAAGGCGAGCGTGATCCGCGACAATCCTGCAATCGCCAAGTTTGTCGCCTGGGTGGCAAACAAGCCCGCCGATTTCGACGCGCCGACGCGGTAAGTTGGCCCGTTGGGTCGCAGCACCTGTAATTCCCTTAACTTACTGCAATTCGATGGCATCACCATCGATATGAAAGACGGGGATTATTCCGAAAATTCTGGTGACAAAAGAACAAAAGGGGGCCATTGTAATGAGGTAGGGTTCACGGAGGTAGCGATGATTACTGGCTTGTATGATTGGGAAGATATCTCGAATAAACTTTCAACCCTGCGATTAGAGCGAAAGCGAGTGGAAGAGAGAGCTAATGCTGAAATCCAAAGGCTCGAAGATACAATTCACATTGCCAACAAGCAACTTAATGGATTTATTTTCAAGCTAACTGAAATACATGGGGAGTACAATCCACACTCTACAATAGAGGTTAATTTACTCGATGTTGCTGAGCAAATTGAACTTCCATGGCGATTTGAAGCGAATTATTTTTTATGAAGGACATTGTGTTTCTTATTTCGCTCGAAGCGAAGAATCAGCGGACTTTGCTGAAAAAGCTACACACCATCAAGAACGGCTCAGCGGATGTATGAGCGAGCAAGATTGGTTCGCGCCTTTGGGGGATCTTGCAAAGCTAAATATCCGGGATCTTCCCGCGCCTAAGCCGTAGCTGAGAGAAAAAAGGGCTCGCCACGGAGTTAAGCGCAGCGAATCCCCGTCATTTCTCAGGCATCCTCCATCCGCGCGGCTTTGCCGCCCGCCGCGATATATTCACGCTCCCACTGCGCGAATTCGCTGCGGCTGAGCAGATATCGTTCGCGGGCTTCGGTAAAGCTGATAGCGCGGTCGCGCACGGCGCGCACCACGTCATCCTTGCGCGCCTTGGACCAATGCACGCGGTGGGTTTTCGGCAGGCCGTATTGCTTGATCGCATCGGCAATCGACATGTCTCTGGGATAGGCCATCACTGTGTTCCTCGTCAGCTGTGCGTGTCATCGCCCCCGATGGCCTGAGTGTTGACGAGCAGGCCTAACAAGGTGCTGCCGAACATGGTTAAAACCGCGTTGACGAACCGCCCCGTGCCGCGCTTGCGACGAGCTGAGGGCAAAGTGTCAGCTTATTTTACAAATAGTTACGTTTGCCTGCGTTATCTAACGCAAAAGGGGCGATCCCTTGCCGGAACCGCCCCTGTCTGAGTTATGCGAGAGGCGAATCTATTCGCGATGCTGATCCATCAACCGCTGCATCAGATAGATGAATTGCAGCGCCTGCAGCTTGGCGCGCTGATCATTATCGACCCCGCCGGAGTGCCCTCCGGTGGTGTCTTCGAAGTAGTAATAGGGCTGGCCCAACGCCTTGAGCCGCGCCGCGCCCTTGCGTGCGTGGGCGGGGTGGGTGCGGTCGTCCGCGGTCGATGCCCACAGGAACGGCGCAGGGTAATCCACGCCTTCGACGATCTTCTGATAGGGTGAATAGGCCTCGATCCAGGCGCGCTGTTCGGGGATGCGCGGGTCGCCATATTCGCCGATCCACGATGCCCCGCGCCCGATCAGGTGGAACCGCAGCATATCGAACAGCGGGATCTGCACAATCGCCGCGCCAAACAGGTCAGGCCGCTGGGTAAACGCGGTTCCGACCAGCAAGCCGCCCTGCGATCCGCCCTGAATGCCGAGATGCTGCGGCGAGGTGAAGCCGCGCTTCACCAGATCATCGCCCACCGTGATGAAATCGTCCCAGGTGCGCTGCTTGTTCTCGCGAATCGCGGTCTGGTGCCAGTTCGGCCCGAATTCCCCACCCCCGCGCAGGTTGGCAAGCACATAGGCGCCGCCCTTTTCCACCCACAGTTTGCCCGTGCTGCCGAGATAGGCGGGCAGGCGCGCGATTTGGAAGCCTCCGTAGCCGGTCATCAGCGTGGCGGTGGTGCCATCCAGCTCCATGCCCTTGGGCTTGACGATGAAATAGGGAATTTTGGTGCCGTCGGCGCTGGTCGCCTCGTGCTGCTCCACCTCCATCCCAGCGGGGTCGAAATAGGCCGGGCTGGTTTTGAGCACCGCAGGCGTGCCCGAGCCATCGGCGTAATAGAGCGTGGTCGGTTCCAGAAACCCGCTGACCGTGTACATGATCTGGTCGGTCTCGTCAGACGACGCCGCGATGCCGAGCGTGGCGTTATCGGGCAGGGCCACCTGATGGCTGACCCATTCGCCGCCGTCAAAATTGAACTCCAGCACCTTGCCCACGACATTATCGAGCAGCGTCACGAACAGCGCATTGCCGGTGACCGCGCCGCCCTGCTTGGTCTGGCGTTCGCCCGGTGCCCAGACCAGTGTTTTCTTCGCGCCGTTGGGGTCGGCTTTCCATTCCTCCAGATCGACCGCGATCAGGCTGTCAGCGGGGAAGGTCTGGCCGTCCACCGTCCAATCTTCATCGGTCGAATAGAGCAGGTGGCCATCGACGATCCCGTAAGGCGAGGCCTTTTTGGGGATGTCGAGCGCGAGCCATGCGCCGTCCTTTTCGACGAAATAGAGGCTTTCGTGAAAGCTGATCGCGCGAAACGCGGTGCGGGCGTGGATCGTGCCGGCGTTGTCGCGCAGTAGGCTGGCACCCGCCCACACGTCGGTCGGCTCACCCCGGAAGATTTCGGGTGCGTCGGCGATGTCGGTGCCGCGTTTCCACACCCGGCTGGTGAAGGGATATTCGCTTTCCGTCAGCGTGCCGTCACCGAAACTGCGGCCCACCAGCAGCGTGTCGGCATCGATCCAGCTGACGCCGCCCTGGCTCTTGGCATCGAGCACGAAACCGCCTTCGACGAATTGTTTGGTCGCGGTGTCGAACTCGCGCATGATGGTGGCATCCTCGCCGCCATCGGACAGCGCGATCATGCATTTATTGAGCGCGGGCGGCAGGCAGGTCGAACCCTGATAGACCCACTCCTTGCCCTCCGCCTTGGCGAGCGCGTCAACGTCAAGGATGACCTCCCACTCCGGCTTGTCGGTGCGGTAACTTTCGAGGCTGGTGCGGCGCAGTAGGCCTTTGGGATTGGCCTTGTCCTGCCAGAAATTATACAAGCCATCGGGGCGGAAGCTGACGAAGGGGATGCGGTCCTCGCTGTCGAAAATCGCCAGCGCCTCGGCCTTCAATTGCGCGAACCGGGGGTCAGCTTCAAACGCGGCCAGCGTGCGGGTGTTCTCCTTGGCGACCCAGTCCAGCGCCTCGGGGCTGCGGGCTTCTTCGAGCCAGATATAGGGATCCTGCTCGGGTCCGGGGACGCCGGTGACAGGGGTTTCTTGCGCGGCTGCGCCAGTTGTTGATGCGATGGTCATTGCGAGCGCCAATGCGAATGTGGAGACAAGTTTCACGCGTCCTCTCCTTGGGGGAATTGCTGGATGCGGTTGTGCCGGGGGAGCGCGCGAAAGGGAAGGGGAGATATCTGATTTTGGTGCGCTGCTTTTCTCGTCATTGCGAGGAGCCGCAGGCGACGCGACAATCCAGTGCGCCCACGTGTCGCTCTGGATTGCCGCGCCGCTACGCGGCTCGCAATGACGAAATGAAAAAGGGCGAGCCATCGGCCCGCCCCTTCTGTTTTTTGTGCGTCCCCGCGCAGCTATTGCTACCCCTCGACGTGTTCAGCCAGCACGGTGAGGCCCTTTTCATTGACTTCGGCAAAGCCGCCGCGCACTTCGATCACCTCGGGCGCGCTGGCTTCGGTCTTGTAGATCTGCACCGCGCCATCGCGCACGGTCGACATGAACGGCGCGTGGCCTTCCAGCACGCCGAATTCGCCCTCAGCACCGGGGACGACTACCATGTGGACTTCCTCCGAACGGACGAGTTTGGCGGGGGTCACGAGTTCGAAATGCAGTGGCATTGCTTACGCCTCTTCAGCCAGCTTCTTGGCCTTTTCGACCGCCTGTTCGATCCCGCCGACCATGTAGAAGGCGCTTTCGGGCAGGTGGTCATATTCGCCGTCGACCACCGCCTTGAAGCTCTTCACCGTGTCTTCCAGCTGCACGAACACGCCGGGAATGTTGGTGAACACCTCGGCGACGTGGAACGGCTGCGACAGGAACTTCTGCAGCTTGCGCGCGCGGGCGACGATCAGCTTGTCCTCTTCCGACAGTTCATCCATCCCGAGGATCGCGATGATGTCCTGCAGGCTCTTGTATTTCTGCAAGGTTTCCTGAACGCGGCGGGCGGTTTCGTAATGCTCGTTGCCGACCACGCGCGGTTCAAGCACGCGCGAGGTGGAGTCGAGCGGGTCAACCGCCGGGTAGATGCCGAGCTCCGAAATCGCACGGCTCAGCGTGGTGGTCGCGTCAAGGTGGGCAAACGAAGCGGCAGGTGCCGGGTCGGTCAAATCGTCGGCAGGCACGTAAATCGCCTGCACCGAGGTGATCGAACCCTTGGTGGTGGAGGTGATGCGTTCCTGCAGCTTACCCATGTCGGTCGCCAGCGTCGGCTGATAACCCACGGCGCTCGGAGTACGGCCGAGCAGCGCCGACACTTCCGAACCCGCCTGGGTGAAGCGGAAGATATTGTCGACGAAGAACAACACGTCCTGGCCTTCGACGTCGCGGAAATATTCCGCCATCGTCAGGCCCGACAGCGCCACGCGTGAACGCGCGCCCGGCGGCTCGTTCATCTGGCCGAACACCAGCGCCACTTTTGAACCTTCGCTGGTCGCATTGCCATCGGCGTCCTTGGCGATAACGCCCGCGTCGAGGAATTCGTGATAGAGGTCGTTGCCTTCGCGGGTGCGCTCACCCACGCCCGCGAACACCGACACGCCGCCGTGGCCCTTGGCGATGTTGTTGATGAGTTCCTGAATCAGCACGGTCTTGCCCACGCCCGCGCCGCCGAACAGGCCGATCTTGCCGCCGCGCGCATAGGGGGCGAGCAGGTCGATCACCTTGATCCCGGTGACAAGGATCGCCGCGTCGGTCGACTGGTCGATGAACAGCGGGGCCTCGGCGTGGATCGGCATGGTGCTTTCCGCGCCGATCGGGCCGCGTTCGTCGATCGCTTCGCCGATCACGTTCATGATCCGGCCCAGCACCTTGGGGCCGACCGGCACAGAAATCTGCGCGCCGGTGTTGATCACTTCGCTGCCACGCGTGAGGCCTTCGGTGGCGTCCATCGCGATGGTGCGCACGGTGTTTTCGCCAAGGTGCTGAGCGACTTCGAGCACCAGCGTCTTGTCACCATTGCGGGTTTCGAGCGCGGTCAGGATCGCGGGCAGTTCACCGGGGAACTGCACGTCGACGACAGCGCCGATGACCTGGCTGATCGTGCCGTTGGTGGTCTGGTTGAGAGTGGGGGCGGTGGCCATCTGAATGTCCTTAGTTTCCAAATTCGCTATCGCGAAGTTTAACAATCGTTCCAAAGCAAAAGAGTTCAAAAACCTGTTGTGCGGTAAAACCTTGCTTCACGGCGACACGCAGTTCAAAATTACAGCCGATAATTGCGTCACCGCCTTTCGAGCGTGCAATTTCGGCCATTTTTTCCTTTGAAGATGCAAAAGCACCATCGAAATCGTATCCGCCGGACCCGAGAAAACCCTTTTGCTCGAAGGTATCGAGAAACATCATTATGTCGATGACGTCGTAAGGTTGCTGTATCGCTGTCGTCGAAATCAACATCACAATGCCTCCGCTCCTGCGATAATTTCAATCAATTCGGTGGTAATCGCCGCCTGACGCTGGCGGTTGTAGATGATGGTCAGCTTGCCGATCAGGTCGCCCGCGTTGCGCGTGGCGTTGTCCATCGCGGTCATCGAGGCGCCTTGTTCGGACGCCTCACGTTCGAGCAGCGCGCCGAACAGCTGAGTGCGCACGTAACGCGGCAGCAGTTCTTCGAGGATTTCCTCTTCGCCCGGCTCGTATTCGACCACCGCATCGCTCGCGGCGGTGTTGGTGGGGGCGGGGACGGGGATCAGCTGGTTTTCCGTGGGATCCTGCGCCAGCGCCGATTTGAAGGTCGGATAGACGAGGTGCGCGATGTCGAACTTGCCCGCGTCAAACAGCGCGATCAGTTCATCGGTGATGGCTTCGGCCTCGGTGAAGCCGGGGGTTTTGACCGTGCTGGTGTCGAACCCGTTGCCAACAGCCGAGGGGAATTCGCGCTTCAGCGGCGCGCGGCCTTTCCGGCCGACGAGGTAAAATTCGACTGTTTTTCCGTCCTCGATCAATTCGCGTGCCTTGACCTTGGCGGCCTTGACGATGTTCGAGTTCAACCCGCCGCACAGGCCCTTGTCGGTGTTGACCACCACCAGCAGGTGACGCTGATCCGCGCCGGTGCCTGCCAGCAGACGGGGCGCAGAATCGCCGCTCACCTTGCCCGCCAGCGATGCCATCACCGCTGCCAGCCGCGTGGCATAGGGCCGCCCGGCCTCAGCCGCAGCCTGCGCCCGGCGCAGCTTGGCCGCCGCGACCATCTGTTTGGCCTTGGTGATCTTCTGGGTCGATTTGACCGAGTTGATCCGACCTTTGAGTTCCTTGAGTGAGGGCACTCAAATTTCTCCATTTCGTCATCCCGGCGAAGGCCGGGATCCATATGACCCGTCGAACTAGGCCCCGGCCTTCGCCGGGGTGACGGGGCGGGCGGTGCCCTTACGCGAACTGCTTGGCGAAGGCTTGCAGCGCGGCCTTGGTCTTGCTTTCGGCCTCGCCTTCGAACTTCTTGCTGGTGCGAATCTCGGTCAGCACGTCACCGTGTTCGCGACGCATGAAATCGAGCATCTGGCTTTCATACTCGCCCACGCGGTTCACCGCGATGCTATCGAGATAGCCGTTGGTGCCGGCATAGATCGACACGGTCTGTTCCTCGAACGGCATCGGCGAGAATTGCGCCTGCTTGAGCAACTCAGTCAGACGCGCGCCACGGTTGAGCAGTTTCTGCGTCGCCGCATCAAGATCGGAACCGAACTGCGCAAACGCCGCCATTTCGCGGTATTGCGCCAGATCGAGCTTCATCGAGCCCGCCACCTTCTTCATCGCCTTGGTCTGCGCGGCACCGCCCACGCGGCTGACCGACAGGCCGACGTTGATCGCCGGACGGATGCCCTGATAGAATAGCCCGGTTTCGAGGAAGATCTGGCCGTCGGTGATCGAGATCACGTTGGTCGGGATATAGGCCGACACGTCGCCTGCCTGCGTTTCGATGATCGGCAGCGCGGTGAGCGAACCGTGGCCGTTATCGGCGTTCATCTTGGCCGCGCGTTCAAGCAGGCGAGAGTGCAGGTAGAACACGTCGCCCGGATAGGCTTCACGGCCCGGAGGACGACGCAGGAGCAGCGACATCTGGCGGTAAGCCACGGCCTGCTTCGACAAATCGTCATAAACGATCACGGCGTGCATGCCGTTGTCGCGAAAAAATTCACCCATCGCGCAGCCGGTATAGGGCGCAAGGTATTGCAGCGGGGCAGGTTCCGATGCGGTCGCAGCGACCACGATCGAATATTCCATCGCGCCGTTTTCTTCGAGCTGCTTGACGATCTGCGCCACGGTCGAACGCTTCTGGCCGACCGCGACATAGACGCAGTAAAGCTTCTTGCCTTCATCGTCGCCCGCGTTGGCTTCCTTCTGGTTGATGAAGGTGTCGATCGCGACCGCAGTCTTGCCGGTCTGACGGTCACCGATGATTAGCTCGCGCTGACCACGGCCCACGGGCACCAGCGCGTCAATCGCCTTGAGGCCGGTCTGCACGGGTTCGGACACCGATTCGCGCGGGATGATGCCCGGCGCCTTCACTTCAACGCGGCTGCGCTGGGTGGTTTCGATCGGCCCCTTGCCGTCAATCGGATTGCCGAGCGCATCGACCACGCGGCCCAGCAGGCCCTTGCCCACCGGCACGTCAACGATGGTGCCGGTGCGCTTGACGATATCGCCTTCCTTGATCTCGGCGTCCGAGCCGAAGATCACGACACCGACATTGTCGGCTTCGAGGTTGAGCGCCATGCCCTGCACCCCGTTGGCGAATTCGACCATTTCGCCGGCCTGCACCTGATCGAGCCCGTGGATGCGGGCGATCCCGTCACCCACGCTCAGCACGGTGCCGGTTTCGCTGACTTCGGCCTCGGTGCCGAAATTGGCGATCTGGTCCTTGATGACCTTGGAGATTTCTGCGGCACGGATTTGCATGGGTAGTGTCCTTTAAGCCTTCATGGCCTGGGCTAGCGAGTTGAGACGGGTGCGGATCGAGGCATCAATGCGCTGCGAACCGATGGTGACGACAATCCCGCCAAGCAGATCGGGATCAACCGAGGCGGACAGCATGACAGTGCGCCCTTCGCGCAGCGTCAGCTTGGTTTTCAAGGCGGCGATCTGATCATCGCTGAGCGGATGTGCGCTGGTGACGGTGGCGGTCACTTCACCGCGCTGCGCGGCGGCAATCGCCCGAAACGCGGCGATAATTGCAGGCAGTTTCGCCAAACGACGGTTGCCTGCCAGCACTCCGATGAAATTAGTGGTGAGCGTGGACAGTTTGAGCTTTTTCGCCACTGCCGCCATCGCCTTGCCCTGCACATCGCGCGCGAGTTCGGGATTGGTGGTCAGCGCCGCCAGATCGCCCGATTCGGCCAGCGCCGCTCCGAGCGTTTCGAGATCGCTCTCGACCGCAGTGACTTTGCCGCTTTCGCTGGCAAGATCGAACAGGGCCGAGGCATAGCGTCCGGCCAGACTAGCCTTGATACCGGCGGAAATATCCACGCGCTTGCAATCCTCTTGGAAGCTTCGAAGGGGTAATGCTTGGGCCTTGGGAATGGGGGATGCACAAAGGCCCCCCACAAGGTTGGCGCGCGCCTAGCAATTGATTCCCGCTGGTGCAAGCCACTGGACGGGATTTGTCGGAACATGACGCGTTCCGCGCGCCGGCTTAGTTCGAGTTCGCGCCGCCCGCCTTCGCCGCGCAACTATAGACCAGCCGTTCATTCGGGCGATCCGGCAGCAATGCGATCAGCGCGGATTGCTGTTCGCCCAGCGTGCGTGCGGCATCGCTCACCCCGCAGGCTGGCGGCGTGTAGGCGGCGCGGGCCTCGCGCGCGGCGGCCAGTGCTGTTTGCCCGAGCAGATAGCGATCGGTGCGGAAGGTGCGCGTGTCGGGATCATAATAATTGACCGCGACCGCTGCATCATCCTGCGCCGCGAACACCCGCGCCCATTCGCCGCCGGTGCCCAGCCCGTATTGGGTGCGGCCATTGACGCAGCCATCGGCCGACCATTCGAGCGCGATATCATCGGTGCGTGCGGCGGTCACCCGGCTGCGTTCGGGCACCAGCGTGCAGATCAGCGCGCCTTCCGCTGCTAGCGATGGGCTGGCGGAATCCCCTCCGCCCTGCGCATCTTCGCCTTGGGCGGCGGCAACGGCGGCTTCGACGCGGTCTTCGATTTCGCTGAGGCCGGGGCGGGTGATCCACAGCAATGCCGCCGTAATCAAGGCAGCCCCTGCCAGCCCTGCGGCGATCCCGGCGTGTTTGCGCCGCGCCGGGTTGCCGCGCCACATCGCCGCAGCATAGGCGCCGCCAACCGCGCCAAGCAGCGCGATCAGCGCCATCGCCATCGCGTTTTCGCGCGCGGCGATCACCTCCATCTGCGCGGTCAGACGGGCGTTATCGCGCAATTCGCGCAAGGCCTCCGCCTGGCTCGCCAGCCGTTCGCGCGCCTGTGCCTGCTGCGCCTCCATGCGCTGGCGTTCTGCGGCATTCAGATCGTCGATCGACCGGCAGGGCAGCGCATTGGTAATCGGCTCCACCCCGTTATCCCGCAAGAATGGCAGCAATTCGCGCAGGGAAACCGCGAAGTAGAACTCCGCATCCCCGCTCATCGAATCGGCGCTGAAGGAATTGACCCCGATCACCCGCCCGCACGGATCGAGCAGCGGCCCGCCCGAATTGCCGCGCGCAATCGGCGCGGTGTGGAGGATGGTGTCGAATTGACGGCTGGGCCGCTCGCCCGACACGAATCCGCGCGATTTGACCGGCGGCTGGGCGCGGAAAATGTCGGCCATGCTCAACCCCTGGGCCAGATCGACATTCATCGGATAACCGACCGCCGAAACCTCGCCCAGATCGCCGCTGACCCCGCCCGCCAGCGCCAATGGCGGGAGGCGCAGGCTGCCACTGGCGATCTCAAGCAACGCCAGATCATTGCGCGGGCTGACCGCGATCACGCGGGCAAATGCGCCGCCTGCGCCCTCGCTCGGCACGATCCCGATGCGCAAGGTATCATCCAGCAACGCCTCGCTGACGACGTGCGCGTTGGTGACGATCTGTGTGGCGCTGACGGCAAAGCCGCTGCCGTGGCTGACCGGCGCAGGCTCGCCCCCATCAGCCCCGATCACCACCACCCGCACCACCCCGCGCGCGGCGGCATCGACATCGCCGGGATCGGCGGCGGCGGGGGCTGCAAGGGCGATCAGGAACAGGGCGAGGGCGCGAAGAAGGCGGGTCATGCGCGCTGCTATAGCCATTTTTTCGCCCCATGCGACATTGAACGCAAAGGCGGGGGGTGCGCGGGCGGGCCGGGTGTGGCTATCTATCGATCATCTGTTCGGAGGACGATGGTGGAATACGAGATCAAAGGGCTGGATTGGAGGGAGTTCGCGCCGCTATACGGTTTGGACGACGAGGAGCTGGTTCGGCGTGGCGTCGTACGGATGGTGGTTGATGCTCAACCAGGCTACCCTTGCCGCGTGACACTTGAGGATGCAGTTGCGGGCGAAACTGTGCTGTTGCTCAACCACACTAGCCGTGCAGATTCAGGCCCATATCGAACGAGCCACGCAATCTTCGTGCGCGAAGGTACAAAGGCAGTGGCGCGTTACATAAACGCAGTGCCGCCAGTGTTTCTGCCACGAGTGCTGTCCTTGCGGGGGTTTGACGCTGATGGCATGATGGTTGACGCTATCCTTGCACAGTCGGGTGAGGCGGATGCAGGCTTGCGGCATCTGTTTGCTCAGCCAACGATAGTGGAAATCGACGCGCACAATGCGGTGCGGGGGTGTTTTGCCGGACGGGTCCGGCGGAAATGTTTCACGTGAAACCAATAAAACCATCAACAATACCTTTGGGCGATGATGATCGCTGGCGCATCGCGCTCGCCAAAGACCGGCGGTTTGACGGCGTATTTGTGACCGGCGTGCATTCGACCGGGATATATTGCCGCCCATCGTGCCCGGCGCGCGCGCCGCTGCGCAAGAATGTGCGGTTCTATGCGAGCCCCGGTGAGGCAGAGAATGCGGGTCTAAGGGCTTGTAAACGCTGCTCTCCTGATACCCAAAGCGCCGAGGAAGCATGCGTGCTGGCCGCTATCGCCGCGATTCGAGCCAGCCTTGATCAAGGGCGCGGGCCGATGACGCTGGAGGCGCTGGCCGGCCTGACCGGCTACACCCCCACCCACTTCCAGCGCTTGTTCAAACGCACCGTCGGCCTGTCACCCGCCGCCTATGCCAAGGCATTGCGCGAAGAGCGGGTGCGCGGCGCGCTGTCCGACGGATTGGGGGTGACCAAGGCGCTATCTAGCGCGGGCTACGCGGGTTCTAAACAGTTCTACGCAGAGACGAAAGGCAAGCTGGGCATGACGCCGAATGACTGGAGCAAAGGCGGCGCGGGCAAGCGCGTGCATTGGGCGGTTTTGCCGACGACGCTGGGGCCGATGCTGGTCGCCGCGACCGACAAGGGCGTGTGCTGTCTGGCGTTCGGAGAGGACGAAGGGGAGTTGCGGGCGCGCTTTGCGAAGGCGGAGCTGGTGCCAGCGGGTGAGGACTTTCGCGCGTTGTTTGCGCAGGTGCTGGAGGCGGTCGAACAGCCGGGGCCGGGGTCTGCCGCGATCCCGCTCGATGTGAAAGGCACCGCGTTCCAGCAGCGCGTCTGGGAAGAACTGCGCCGCATCCCGTACGGCGAAACGCGTTCCTACGGCGAGCTGGCAGCAGCCCTCGGCAACCCCAAAGCCAGCCGCGCGGTCGGCGGGGCGAACGGGGCAAACCACGTCGCAGTGCTGATCCCCTGCCACCGCGTGATCGCGGCGGACGGGTCGCTGGGGGGCTATGCCTACGGGCTGGCGATCAAGGCGGAGTTGTTGAGGCGGGAAGGTTCATAAACTGACACTGTCGATGTCCAGATACGACATTTCTTGGAAGCTCCAAGAACCTCCGGTTTTGTGTGGTCCCTTCCAACCTTTTTCGAGAAGAACCTTTAATTTTCGACCATATCGCCTCATCAGGCCGCAATAGGCTGTCCAAAGTTGAGGAGTGAACCAGCGTTGCATATCGGATTGCTGAGCCGTCAAACCACACGGATAACGAGACCAAGTTTCAATGCCTTCTTCGAACACAGCAATAATCAATTCGCTGCGCTTAGGCATTGGTATGAGAACAGACCGATTTTTGAGGTCGATGAGCCGATGAGAACGTAGCTCCCGCGCAAGCCTGCCGTCTGCCACGAAGTTTGGGTTTTCGTAGACAAGAAAAGCCTTGATCGCGTTTTCAAGAGCGAAACCCCCTAGCAGGAACATGGATCGGTCAACGACGTCCCACTTCAGCGTCTTGCCACCACCGTCGTTGAATTGGAGATAGCCACGTCCTTTTTGGCTGTTAAGACGGACACACTGCTCAAAAAGGTTGTCGGCAGTCAAAAGCCAATGGTGAGGGTTCGCTAACTCTGCAAACCATTGCTGGTTTGATTCACCGTGCTTCGGAGGATAAACTTTCATTGTTCTACCTTACCCGACATTTTTGGCGGAGTGAAGGCAGCGGGACCCCGGCTCGGGGGCCGGGGTGACGGGAACAGGGCAAAACCTCCACCCCATCGTCGCCCCGGGCTTGACCCGGGGTCCCGCTTTCTTTTCAATGACCTGATGGATCGCGAAACGCAGGGCGGCTGGATCTACATCATGGCGGACCGCTATCGTGGCACGATGTATGTGGGCGTCACGGCCGACCTTGCGGCACGGGTGAGCCAGCACCGTGCGGGCAGCGGTTCTGACTTTTGCGCGCGTTATGGCTTGCAGCGGCTGGTGTGGGCCGAGCGGACTGACGCCATCGACGCTGCGATTGCGCATGAGAAACGGGTCAAACGCTGGCGGCGTGAGTGGAAGTTCGCGTTGATCGAGAAGGGCAATCCGGATTGGGATGATCTTTTCGACCAGTTGCTGGCCTGAAGAAGCGGGACCCCGGCTCGGGGGCCGGGGCGACGTTGGGGAGGGGTGTGTTCCCCTCAATCCAGCTTGGGCGGCATTCCCGGTTCGCACTTCGCCATTGCGCGCTGATAGGCCTCACGTGCGCCAATCCGCTTCAAATAGGCTTGCAGGTTCGGCATTCCGTCAATGCTCGACCCGCTCATCGCGCGGCTGGTGGTCAGCTGAAACCCCATCATGATGTCGGCCGTGGTCAGCTGCGCGCCGCCGAAATACTCGGCCTCGCCCAGCCGTTTTTCGACAATCGCCCAGCCTTTCGCCACGCGATCCGCCACAAATGCGGGCAGTTCCTTCGCCCCCATGAATTGCGCCACCAGCGCCATCATGCCGTTGGTCATGAATGTCGCGTTGGCCCAGTGGTAATAGAACAGGTGATCGGCAAAATCGGGATGATCCGCGCCGGGCACCAAGGGCGTGTCGGGCGCGTATTTGGCGATGATGTAATCGATGATCGCCCCGCTTTCCCCCAGCACAAAATCGCCGTCGGTAATCACCGGCGCAATGCCCATAGGGTGCAGCGCCTTGAATTCATCGGGCGCGAGGCGGTTATCGGTGCGGCGGTTATACAGTTTCAGATCGTATTCCAGCCCCAATTCCTCGGCCAGCCAGACGATGCGTTCGGATTGCGACAGCCGCAGGTGGTGGATGGTCAACATTGGGGGGCCTTTCTGATGAGTGTTTGCGCGCCCAGTCTTTGCGTGCGGGCACCAGAGAGTCGAGCAAATTGTCGGCGGCCACGCGATATTCGCGCCGTTTGGCCGTGGCCCGCGATCATGCGCTACACAAAGCTGTAGGGATCAATATCCACCCCCACCCGCACCCCCGGCGCGAATTGCACCGCGCCGATCCAGTCGCGCAAAACCGCTTGCAGGTTGGCGCTGCGCCGTGCGTTGACCAGAAAGCGGTACCGATAGCGCCCGCGCAGTAAGGCCAGCGGGGCAGGTGCGGGGCCGAGGATTTGCACATCGGCCAGCCGGGGCCGCGCATCGCCCAATCGCGCCGCCGCCGCGCGCGCCTCGCGCTCGTCCTCGGACGACAGGATGATTGCTGCCCATCGCCCGAAAGGCGGGGCGCCCGCATCGCGCCGCGCGGCGGTTTCGGCGGCGTAGAACCCGTCGCGGTCACCGTCGGCCAGCGCGGCGATCACCGGGGCATCGGGGTGGCGGGTCTGGATCAGCACTTCGCCCGGTTTCGCCCCGCGCCCGGCCCGCCCCGCGACCTGCGCGATCTGGCTGAAAGTGCGCTCACCCGCGCGCAAATCCCCGCCTTCAAGCCCCAGATCGGCATCGACCACGCCCACCAGCGTGAGTTCGGGGAAGTGAAACCCCTTGGTGACAAGCTGCGTGCCGATGATGATGTCGATCGCACGGCCTTCTGCCATCGCGATGAACTCGGCGGCGCGTTCGGGCGTGTTGAGCGTGTCCGATGTGGCAAGCGCGACGCGGGCATCGGGGAATAGCTCGCGCACCTCGTCAGCGATGCGTTCCACCCCCGGCCCGCAGGCGACCAGGCAATCGCTCTCGCCGCATTCGGGGCAGGCATCGGGCACCCGCGTTTCAAACCCGCAATGGTGGCAGGCGAGCCGCGCCGACAGGCGGTGTTCGACCAGCCAGGCGCTGCATGACGGGCATTTGAAGCGGTGCCCGCAATTGCGGCACAGGGTCAGCGGGGCATAGCCGCGGCGGTTGAGAAACAGCAGCGATTGTTCGCCCTTGTCCAGCCGATCGCGCAAGCCATCGACCAGCGGCCCGGCGAGCCAGCGCCCGGAACCGGGCTTCTCCTCGGTCAGATTGACCAGCCGCACTGTCGGCAGGCTCGCCCCGCCAAACCGGCTGGGCAGATCGAGTTTTTCATACACCCCGATATCGGCCATGTGCAGGCTTTCCAGCGCGGGCGTGGCGCTGGCGAGGATCACCGGCACGCCTTCAAACCGCGCGCGCATCACCGATACGTCGCGCGCGTTATACCGCACCCCGTCATCCTGTTTGAAGCTGATTTCGTGCGCTTCGTCGACCACGATCAGGCCGGGATTGGCGTAGGGCAGGAACAATGCCGAGCGTGCGCCGACCACCACTTGCGCTGACCCGTCCGCAATCGCGCGCCACGCCCGCCGCCGCTCGGTGGATTTGAGCGAGGAATGCCACAGCACCGGGGCCGCGCCAAACCGGGCAGCAAAGCGCGCGAGGAAGTTTTCGGTCAGCGCGATTTCGGGGAGCAGCACCAGCACCTGCTTTGCACAGCGCAGCGCCTCTGCCACGGGTTCAAAATAGGTTTCGGTCTTGCCAGACCCGGTCACTCCGTCGAGCAGGAAGGGGGCAAATTCGCGCGCCTGCACCGCCGCCACCAGCCGTGCTGCAACTGCGGCCTGAATCGGGGACAGGTCGGGTTGATGGTGGTCGGGATCAGCGGGATCGTAAGGCCGGTCGATCGCGACGGTAACGGGTTCGATCTGCCCCGCGCCCGCCATCCCGCGCAGCACGCCTTCGGACACCCCGGCGATGGCGGCCAGTTCGCGCATGGTGCCCTGTTCGCCGCCGAGCTTTTCCAGCGCGGTTTTGCGCGGCGCGGTCAGCCGCCCGGAACCTTCCGCGCCCGTCAGCCGGTATTCGGTCATCGTCGCAGGGCCGCCGAGCGCGCCGCCACTGGCCAGCGCCATGCGCGCCACACTGGCGAGCGGGGCGCAATAATAATCCGCGGTCCATTCGATCAGCCGCCGCAGCGGCGCGGGCAAGGGCGGCACGGGCAGCACTTCGATCAGCGGGCGCAGGCGTTCAAAGGCGATCTCGTCGCCCGGCAATCGCCCTTCGTCCCACACGATCCCCGTCACCTTGCGCGGCCCCAAGGGCGCGATCACCACGCTGCCCGCAGGCGCAGCCACCCCTTCGGGCAGCCGGTAATCGAGCGGGCCAAGCGCGGCGTTGAGGATCAGCAGGCGGACGCGGTTCATCGTGCCGCCATATGGGCGCTGGCAAAGGGCAAGGGCAAGCAGGGAGACCCGATAAATGACCGATATTGCCAACTTCACCCCCACCCGCCGCGCGTTGATAGCCGGAGCCGCTGGCGCGGGCGCGCTGTTGCTGATGCCGGGATGCGCCAGCACTAGCGGCGGGTTCAGCATGGTCGAAGCGGTGCGGCGGATGCTGCTGCTGGCGTCCGAAAACGCCTTTGCGCGCCTGACCGCGCCGGGCGGGTTCTGGGACGAACAGGTGGCGCGCATCGGGCTTAACCAGTTGATGGGCACGCGCGGCGATGTGCTGTCGCGCATCCTCACCTCTTCACTGGTCAAGGATCGGCTGGAAGAACGCTTTGCCAGCCTCGCCATCGAAGCCAGCTTTCGCGCCGCGCCGGTAGTAACCGATGCGGTGCGGGTGATCGGGTTTGAAAACGCGATTGATCTGGTGCGCGGCGGGCCAACCGCGGCCAGCACGTTCCTGCGCGCGGAAATGGGCAGCGCGCTGATTGATGCGATGGTGCCCGAATTGGGCGAAGCGATCCGGCTGAGCAATGATCCACTTATCGGCCAAACCATCGGCGCGCTGACCGGGGTCAATCCCGGCGATGTCGCCAGCCGTATCGGGCGCGAGGTGGATAATGCAGTATGGGGCGAAATCGCGCGCGAGGAAGCCGCGATCCGTGCCAACCCGCAGGCCACCCGCGATCCGCTTCTGATCGGGGTGTTCGGGCTGGGCCAGCGAATCTAGACCCGGCCGAATCTAGAACCGGCCGAATCTAGAACCGGTAAGTCAGCACCGTTTGCGGCACGTGGCTGATGCGCGCTGGCAGGTCGCGGCGCGGGAACACCACCAGCCAGTAATTCGCGCCCAGTTCCAGCCGGTCACTGACGCGGTAGGCGATGCCCGTCTGCGCGCGCCATTGCTCGGTCGATGCGCCTTGGTCTGCATTGCGCGATTGCAGCAGACCCAGCCATTCGCCGCCTACCTTGGCACTCCAACCGCTGCCAATCGGCTGATTATACTCGATGCGCTGGCGCAGGCGCAGTTCCACCCGGTCGGCTCCATCAAAAAACCGCTGTTCAAACCGGGTGCGTGCTTGCACCCGGCCACGCCGCACCACTGCCTGCTGGAATGACCGGATTTCGGTGTTGCCCCCGGCATCGAACACCCCGCCGCCCCCGCCGATGCGCACGCCATCGGCCACGGCTTGCAGGATCGTGAACCGGATCGTCTGCTGATCGCCCCCGCGCGCCTGTTCGCGCCATCGCTGGCTGCCATCGATGGTCAGGCTGGTGTCGCGATCAAGATCGCCGGTGACAACGAAGTATTGCCACAATTGCGTGTCTTCATCGGCGGCAATCGCTTTCGACGGTTGCCAAGCCGCAAGCATGGCGGCAAGCAGCATCGCAAAGCGTGTGGACGATCCGATCATGCGCGTTTCCTACGCCGCGTGGCCGCGTTCTGGCTACCTGCAAATTATTGGAGTGAACCCATGAAATTCTTTGTCGACACTGCCGAGATTGAACCGATCCGCGAACTGGCTGCCACCGGCCTGCTGGACGGCGTCACCACCAACCCTTCGTTGATCGCCAAATCGGGGCGCGATTTCATGGAGGTGACGCGCGAAATCTGCGGCATCGTCGATGGCCCGGTTAGCGCCGAAGTGGTCGCATTGGACCACGCGACGATGATGAAAGAGGCCGAGGTGCTGCGCAAGATTGCCGACAATGTCTGCATCAAGGTGCCGCTGACGGTGGACGGGCTGAAAACCTGCAAGGCGCTGACGGGCGAAGGCACGATGGTCAATGTGACGCTGTGTTTCTCGGCCAATCAGGCGCTGCTGGCGGCGAAAGCGGGGGCGACATTCATCTCGCCGTTCGTCGGGCGGCATGATGATAACGGGTTCGACGGGATGGACCTGATCGAGGACATCCGCCTGATTTACGACAACTACAACTTCGCCACCGAGATTCTGGTAGCATCGGTGCGCCACGTCACCCACGTCTTGCAGGCCGCCAAGATTGGCGCCGACGTAATGACCGCGCCGCCCAAGGTGATCCACGACCTGTTCAAACACGTGCTGACCGACAAGGGCATCGAAGGCTTTCTGGCCGATTGGGCCAAGACCGGGCAGAGCATTTTGTAACGCGAGCATTATTGAGGCATGGCAGACCAATCCCCGCTCGATCTGTTCAAACAGGCGCTGACCGGCGCGAGCCGCGCGATTGCGCGCGATCCGGAGGTTGAGGTCGCGTGGAGCGCCGATGTGCCCGGCGCTGCGGGCAACCGGTTCCGCGTTCCGCTGCCGGGGCGTGATCTGCCGGCCGATCAGGTGACCGAAGCGCGCGGGTTTGCGGATAGCTTTGCACTGAAACTGCGCCATCACGACGCGGGCCTGCACGCGAAATCCGCGCCGCCCGAACCGATTGCGCGGGCGTGCTATGACGCGATCGAGCAGGTGCGGTATGAGGCTTTGGGTGCCAACCGCTTCGGCGGCATCCGCGCCAATCTTGATGCCGCAACCGAATTGCGCACCGCGTCGGACAAGATCGTGCGCGCGCAGAATTCGTCCGAAGTGCCACTGCAAACCGCGCTCGCGCTGCTGGTGCGAGAGGCGCTGACGGGTGAGGCGGTGCCGGAAAAGGCGCGCGGCGGGCTGGAATTGGTGCGCGCCTTTCTGGAGGAAAAAGTCGGCAAGGATTTCGGCGCGCTGGCGGAAAAACTCTCCGATCAGGAAGCGTTTCAGAAGCTCGCGCTCGATATGCTGCGCGAACTCGATCTGACCCAGCCGAGCGACGCCCCCGACCAAAGCGATTCCGACGACGCAGACGATGATGACGGCCCCGACTACAACGAGGGCGAAGACGAAAATCAGGGCGAGGGCGATCCGCAATCCGCCGAAATGGCGGGCGACATGGCTGAAGGCGAAGGCGAGGGCGACGAATCCGCGCAGGCCGAGGCCGATGGCGATATGTCCGAAGGCGAACCGGGAGAGGATGGCGATGGCTCCGAAGCGCCGGTGCGTCCCAACCGCCCGCACGGCGACATCCCCGCCAGCGTCGATTACAAGGCCTTCACCACCCGTTTCGATGAAGAGGTCGCCGCGCCCGACCTGTGCGATGCCGAGGAACTCGACCGGCTGCGCGCCTATCTCGATAGCCAGCTGACGGGGTTGCAAAGCGTGGTGACGCGGCTCGCCAACCGGCTGCAACGCCGGTTGATGGCGCAGCAGAACCGCAGCTGGGATTTCGACATGGAGGAAGGCGTGCTCGATGCGGCGCGGCTGGCGCGGGTGGTCATCTCGCCCGGCACGGCGCTCAGCTACAAGGTTGAACGCGATGTCGAATTCAAGGACACCATCGTCACCCTGCTGATCGACAATTCGGGATCAATGCGCGGGCGGCCGATCAGCATCGCCGCGATCAGCGCCGACATTCTGGCGCGCACGCTGGAACGCTGCGGGGTGAAAACCGAAATCCTCGGCTTCACCACACGCGCGTGGAAGGGCGGGCAAAGCCGCGAGGCGTGGCTCGCCGATGGCAAGCCGGCCAATCCGGGGCGATTGAACGACCTGCGCCACATCATCTACAAACAGGCCGACGAACCCTGGCGCCGCGCGCGCCGCAATCTTGGCCTGATGATGCGCGAGGGGTTGCTGAAGGAAAACATCGACGGTGAGGCGCTGATCTGGGCGCACAGCCGCCTGCTCTACCGCCCCGAAGAACGCCGCATCCTGATGGTCATCAGCGACGGCGCGCCGGTGGACGATTCGACGCTATCGGTGAACTCGGCAGGCTATCTGGAAGCGCACCTGCGCAGCGTGATCGAGTGGATCGAGAAGGTGTCCCCGGTGCAGCTGGTGGCGATCGGGATCGGGCATGACGTGACGCGATATTACCGCCGCGCGGTAACGATCATGGACGTGGAACAGCTCGGCGGCACGATCATGGAGCAGCTGGCGGAGTTGTTCGAGGATGAGAAGGGTGTGAAGGGGCGGGGGCGGTGAAGCGTGATATGGATCTTGTTCGGGACATCCTAATTTGGATGGAGTCGCAGCCAGATGATCGGTTTTCGCTGCAACAAGTCCTCGTTGATGGGAAAACTTCGATGACGCGTGAAAAATTTGAAACCGTGGTGCATCATGTTTTGCTATTAGAAAGTGGAGGCTACATTCACCAACCTCAGAGGCATTATTATGGGATGACTTGGGAGGGGCATGAATTTCTAGATAAGGTTCGTGACCCGGAGATTTGGCGAAAAACAAAGGCAGGTGCCACAAAATTGAATACATGGAGCGTGAAGCTTCTTGGCGAATTGGCAACTGGCTACATCAAGGCGAAAGCGGTTGAATTGGGATTGCCGCCCTTTTGAGTTTCTATGACGCGGCTGCTCGTAACACCGCAGCTTCCTTGCCCCAATCACACAAAGTATGATATCTGCATACGCATGAGCAAACTCGAACGCATCACCGTCACCATGCCCGCCGAAATGGCAGCCAAACTGCGCGCGGCGGTGGAGGAGGGCTCCTACGCCACCTCCAGCGAAATCGTGCGTGAGGCCGTGCGGGCGTGGGTCGACAAGGAAGAACGGCGTGAAGCGGCGCTTTCCACCTTTCGTTCCGAGATTCAAAAGGGGCTGGCTGGCCCCTTCCGCGACGGTGAGACCGTGATGAATGAACTGCGCGATTATGTCGGCAAGCTGGTGCAGGAACAGACCCACGACGAAGCGGCATGAAATACCGCGTTTCTGACGAGGCGCAGCGCGACCTCGTAGGTATCGGTCAGCACATCGCCCAAGATAATCCTACGCGGGCCTTGTCATTTATCGATGAAATGACAGCGAAATTCCGCCTCGCGGCAGATCGCCCACTATCATTTCCGGCGCGGGAGGAGTGGCACCCCGATTTGCGCTCAGCCTTGCATCGACCATACATCATCGTATTCCGCGTCGCCGATGATCATGTCGACATAGTGCGTGTCTTCCACGGTGCGAGAGATATTCCGAACTTGCTTTGAATGGGATTACAATGAACGTTACCGAAGCCGTTACCACCCGCCGATCAATCCGCACTTTCCTCGATAAGCCGGTTGATCTGGCCACCATCACCCGCGTGATGGACAAGGCCCGCTGGGCCGCATCGGGGTGCAATTATCAGCCGTGGGAAGCCAGCATCGTGACCGGCCAGCCGCTCAAGGATTTGCAGGCCAAACTCACCGCCTCCGCGCCGCAAGCCGCCGAATATGATTGGACCGCGCCCGGCACCGAAGATGCCTACAAGCAGCGCCTCAACGCGGTTTCGCGTGAGATGTTCGGCGCGATGGGCATTGCCCGCGACGATGGTGAGGGGCGGATGAATGCGATGATGCGCAATGCCACCAGCTTTGATGCGCCTGCGGTCATGTTCGTCTATTTCCCGCGCCTGATGAAAGAACCGCAATGGTCGGACACCGGCATGTGGCTGCAAACCATCGCGCTGCTGCTGCGCGAGGAGGGGCTGGATAGCTGCTTTCAGGAATATATGGCGCTCTATGCCAATGTGATCCGCGAGTTCCTCGGCCTCGATCACGAACGCTATATGTTATTCTGCGGCATGGCGATCGGCTACCGCGATCCCGATGCGCCGCTCAACAATTTCGAGCGTGAGCGGGTGCCGCTGGAAAGCCAAGTGAAGTTCATCGGGTTTGCGTGAGCCGCCGTCACCCCAGCGAAAGCTGGGGTCTAGGGCCGCACACAATGACCTCGCCGCCTGAGATCCCAGCTTGCGCTGGGATGACGGAATAGGGCAAAGGCCGCCCATATGACCGACCTCAAACTGTTCAACTCGCTCACCCGCAAGCTCGAACCCTTCACCCCCGTCCACCCGGGCGAGGCGCGCGTCTACACCTGTGGGCCGACGGTCTATAACTACCCGCATATCGGCAATATGCGCGCCTATGTGTTCGCCGATGTGCTGGGGCGGACGCTGAGCTGGAAGGGGTATACACTCACCCACGTCATCAACATCACGGACGTGGGCCACCTTACCGACGATGCCGACGCGGGCGAGGACAAGATGGAGAAGATGGCTGCGGAAAAGGCGCAGTCGATCTGGGACATCGCCGAACATTACAAGCAGGCCTATTGGGCGGACGTGAAGGCGCTCAACATCCGCCAACCCGCGCAGTGGACGGTCGCGACCGATTACGTCGTGCAGATGATCGAATTTGCGCGAGGCATCGCGGACAAGCATTGCTACGAGCTCGACAGCGGGCTCTATTTCGATGTGTCCACCGTGGCCGATTACGGACGCTTGGCCCGCGCCGTGACCGAAGACGGAGAGGGCCGGATCGAAAGCGTCGAGGGCAAGCGCAACGCGGCTGACTTTGCGATCTGGCGCAAGACTCCGCCCGGAGAGACGCGGCAGATGGAATGGGACAGCCCGTGGGGCCGGGGCGCGCCGGGCTGGCATCTTGAATGTTCGGTGATGAGCGGCGAAGTGCTCGGCTTCCCCTTCGATATCCACACCGGCGGGATCGACCACCGCGAAATCCACCACCCCAATGAAATCGCGCAGAATCAGGCGCATTGCTGCACCAATGGCCTAGACGACCCGAAGAATTCGGGCGCCAAAATCTGGATGCACAACAACTTTCTGGTCGAACGCCGGAAGGATTCAGGGGGGGGCAAGATGTCGAAGTCGTCAGGCGAGTTCCTGCGGCTGCAATTGCTGGTGGACAAAGGCTACCACCCGCTGGCCTACCGCATGATGTGCCTGCAGGCGCATTACCGCAGCGAGCTGGAGTTCAGCTGGGAAGGGTTGGGCGCGGCGCTGACGCGGCTGAAGCGGATGGTGATGGCGCTGGCCAAGTGGCAGGCAAAGCACGATGAACAAGGCGGCCCGGTCTATGGCGATGCGTGGGAGCGCAACAGCGACACTGTCGCCCTGATCGAACGTTTCGATGCCGCCGTGGCCAATGATCTGAACACGGCGGACGCTTTGACCGTGATCGATGAATGTCTCGGGCTAAAGGGGGACAGCAATTCTATCATGTCGGCGGTAAGCCGGATGGATATGGTTCTCGGCCTTGGCTTGTTCGACCTCACCCGCGCCGACCTGCGCATCCGCCCCAAGGCGGCGACCATCACCGAGGCCGAAATCGAAACCGCGCTCGCCCGCCGCAAAGAGGCGCGCGCCACCAAGGACTTCGCCCGCTCCGACGCGATCCGCGATGAACTTGGCGCGGCTGGCGTCGAAGTGATGGACGGCGACCCGCTCGGGTGGGAGTGGAGGCTGTGAACCCCATTCCGTCACCCCGGCCCCCGAGCCGGGGTCCCGCTGCCTTCAACCGCGTTAGAAAAAAAGCGGGACCCCGGATCAAGTCCGGGGCGACGATAGGGGAAAAAGACCAATGACCATCCTAGCCATCTCCGGCCTGATCCGCCCGATGCTCGAAAGCCGCCTCCCCGAAGGGCTCGACGTGCGCTGGTTCATGACCCCCGAACAGGCGATGGACGCCGTTGCCGATGCGGAAATCGGCTGGTTCGACATGAACGATCAGGCCGCGATGGCGCAAACCCTGCGCGCGGCGAAAAAGCTCAAATGGCTCAATTCGATCTACGCAGGCCTCGATTTCCTGCCGTTGGACGTGCTGATCGAGCGCGGGATCACCGTCACCAACGGGGCCGGGATCAATGCCATCACCATCGCCGAATATGTGGTGATGGGGATGCTCAATATCGCCAAGGGCTACCGCGACGTGGTGCGAGCGCAGGAACGGCGCGAATGGCTGCTCGACAGCCCCGGCAAGCGCGAATTGGCGGGATCGAAGGCGTTGCTGCTCGGCTACGGCGCGATCGGCAAGCTGATCGAGCCGCGCCTCGCCGCGTTTGGTGTCGATGTCAGCGTGGTGCGCCGGTCGGGCGGGGATGGCACCTTGCGCCCCGACGAATGGCGCGCGCGGCTTGGCGAGTTTGACTGGATCATCCTTGCCGTGCCCGCCACGCCCGAAACCGAAGGCATGATCGGCGCAGGCGAACTGGCGGCGATGAAATCGGACGCGGTGATCGTCAACATCGCGCGCGGATCTGTGATCGATCAACCCGCGCTGGTGGATGCGCTGTCCGCCAAGGCGATCGGGGGCGCCTTCCTCGACGTGACCACGCCCGAACCGCTGCCTGCCGATCACCCGCTATGGGCGCTCGACAATGCGCATATCACCATGCACCTGTCAGGCCGGGCGCAGGACAAGATGTTTATCCGCTCCGGCGACCGTTTCCTGGATAACCTCGGCAAATATCTGCGCGGAGAGCCGGTCGCCCCGGTGTTCGACCCGCGGCTGGGTTATTGAAACTGGGACATATCTGCTGCTCAAGTCAGCGTTTCGGGATGATCCTCAGTTCATAGGGGATGAACAGGAGTACCTCGCCCGGTCCAGACTGCGCCCATTGCACCGGCATATTGAGCCCGGTCAGTTCCACGCCATAGCCATCGCCAAGCACTTCGGCCTGCCGTTTTGCATCATCTGCCACCAGCGCAACGATCTGCGATCGGTAGCTGTCCGGTCCGACGATAGAGAGGGTGGGGTCTTCAAGTACATCCATCTGAGCTCGGCCAACCTCCGGAACACCTTCGACAAATGCCTTTATCGCCGCCTGCGCCTGCGCCACCCCGCGTGTCCCGAGCGGGGCTTTGACCAGAAAGTCGATCCGTTCGCTGTCCGGTCTGCGGTCGTTGATCAGTTCCAGTTCGTCGGCATTCTCTGGCGTCAACCGTGTGAGAATGTAGTCGCCTGTGGCCAGTTCCACGCCTTGCTTGTCAGCCGCCCGGATTGCGTTGGCCAGCATGGAGCGGATTTCCTTTTCACGTCGATCAGGATCGCGAGAGTCGCCGCGAATGGTGACCTGCTGGACGAGGAAATCGGCCTTGCGTCGGAGGCCGACGGCGGGCCGAAAGTCGGAGTAATCATCCTGATCAACGCGTGATGCGGTAACGACGATTTCCTGCTGATGGAGATCCTGCGCTGCTAGCGGTGCCGCAATTGCCGTGGCGAGCATAGCGAAAATCAGCCGACGCATCGCAAATCTCCTTTTGGTTTCGTCGGTTTATCCGGCAAGCGGAGATCATGGTCAAGCAGTCCGCGCTCACCCGTCCTCCAGCAGCAGCAACACCGCCGTCACCTCCAACCGCTCCATTGCGCCGAAGCGGTGGTCGACGCTGGTGATCGTGGCATCGGCCACCAACTGTCCGGGGATCGTGAATTCGTGATCGGGCAGGCGCTCGATCAGTTCTTCGCCGTGGGCCACGGCCTCGGCCCCGCAGAACTCCAGCACCACTTCGTGGCGCGTGCCGGAAAAGGTGATCGAGGCCCAGGCCTTTTCCTCATGCGAGATCAGCGTGCCCGCGCCGTCGGTCAGCGCCATCAGCGCGCTGCGCACGCGGTCTGCGGTGGTGCGGCGGGCGCGCAAGGCGGGGGCGGGTTCAGGGGCGGGTGCGGATTTGACCTCGATATCACCGAAATCGGCAAAGATGTGGGCGAAGGGATCGCGTAAAGATTCGGTCAGCATCATGCGGCCTCCTTCATCTGATCGGCGACCCGGTCAGCATAGCCCTGCATCCATGCGCGGGTGCGCAATTCGGTATCGGGACGCGCGATGCGCCCCATCCGAAGGTCGAGCACAAAGCGCGGGTCATGGGCGGCGAGCCGCCCGAATTTGGTGGCGGGCATGGCGTGTGTCCGCAGGAAGGTTTCGATGGTCCGAAGCAGCATGGTTTGCGTCCCTGTTGAATGCTTGGCGTTGGGCGGGCATTGGGCGAATCGCTCAATGTTCCTTAAATGTTCCAGCTGAAATCCTACTTGTCTAGGAAAAATCCTTCGTGTAGGATGTTTCCATGAAAAAAGCCGATCAAAACCATGGTGAGAGCCCCGCTGGCCCGCGCGCCCGGCTGCTGGAACTGGCGCAGGCGCGCGGGGTGAGCCTTGCTGCGCTGTCCGAAATGCTGGGGCGTAATCCGTCCTATCTCCAGCAATTCATTCGCAAAGGTTCGCCGCGCAAGCTGGAAGAACAGGACCGCGCCACACTCGCGCAGTTCTTCGGCGTGGGGGAGGAGGAATTGCGCGATGTTAAGGATAATTCCTATATCGCGCCACTCAAGCCGCGCGAATCGGGCGCGTGGGTGGATGTGCCCCGGCTTGATCTGGGCGCGGCGGCGGGGCCGGGCCGGGTACCGGGAAGCGAAGCCGCGTTCGACACCTTCCGCTTCTCACGCCGCTGGCTGGCCGAACACGGGCTCGAACGCGCGCAGCTATCCGCGATCACGGTGGAGGGGGATTCGATGGAGCCGTTGCTCAATAATGGCGATGAGATTCTCGTCGATTGCGCGCCGCGCCCATTCCGCGACGGCATCCATGTGGTGCGGCTGGGCGAAACGCTGATGGTCAAGCGCGTGGCGAGCACGGGCGCGGGACGGGTGGCGCTGCTATCGCAGAACCTCGCCTACCCGCCGGTCGAGGTGGCGGCGGACGAGGTGGTGATTATCGGGCGGGTTGTGTGGAAGGGGGGGCGGGTGTGATGCCTGCGCCTGTCAGTCCAGGAGATAGGGCATATGCTTGCGCATGTAGCCCTCGGACACGAGTTCAGCCTCACCAATATCGTGGTAGGGCATTTTCGCGGTCTGTGGTGGGATCGGCCGGGCGAACATGTTTCGCGGAAAGCGGGGATCGTGGCCCAACTCTGCTAGCAGCTTAGGGCGTTCCTCTTCCCAGCCCGGCTCCAATCCGATGCCGTGCTCCGGCCATGTCCTTTGCTTGTCCAGTTCGCAAAGTCGGTCAATGATACGATTGATGCCGCGCTGTCTGCTGCGATAGGGCTCAGGCATATCTTCAGGAGGCAACACCCCTCCCGTGAGGCGATTTTTCCCGTTGGACTGCGCCATGAAGATTGCGAGCGCCGTCACGCGGTCCATGCGCTCCTGCTCCACAAGCCAGGCCATAAAGTCTTCATTCTCGACGCCGAAGATGACCATCGAGAGGGCCACCACGTGCCAGATGAGAGGGTCGCCCCTCTGTTTCACCCATGCCATGTCGTCGGCGTTCGTGAAATCGAGCGAATCGCGCAGTGGTGAGGATCCCGGTTCGCTCGTCGATTTCCTGCCAAACATGGTTCAGACTCCTGTAATTCGGACAGAAGATTGCACGACACGGGTTAAAATCGCGTGACTTGCCAGTCCGGCTGCGAAGACTATCTTGCGCGCATGATCGACACCGCCAAGCCGCTGCCCCCCCAAAGCCTACCCATGCGCGCCGCGATTATTCCGGTAACGCCGCTCCAGCAGAATTGCTCGCTGATCTGGTGCACCAAGACCATGCGCGGCGCGCTGGTTGATCCCGGCGGCGATCTCGACAAGCTCAAGGAAGCCGTCGCCAAGGCTGGCGTGACGCTCGAAAAACTGCTCGTTACCCACGGGCATCTCGACCATTGCGGGCAGGCGGGGATGCTGGCCGAGGAGTTGGGCCTCCCCATCGAAGGCCCCCACCCCGATGACCGTTTCTGGATCGAGCAATTGGATGATGACGGTGCGCGCTGGGGGATGGTCGCCAAAAGCTTTGAACCGGCCCGCTGGCTCCAGCAGGGCGACACGGTGACGGTGGGCGAACTGACTCTCGACGTGATCCACTGCCCCGGCCACACCCCCGGCCACGTGGTGTTCTACCACGCGCCCAGCCGCTTCGCGATTGTCGGCGATGTCTTGTTCCAGGGCAGCATCGGGCGGACGGACTTCCCGCGCGGCAATCATCAGGATCTAATTGTTTCGATCACCCAGCGGCTCTGGCCGCTCGGCGAAGACGTGATGTTCATTCCCGGCCACGGCCCGACCAGCACCTTTGGCCGCGAGCGCAAGACGAACGCGTTTGTGAGCGACTACGCCTTGTCCTGAATGATCGTCATTGCGAGGTGCCGAAGGCGCCACGGCAATCCAGAGCGTAACGCGAACTGCTCTGGATTGCTTCGCCTGCGGCTCGCAATGACGGGGTGTTACATCACCCCCGCTGCCACCAGCGCCGCGACCACCGCCAGCCCCAGCTGGGTCAGCATCGTGGTGAGCGTGCCGATCATCCGGCCGACCTTGGCGTTGCCGCCGTCCATCCCGAACCCGTGCGCCACCCGGCCGATAAAGTATGCCGCCGCAACGTAAGCCAGCCACCAGCTGCCTGCGCCCGCCAGTTCGATTGCCGCGATCAACACCAGCACAAACGCAGTGTTTTCGACATAGTTCAACTGCGCGCGCATCCGGCGTTGCAGCGGCTCGCTGCCGCCGTCGCCCACGCTGATGCCGAGCGCGGTGCGCAGTGCGCCGATGCGGATCGACAGCCAGATATTGAGCACAGCGGCGGCCGCGGCGGCGGCGAGTGTGACTGGAAGCACGGTCATGGTAAGATCCCCTCGTTATTGTGCCGAGCGTGCTAGGCGCGCGCAGGGCGGGTTGCAACGTGCGAATTTTCAGCTATAGCGCGCCCCTTCCCGCCGCTGCTGGCCAAGGAATGCACGCATTTGCTGCGGCTTGTGCGCTCGCTTCCCTTGCCGTAGAGGCGACCTTTCGAGAATCACGGCGCCCGGTGGCGCGATCAAACGCATTTAGTTGAGGAATTGGTGCCGCCATGGCTGTCCCCAAAAGAAAAGTATCCCCGCATCGTCGTGGCAATCGCCGTTCGCACGATTCGCTGCCGGTTGAAGCCTTCGGTGAATGCTCCAACTGCGGTGAATTGAAGCGCCCGCACAATATCTGCGGACACTGCGGCCATTACAACGGACGTCAGGTTGTTGCTGTCGGCTGATTGCCGGTGGCCCTCACCATAGACCGGAAGGAAGCGCAATGAGCCTCCCGCGTATCGCTGTTGACGCGATGGGCGGCGATGTAGGCGTGCGCGTGATGGTCGAAGGCGCCGCGCTCGCCCGCCGCAAGCATGAAGGTTTCAACTTCCTGCTGGTGGGTGATGGCAAGCGCATCGAAGCGGCGCTCGCCGACCATCCCAATATGCGCGGCGCTTCGGAAATCCTCCATTGCGAAGACGTGGTGGGCGGAGACGAACTGCCGAGCCGCGCGATCCGCCGGGCCAAGACCACTTCGATGGGCCTCGCCGTCAACGCCGTGAAAACCGGCGATGCTGGCGCTGCGGTCAGCGCGGGCAATACCGGCGCGCTGATGGCGATGAGCAAGATTGCGCTGCGCACCATGCCGGGGATTGATCGCCCCGCGCTCGCCGCGATCATGCCGACCTTGCAGGCGCATGATGTGGTGATGCTCGATCTGGGCGCCAATACCGAAGCCGATGCGCGCAATCTGGTGCAATATGCGGTGATGGGCGCGGCCTATTCGCGGATCGTCAACGGCTTTGAAAAGCCGGTCGTCCGCCTGCTCAATATCGGCACCGAAGAAATCAAGGGCACCGAAGAACTGCGCGATGCCGCCGCGATGCTGGTCGCCGCCTGCGCCCGCGAAGATGGTGGACTGGCGCTGGTGTTCGATGGCTTTGTCGAAAGCGACAAGATCAACCGCGGTGAAACCCATGTGGTGGTGACCGATGGCTTTTCCGGCAATATCGCATTGAAAGCGATCGAAGGTTCGGCGCGGTTCGTGACCGACCTGTTGAGGCAGGCGTTTACCTCCTCGCTGCGGTCGAAGATCGGGTTCCTGGTTTCGCGTCCGGCAACCGAATTGCTGAAGCATCACCTTGATCCCAATAATCACAACGGCGCGGTGTTCCTTGGCCTCAACGGCGTGGTGGTGAAAAGCCACGGCAGCGCCAATGCCAATGGTGTGGCCCATGCGGTCGCAGTGACGGCGCGGCTGCTTGAAAACAAGCTGACCGAACGGATCGCGCATGATCTTGCAGCCTTGGGCGAAGGCGCACTCAGCCGCAATGGGCGTTCCAGTGCCGCCAAAACCAGCGAGCCGGACGCGTGAACGGTTCGCGTATTATAGGCACGGGATCGGCACTGCCGCGCCGGATTGTGACCAATGCCGAACTGGCCGAGCGGGTTGATACCTCGGACGAATGGATCGTCGAACGCACCGGAATCCGTCAACGCCATATCGCCGAACCTGATGAGACCACCGCGACGCTGGCGACCGCTGCCGCGCGCGCTGCGCTGGCCGATGCGGGGGTGGATGCCTCCTCAATCGGGCTGATAGTGCTGGCCACGGCAACGCCCGACAATACTTTCCCCGCCACCGCAACCAAGGTGCAGGCTGCATTGGGATGCCGCGGCGGGATTGCGTTCGATGTCGCGGCGGTGTGTTCGGGCTTTCTTTACGCGCTGGCGACCGCCGATTCGCTGTTGCGCACCGGGATGGCCAAGCGCGCGTTGGTGATCGGCGCGGAAACCTTCAGCCGCATTCTCGATTGGGAAGACCGTACCACCTGCGTGCTGTTTGGCGACGGGGCAGGCGCGGTCGTGCTCGAAGCGCCGGACGCGGATGCGGGCGGCAGTGATGCGCCCGGCATCCTTGGCACCCGGCTCCATGCCGACGGGGCGTGCCATGATCTGCTGTATGTCGATGGCGGGCCTTCGACCACGCAGACCGTCGGCCATGTGCGGATGCGCGGGCCTGAGGTGTTCCGCCACGCGGTCGTCAACCTTTCCAGCGTTCTTAAAGAAGTGCTTGAAGAAACAGGCATTTCATCGGACGAAATCGATTGGGTCGTGCCGCATCAGGCCAATGCCCGGATCCTTGATGCCACCGCAAGGAAGCTTGGCATTTCGCCGGACAAGGTGGTGGTGACCGTGGATCGCCACGCCAATACCTCGGCCGCATCGGTGCCGCTGGCGCTCGATACAGCGCGGCGCGATGGGCGGATCAAGCCCGGCGATCTCGTCATGCTCGAAGCGATGGGCGGCGGCTTTACCTGGGGTGCCAGCCTGATCCGCATGTGATTGGGACGCGGGTAAGTGTCCCGTTCGCTGACACAATTGCTGAAAACTCAACATTCGGTTCGGCATCGCATTGCGAAACCGCCGAATATTTGTAAGATATCGGTCTTTAACGGGGTCGCACCGCTAGGGAGAAATCGCATGATGCGTTCGGTAGGCACGTTGACCCGCGCTGATCTGGCAGAAACCATCAACCGCAAGATGGGGTTCAGCCGGGCAGAATCGCTTGAATTGGTAGAAGCCATCCTCACCAAGATGAGCGATGCCTTGGCCAAGGGTGAAAACGTCAAGATTTCGGGTTTCGGCAGCTTTGTGCTGCGCGACAAGAACGAACGTATCGGCCGCAATCCCAAGACGGGCGTTGAAGTGCCGATCACCCCGCGCCGGGTGATGACGTTCCGCGCGAGCCAGCTGCTCAAGGAACAGATTACCAAGGGGTGAGCAATCAGGGTGAGGTTTGATGACCGGATTCGATGACGGCAAGGATGATGGCGCGCTCCGCACCATCGGTGAAGTCAGCGATGCACTGGGCATCAAACCGCACGTGCTGCGCTATTGGGAAGCGCAATTCCCGTTGCTCAAACCGTTGAAACGCAGCGGCGGGCGGCGCTATTACCGGGCCGCCGACGTGGCGATGGTGGAAACCATCGACCGGCTGGTGAACCACGAAGGCTACACCTTGAAAGGTGCCGAGGCGGTGCTGCGCGGCGCTGCCAAATCCGCGCTCGACCGGCGCGGTCAGGATCGTCGTAGCGGAGATCGCCGGGTTGCCGCCGAAACGGTTGAGACCCCCGGTGTGCGGCTGATGGTAAGCGACGGCCCCGACATGGCCGAAACCATCGCCGCGCTCAAAACGATCCGCGCAAAGCTGGCGACCGCGCTGGAGGCTTAGCCGCCGGGCTTGGTGCCGCACACCCCCGACGCGCAGCCAAAAAAGAAGCGGCGATAATTGGTCGCAAGACCTGCATTTCCAAGCATTTGCGAAAACTCTTCAGCATTGCCAAAGTTGGTCGAATAGGTGGCGATCATTGCAAAGTCTTGTGCTCCGCGAAGAAGGAGGCGTTCGACTGTGGGCAAAACCGTTTTCAGATGAAAAAGATAAAGTGGACGCAGGATCCAGCCCCTGGGATCGGACGCCTCAATGAAAGCGAAGCTGCCGCCGGGTTTGAGTACGTGGGCAGTCAATTGCGCAAGGCGTTCATGCTGCGCTGAATCGAACGTCTTGAGACCGAAGGTCGAGATGACGAAATCGGCGCTTTCGCTCGGCAGGTCGCTGGCGAGCACATCGTCTTCGACAAAGGTGATTTTGTGAGCGCGCATTGCGTGCAGGCGATCCATGGCGCGCAGATGCATCCCCGGCGATATGTCGACAGCGATTATCTCGCCAATGGTTGGATTGGTGCTCAAGAGATGGGGCCACACCTCCCCTGTACCGGCCATGAAGTCGTAGCCCTTTGCGCCCGGTGGTAGCTTCTCAAGCATTTCCGCACACTGTCGCCGCCAGCGCTCGGTGAAGCCGAACGAACACGCCGTGCTAAAGGCAATGTATTTTCCAGAGCAGCGGTCAAAGACATCGCGGACATAGGCAGGGTCGTAAATATTTGGCTTGGTCATATCACTCCGCCGCCAACAACGCGGCTTCGCCCAGATCCACGCTCACCAGCCGCGAAATGCCGCGTTCCGCCATCGTCACGCCGAACAAACGGTGCATCCGGCTCATCGTCACCGCGTTGTGGGTGACGATCAGGTAACGCGTGGTGGTGGTGTGCACCATCGAATCCAGCAGATCGCAAAACCGTTCGACATTGGCATCGTCGAGCGGCGCATCGACCTCATCCAGCACGCAGATCGGCGCGGGGTTGGTGAGGAACAGCGCAAAGATCAGCGCGGTGGCGGTCAGCGCCTGTTCGCCGCCCGATAACAGCGAGAGCGATTGCAAACGCTTGCCCGGCGGCTGGGCGTAGATTTCCAGCCCCGCCTCCAGCGGATCGTCGCTGTCGATCAGCGCCAGATGCGCCTGCCCGCCTTCGAACAGTCGGGTGAACAGGACGCGGAAATGCCCGTCCACTTCCTCAAACGCGGCGCGCAGCCGTTCGCGCCCTTCGCGGTTGAGGCTGCCGATTGATCCGCGCAGCCGCGCGATGGCTTCGACCAGTTCGGCCTGTTCGCTGGCGCTATTGCCGTGTTCAGCCTCGATCCGCGCGAGTTCGTCGGCGGCGACGAGGTTGACCGGCCCGATCCGTTCGCGCGCGGCGGTGAGGCGCTCCAATTCGGTCGATTCGTCGGCGGCTGGGGCAAGGTTGGCCTCATCAAATCCGAACTTTTCGCCTAACATCGGCGGCGGGCACTGGAAGCGTTCGCCCGAAATGCGCGCCATTTCCGCGCGGCGCAGTTCCTCGTTCTCGGCGCGTGCGGCCAGGCTGGCGCGGGCCTCGCGTGCCTGCGCCAGCGTTTCGGTGCACGCCGAAAGCGCGGCATCGGCGGCGCGCTGTTGTGCCTCGGCAGCGCGCATGGCCGCCTCGGCGGCGGTGAGGTCTGCGGCAAGGCGGGTGCGCGCTTCCTCACCCGCTTCGATCTCGGCAATCAGCGCGGCGGGTTTGGCGGCGTGGACGGCGCGATCTTCGGCGATTTCCGCCAGCCGACGACCGGTTTCGGCCATGCGGCGCTCGGCATCGCTGGATCGCGCCTGCCACCCTGCATGATCGGCCTGCTGCGCCGCCAGCCGTTCGCGCGCCACCGCCAGCGCCTGATCTTGCGCGGCGAGGTCTGCCAGTGCGGCCTGCACGGCGGTGCGGGCGGCTTCGTTGCGCGCCTGCGCGGCATCCAGCGCGGCGCGTTCGGCATCGCGCGCGGGCAGGCGTTCGCGCTGCGCCCGTGCGGCGGTAACTTCGGCGGCGGCAGCGGCGATTTGCGTCTCGATCTCGCCCGCATTGGCGGCCAGTTCCGCCAGCCGCGCGGCGATCCGTTCCTTGGCGGCCTCAGCCTGATCGAGCCGCCGCAATGCCTGCCGCTCCGCCTCGATTGCGCCGGCGATGCCGCGTTCCTGCGCCACCAGTGCGGCCTGCAACGCGCCGAGTTCTTCGCGCACAGCCTTGTCCTCGGCCTCGGCATTGGCAGCAGCAGCGCGCAGCGGCGGCAGCGCGGCGTCGAGTTCGGCAAAGCGGTTGGCGGCTTCCAGCTGCGCCGCCTCAGCCGCGCCTTCGCCGCGCGCGATAAACCCGTCCCAGCGGCGCAGGTGCCCGGCGCGGGTGACGAGCCATTCGCCGGGCGCGAGCGCGCGGCCATCATCGCCGTCCACGCAATGCACCAGCGCAAGCCGCGCGGCGAGTTCGGGCGGGCAGTTGGACAGCCGTGCCAGCAGGCTGTCCGCCACCGGCGCGGGCGCATCGGCCCCGGTCCAGAAGCGTCCATCCTGCGGGGTGGCGGGCGCGCCCAGCGGCGATTTGCCATCGCGCCCCAACACCGCGGCAAGCGCGCGTTCATAGCCCGGCGCAACGCTCACCCGGTCAAGCGCGGTCGCCAGCCCCTGCCGCCCCGCCTCACGCTTGGCCCGCGCGTCGCGATCACGGGCTAGCGCGGTGTGTTCGCGCTCAACCCCGGCGAGTTCGGCGCGCGCGGCGGCGAGCGCGCTTGCCGCGTTATCGCGCGCGGTCTGCAATGCGGCCTTGCGCGCCTGATCGGCGGTGAGCCTGTCGCGCAAGCCAGCGAGGCCATCCGCCGCATCATCGGCGGCCTTGCGCGCGGCGACCACATCGGCGTCCGCATCCCCGCTCTCCGCCAGATCAGCGCGGGCGCGGGCGATCCTTGCGGCCTCGGCCTCAATCCGGGCGAGCCGCGCCTCGGCCTGTTCGACCGCTGCCTCGGCGACCCGCCATTCGGCCTCGACCCCGGCGTGATCGGCAGTCGCTTTCGCCAGTGCGAGTTCGGCGGTGCGGTGCGCGCGTTCGCGATCCTCGGCCCTTTCGGCCAGCGCCGGGCGGGCAGTTTCTGCGGTGGTGACAGCGGCGCGGCTGGCGGCAACTTCCTGCGTCAACCGCGCCAGCGCCTCAACCGCAGCCGAGGTCAACCGATCGGCATCCTCGCGGTCTTCCTCCAGCCGTTTTTGCTGGCGATCCAGATCGGTGAGCCGGGTTTCGGCGGCGTCGAGCTTTTCAGCCAGCGCCGCCATGCGGTGCCCGTGGGCGCTGGCATCGTCGCGGCGGTCGGCGAGTTCTTCGCGGGCATCGGCCAGCTGCTGCGCCGCGCCTGCCTGTTCGGATTGCGCCGCCGTCACTGCGGCTTGTGCGGCGGCGACCTGTTGTTCGGCCGCCACCGCCGCCGCGCGCGCTCCTTTCGCCGCAGCGGCGGCTTCGCGCCAGCGGGCGAACAGCAGGCGGGCTTCTGCGCCCTGTATTTTGTGGGTGAGTTCGGTGTAGCGTTCGGCCTGTTTGGCCTGCCGCCGCAGCGAGGAAATTTGCGCGTCGAGCCCCGCCATCAGGTCTTCGAGCCGCGCAAGGTTCGCCTCGGCCGCGCGCAGCTTGCCCTCGGCATCCTTGCGCCGCACGTGCAGCCCAGCGATCCCGGCGGCTTCTTCCAGCATCGCGCGGCGTTCGGCGGGTTTGGCCGCGATCACTTGCGCGATCTTGCCTTGGCTGACGAGGGCGGGGGAATGCGCGCCGGTGGCGGCATCGGCAAAGGTTAACGCGACATCTTTGGCGCGCACGTCGCGCCCGTTGACGCGGTAGGCGCTGCCTGCCCCGCGTTCAATCCGGCGGGTGACGACCAGTTCCTCGCCGCCATCATCGCTGGCGTGCAGCACCACTTCGGCAAAATCGCGCGGCGGGCGGGTGGTGGTGCCCGCGAAGATCACGTCCTCCATCCCGCCCGATCGCATCGACTTGGCCGAGGTTTCCCCCATCACCCAGCGGATGGCTTCCAATAGGTTGGATTTGCCGCAGCCATTGGGGCCGACCACCCCGGTCAGGCCGGGTTCAATCCGCAACTCCGCAGGCTCAACGAAGCTCTTGAAACCGCTGAGCTTGAGCCGGTGGATCTGCATCAGGCTGACGTGCCGCCGCGCCTACGGCTTCAGCGCGCGCCGGCGCGTTGAAGCAGCGGTTCAAGCTGTGACCACTGGTTCACGTCCAGCTTCTTGCCGTTGAGCAGGAAGGTCGGGGTGCCGGTGATCTGGAACTCCCTCGCCTGCGCTTCGGTGTCTTTGACCAGAGCTTCTATCTTGGGCCCATCAGACAGGCACGCACGGGCCTGATCGGCGCTGAGGCCGCGCGCGGCGAAGAATTCGGTCAATCCGGTGACTTCGGCGATGCGGGCAAACCGCTGATCAATCGGCAATTGCCCTGCTGCCTCAACCGCGGCCGGATTTCCCTGCAAACCGGCAAAGACCTGATCGAGGTTCAGCCACACCTGATCTGACAGAGGCTGCATCTGCTCTTTCGCGCCGCACTGCGCCATCGCGGCGATGGCGACGTCATAGTGGTTGAGGAACACCTCACGCAGTTCAAAGCTGACTACGCCGGTCGGGATATACTTGTCCTTGATCACCGGCTTGCCGGTAGCGGCAAAGGTCGCGCAGTGGCCGCAGGTGTGCGAGGCGAATTCGACCAGCTTCAGCGGTGCATCGGGGTTGCCGATCATATAGCCGCCTTCTGGCGTGACCGTGACCGTATCAGCCCAATTTGTCCCCGCCGGGGCAGCAATCGCCGCAATCGTTTCGCCCGAAGCGACGGCGCCATCGGTGCCTTCGGTTTCGCTGCAAGCGGCAAGCGCAAGCGGGGCGAGGGCAAGCAAGGGAAGTGAGAGCAGGCGGGAAAGTTTCATCGACCGGGAATCCTTGAAAGTGGTTGCGGAATGAATAGCCGCGCACACGCCCTTGCAGCAAGGCTTGCCGCATGCGGTTGTGAATAAGGGGGTCAGCCGGGCGCGCCGGGGGTGGTTTCGGCGGGCGCGGCAAACCTGGCAGACAGCACCGGATAAAGCGTATCCCAGCTATGCACCTGATCGAGCAGCTTGCCATCCAATGCGAAGCTGGGGGTGCCGGGAACCGCAAATTCGGCATAATCTGCCCGGCCATTCTCGACCAGCTTTTGCGCGGCAGCATCATCCATCAGGCAGGCGTTGACCTCTCCAGCGGATTGCCCGCGCGTGGTCAGCATCTTGCCGAGGCCGAGAGCGTTGGCGGCGTTCATGCGCGCAGCCTTGTCGCCGCGCGCCCAGATTGCCTGCTGGCTTTGCGGCGCGTTGCGCGCCTTGCCCAGCCATTCATCCTGCGACAACATAAAGGCGCGGTGGCGATCCTTGAACCCCGCCGGATCGCCGCATGCGGCCAGCAGCGATACGGTAAGGTCAATCGCGTTGCGGATCACCGGGCGCACTTCCAGCGCCATTTTACCCGGCATCAGCAGCGCTAGTTCCAGTGCGGGTTCGCCCTGCGCTGTGAACTGCGCGCAATGTCCGCAGGTATAGCTGACGAATTCGATCATCTGCGCATCCGCCTTGGGATTGCCGATCAGGTGCCCGCGCGGTGTGCGGGTGATGGTGGTCTGCCAGTTGCCGGGGTTGTCCTGCGGCACAAACGCGCTGTCAGGATTGGACAGGTTCTGCTGCGCGCCCGCCGGGCCGATCGCCAATGCCAGCGCGGCAGCGGCACAAAGGAGGGGAAGCTTGATCATCTGCGGTCGTGTTCCTGTGCGGGTTCAGGTTTCGTTGTTGCCAAGGCTGCGCGCCAGCGATTCGAGCACGGTGCGCAGTTCGGGATCGCCAATATCGCGCAGGCTTTCGCCCAGTTCCAGCGGGATCGGTTTGAGCGATGGCGGCGGCTTGGCGGGCCTGCCATCGGTTGGCGGGGTGACTGCACCTTGCCGCAGCTTGACCCGCGCCACCGCTTTATAGCCGAAGAAGCGGTTCACCCGCTCGATGATTTCAGGGATGACTTGCTGGATCAGCGGCGCGTGGGCGGGCACCACCACCAGTTGCAGGATGCCTTCCGCCTTTTCACCGGGGGGAAAGCGGATCGCTTCGGGGCTGCAGATGCGGGCGTGCTGCGGGCCGACGATTTCGGGCCAACGGGTGACGACCGAACTTTGCACAAAGCCGAACCGGCGAAACGCGGTTCGCCCGATTTCGGGCATCAGATCGCCAATCGCGCGCGCACCCCTGCCGCGCGGGCGGGTATAGGGTTTTGCCTTGCCGGGTTTGCCCCCCGGCTTGCCTGAAGAGGTCTTGTCGCTTCCCATGATCGCGCCCGCCATGCCATAGGCGGGTCGTGACTGCCAGTATCTCCGACATTCTCCTGCAATGGTATGATGGCCATGCGCGCGATCTGCCGTGGCGCCTGCCGCCGAGCGCGGCGCTGCCCGATGATCCGGCGTGGCCTTACCGCGTGTGGCTGTCCGAAGTGATGCTGCAACAGACCACGGTAGCGGCGGTGAAGCCGTATTTCGCGCGGTTTACTGCGCTGTGGCCCACGGTTGACGCGCTGGCGGCGGCTCCAGACGAGGCTGTCATGGCGGCGTGGGCGGGGCTGGGCTATTATTCGCGGGCGCGCAATCTGGTGAAATGCGCGCGGGCCGTGGCAGAGCGCGGCGGGTTCCCTGCGAGCGAGGCGGAATTGCGCGCGCTCCCCGGTCTGGGCGATTATACTGCGGCGGCGATTGCGGCGATTGCGTTCGGGCAGCGCGCCGTGGTGGTTGATGCCAATGTCGAACGGGTGGCGGCGCGGCTGTTTGCGATCGATGATCCGCTGCCCGGCGCGCGCAAGGCGATCCGCGCTGCTGCGGATGCAATCACGCCCGATGTGCGTGCGGGTGATTTTGCGCAAGGTATGATGGATCTGGGCGCGCAGGTTTGCACCAGCAAAGCGCCGCGCTGCCTGCTGTGTCCCCTGCGCGACGTGTGCGCGGGCTTTGCGGCGGGTGATCCGGAACGCCTGCCGGTCAAGCCTGCGAAAAAGGCGGTGCCAGAGCGGCGCGGGACGGCATTCTGGATCATCTGCAAAGGTGGCGCCGCAGTGTGGCTCGTCACCCGGCCTGCCACCGGAATGTTAGGCGGGATGCGCGCGCTGCCTGATGATGGCTGGAGCGCGCAGGGCGATGGGTCTGGTAAGGCTCCGCTATCGGGCGAGTGGCGCGCGTTGGGCGCGGTGCGGCACAGCTTTACCCATGCGCACCTGACCCTGACGGTGTTGGGAATGGAGACCGCATCCGATCCGCCGGGAGAGGGCCAATGGTGGCCGCTTGATCACATTGACGAGGCGGGCCTTGCCACCTTGTTCCGCAAAGCTGCGCGGATGGCGTTAGCGGCTGATTAGATAATCCCGCCGCCCAGCATCAACCGCACCGCCGCGATCAACAGCACCACCAGACAGAAATTGCGCCCGCCGTCCTTGGATGACAGCGCGCCGATGATGATGCCGATCACGATCACCGGCAAGGCGATCCAGTTGGCCCAACCCAGCAGCGGGATTTGCGCCGGGATGACGATGACGAGGCTGACAAGCCCGATGAGATAGGCAAGCACGTTGAGCATGTGTCTTATATGCATAGGACACCTGCGATTTGCAAGTCTGAACGCGCAACCGGTGATTGACCCTTGCGGCAACCTGCCGCAGACAAGCAGCCATACCCCCCTTCGGAGATTCCCCCCATGGCTTACCGCGATCTCGATTTCCCCGTGCTTTCCCGCCGCGCCCTGATCCGTGGCAGCGCGCTGCTGGCGGGCGGCGCGGCCTTATCTACCCTGCCGTTCGGGCGCGGGGCATTTGCGATGCACGATGTCGGAGAGAGTTGGCCCAATGTCGCCGCGCTGGCCAACCGCTATGTCAGCGAACGCAAGCTCGCCAACCTGTTCCTGACCTTTGGCTGGGGGCAGGACAGCAGCGCGCATACCGTGGGCGGCGGCACGCTGTCGCTGGCCAAACCCACCCCGGTGGATCAGGATTCGCTGTTCCGGATCTATTCGATGTCAAAGCCGATTACCGGCATGGCGACGATGATCCTGATCGACCAAGGCAGGCTCGGCCTTGATCAGCCGCTTTATGAAATCCTGCCCGCGTTCCGCGATATGCAGGTGTTGATCGATCCCGAAGGATCGCTGGAAGAAACCGTGGCGGCCGAACGTCCGATCACGATCCGCCAATTGCTGACCCATACGGCGGGGCTTGGCTATCAGATCATCAGCAAGGGGCCATTGCAGGCCGCCTTCAACGAAAATGGTCTGGTTGGCGGACGGGTCAGCCGGATACCGCTTCCGGGCTTTCCGCCGGTTACGCCTGCACCGGGTCTGGCGGTCTGGGCAGACCGGCTGGCCGAATTGCCGCTGATGTATCAGCCCGCGACCAAGTGGAGCTATTCCGCCAGCCTCGATCTGCTTGGCCGGGTGATCGAAGTGGTCAGCGGGATGGAGTTCGAGGCGTTTCTCAAGGCGCGGATCTTCGAACCCTGCGGCATGAACAGCACCTTCATGCAGGTGCCGCAAAGCGAGGTTCACCGCCTCACCGACAATTACGGCATCGTCAACGGCACGGCTTTTCCGATCGATCCGGGTGCCAATTCGATCTTCACCGATCCGCCCGTAGTGCCTGCGGGCGGCGGCGGGCTGGTGTCGAGCCCGCGCGACTACGACCGTTTTCTGCGGATGCTGCTCGGCTATGGTCGGATTGATGGCACGTGGGTGATGAGCGAGCAAGCAGTGCGGGTTGGCACTTCCGATCTCATACCTGCGACAGTCGATACCGCTGGAACCTGGCTTGAAGGCCAGGGCCATGGTGCGGGCGGACGCAGCGTGAACGGCAGCTTTGGCTGGGGCGGGGCGGCGGGCACGCTTGCCGCAGTGGATTTCAATCTGGGCCTGCGTTCAGCGCTGTTCACCCAATATATGCCGCCCGATGCCTTCCCGATCCGCGACGAATTCCTCGCCGCGATGGAGGCTGATCTGGCGACCCTGCGCAACGCCAAGCAGGCAGCGTAATGCACCACCGCGCCTCTGTTCCACCGGGGATCGCCTTCTCCGGATCGCCGGTTGATCGGGCGGATAATATTCGCAACGACCCGGCGGCGCTCGGCAATCTGATGAACTGGCGCGCGCGGGTGCTCAACCTTGATGGCCTGCTGCCGGAATTCGACGATGACGGGCGGCTGCTGTGGCATACGCTGGCCGATGTCGCGCCGGATGCCGAACTCGTGTTCCTCGGGATGATGGACGAAAGGGCGCATTTCGCCCCCGTGCCGGAACAGGGGGCATCCGGCCCCGCCATGCCGCGCGCATGGCAGGTGATGCAGATGCTTCAGCCAGAAGATCTGGCGATCTATGGCGGGGCGCGCAGTCTGATCGATTGGCACGCGCGCCATCGCTTTTGCGCCAATTGCGGCGCGGCGACGAAGCTGGTGAAGGGCGGCTGGCAGCGGCATTGCGATGGCTGCGGCGCGGATCACTTCCCGCGCACCGATCCGGTCACGATCATGCTGGTCGAACACGAAGACAAGTTGCTGCTGGGCCGCCAGCCGCGCTTTCCGCCCAAGATGTATTCGGCGCTTGCTGGCTTTGTCGAACCGGGCGAGACGATTGAAGAAGCCGTGGCGCGCGAAATCCATGAAGAGGCGGGCCTGCGGGTGCGCGATGTGCGCTATATCGCCAGCCAGCCGTGGCCGTTCCCCAGCCAGCTGATGATCGGCTGCACATCGGTGGCGATTGACACGGAAATCACCATCGACCGCGAAGAATTGGACGATGCCCGCTGGTTCACCCGCGCCGAATTGGAAGAAGCGCGCGCGGCGGGCGAACACGGCACCGAACTGCTCAATTTCCCGCGCCCTTTCGCGATTGCGCATCATCTGGTTTCATGGTGGCTCGACAAATGACCGATACGCTGACGATTGATATCTATTCCGACGTGGTGTGCCCCTGGTGCCTGATCGGCTATGGCCAATTGACCAAGGCGCTGGAGCAGCTTGACGGTGAAATCGCGGCGCAAATCCGCTGGCGCCCGTTCGAACTGAACCCGCAAATGCCGCCTGAGGGCGAGGAGCAGGAAGCCCACCTGCAACGCAAATATCGCCGCTCGGCTGAGGACGGCGCGGCGCTGCGCGGGCAGATGAAAGCGATTGCCGAGGGCGCGGGGGTGTCGCTGTCTTACGAAGGAGAGGGTGAGGCCCCGCCCGCGATGATGTGGAACACTCGCGATTGCCACAAGCTGCTGACCTTCGCGCTGGAGGAGGCCGGGCCGCAGGTGCAGACCGCGCTGAAACTCGCGTTGTTCAAGGCGCATTTCAACGAGCGGGCGCGTCTGGGGGATCGCGACCTGTTGCTCGATATTGCCGCCAGCGTCGGCCTCCACCGCATGGCTGCCAAGGCCGCGCTCGATGATCCCGATCTGGAAGCGCGCGTGCTGGCCGAGGAGCAACAGGCATGGGATCTGAACATCTCCGGCGTTCCGGCGATGATCATCAACGGCAAATTCATGATCCCCGGCGCGCAGGCTCCGGAGGTCTATGTGAACGCGCTGCGCCGGGTCGCGGAAAAGAGCCGGATGGCGGCAGGCTAGGCGCAAACTAGGGACGGCACTGCGTGAAAGCCTTTACCGATATGGTGGCCGCATACCGGGAGCTTGGCCCGTGGCGTTCCATTTTGCTGGTTGGCGGAACCGTGGCAGTGATTTTGGCCTTTGCCGCAATCTTTTTCATGTTTGCCGACCGGATCGGCTGGCCCGAGGCCTATGGCTTCCAGTGTCGGCGCAAATGTCTGCTGGTTCACATTTGGCATAGCCCCAAGCTGCTCGCAGGCGGCTCAGGTGACGAACTTGCGCTGTTCGCGCTGATCTGGTTCTTCCCCTTCGTGGCCGCAGCGATCGCCATCCCCATCGTCGCGCGCCGCTGGCTAAAGCGGCGGCGGGGGCGCATCAGATCGATGAAATGACGGCTGACTAAACCAGCCCCAATCGCTCCAGCTTCGCCGCCAGCTTGCCGGGCAGCGCGTCGCCGATATCCTCGCCATCCGCCACATCGCGCGGGGCCTTTTCGTCGGTCAGGTAACGCCAGCCCTGATGCGCGCGTTTGGGCTGTTGGTGGACGCGGATCAGCACTGGTTCCAGGCAGATGTGCCAGCGCCCGTCATCGGTCTGGGTAAAGCCGGTGATCGGTGATCGCGCCACAATCGCGTGGTTCAATATCCAGAACAGCGAACCGCCCACCACCTCTTCATGCCGGGTTGGGCGGTTGCGGGTGGTAAGGCGCATGTCATCACGCGTCGCAAACCATCCGGCCAATTGTTCATAGCTTTTCGCGCCAAACGCGATTTTGGTTAGGTGCAGCGGCATGGCGCCTATCTACAATATCTGGCCGGGATTGCGAGCCGCCATCACAGCGGGGCAAGGCCCGCCGCCACCGCCAGGCCGAGGAAGGCAAAGAACCCCATCGAATCGGTGATCATCGTAACAAACACGGATGATGCGACCGCCGGATCCTGATCCAGCCGTTCGAATATCACCGGCACCAGCACGCCTGCCAGCCCCGCCACCGCGATATTGATCACCATCGCCAACGCAATCACCACACCCATCATCGGCGAAAACAGCACCCCTGCCGCAATCCCGATCAACAGCGCAATCGTGCCGCCATTCATCAGCGCGACGCGGAATTCGCGCCACAATATCCGCCGCGTGTTCGACCGGGTCAGCTGATTGGTGGCAATCGCGCGCACCGCCACCGCCATCGTCTGCGTCCCGGCATTGCCGCCGATGCTGGCAACAATCGGCATCAGCACCGCCAGCGCCACCAGATGTTCAATCGCCGCGCCGAACATCGCGATGATCGCCGATGCCACCACTGCCGTGCCCAGATTGGCGATCAGCCAGCGCACGCGGCTCGAATAGGCTTCGCGCAAGGGCTCGTTGATGTCGCCATCACCCGCGCCCGACAGCAGCAGCGCATCCTCGCCCGCTTCTTCGGAGATGATGTGGACAATATCATCGACCGTCATCTGCCCGACCATGCGCCCGCTTTCATCCACTACGGCGGCGGAAATCAGCGCGTATTTCTGGAACATCAGCGCGGCTTCTTCCTGATCCATCGTTACCGGGATCAGGGTCTGGTCGCGTTTCATCACGTCGGTGAGTTTGACACTGCGCGGGGTGGTGAGGATCCAGTTCAGCGCGCAGGTGCCAACCGGATGGTGGCGTTCGTCGATCACGAAAACTTCGAAGAAATCGTGTTCCAGATCGCCTTCTTCGCGCAGGTAATCGATCAGATCGCCCACGGTGAGGTGTTCGGGCACCGCCACGAAATGGCGGCTCATCAACCGCCCGGCGGTTTCTTCGGGATAGGCTAGCGCGCTCGACACCGCCTCGCGGGTTTCCGGCTCCAGTTCGGCCATCACCGCGCGCTGATCGGCTTCGTTCAAATCCTCGATCAACTGCACCGCATCGTCGGTGTCGAGCTGTTCGGCGATGACCGCGACCGCATGCGCGGACAGCGTGTCCATCAGGTCTTCGCGGACGTGATCGTTCAATTCCGCGATGACGTCGCTGGTCATCAGATCGCTGATCGCTGAGGCGAGCTGCGCACGTTCCGACCGGTCGAGCAGTTCGATCAGATCGGCGATGTCAGCGGCGTGGAGCGGTTCGACCAGATCGTAAACCGCGCCCTTGTCACCCGCCGCCAGCGCATCGTGGACGGCACTGACATAGGCGGGTTTCAGCCGGTTTTCCTCGTCATGGCGTTCATCATCGACCCGGTCATCGGGGCGCACCTCGGCATCACCGGAATCGGCGATCAGCAGATCGTCTTCGATGATGCGATCTTCGGCCATGTCGGCGGTTTAGGCGGGGAGGGGTGAAAAGCAAGCGCGGGAGGGTGACAGTCACGTTTTGCCTGCTAAAAGCGCGGGCAAATTCCCTCAGGAGATACAAGACATGGCAGACACCCTCACCTTCACCCTCGACACCGGCGACGGCGAGCCCAAGGACGTCGTGATCAAGCTGCGCCCCGATCTGGCCCCCGGCCATGTTGCGCGGATTGCCGAGCTGGCAGGCGAAGGATTCTATGATGGCGTGGTGTTCCACCGCGTGATCAACGGCTTCATGGCGCAGGGCGGCGATCCGACCGGCACCGGCATGGGCGGCAGCGACAAGCCTGACCTCGCAGCCGAATTCAACGCCGAACCCCACGTCGAAGGCGTGTGTTCGATGGCGCGTTCGCAAAACCCCGACAGCGCCAATTCGCAGTTCTTCATCTGCCTTGATGATGCGCGCTTCCTCGACAAGCAATACACCGTGTGGGGCCAGGTGACGAGCGGCATGGAACACGTCCACGCCCTGCCCAAAGGCGAACCGCCGCGCGCACCGGGCAAGATTGTGAAGGCGACAGTTGCCTGACGTTCGTCAGTTGCCTGACGTTCGTCGGGATTTGACATGATCCCGCGTCTCATCGCCCTCGCTTTTGCGCTGTTGGCGCTGGGCGGCTGCGTTACCTATCCCGATATCACCCAGTCGCGCTCTGCGTGCCGGGCGGAACCGGGCGGGTGGTGCGGTTTTGTGCGCGGTGCGGCGGTGGAAAGTTACCCCTACGCCATCGCTGCCACCAACGCCTATCAGGGTGACAGCGATCTGTTCGGCGATACCGGATCGCGGCTGGTGATGATCGATCGCCTGCCAATCGCGCCGGACGATGCCAAGACCGGGTTCGATTATCAGCTGTTCGCGCTCTATGGCGATGATGATGCGGGCCGGAACGGGGCTGTTCCCGTGGCCCGCGTCATGGCCTTTCGCGGAACGGATTTTGATGGCGTCGCCGATGTGTTTTTCGGCACTTTGCGCGATGATCAGATCGACATTGCCCGGCGCTATTTTACCGCTGAGCGCGAACGTTTTGACGATGCGGCGGCGTGGCACGTGGCGGGCCATTCGATGGGCGGGGCGTTGGCGACCGAGATTTCGATTGCCTATCCCGATGTGCGCGCGTGGCTGTTCAACCTTTCGCCCTTTTATCGCGGGGATTCGGATATCAACGCCGCCAACCGCACGCTGATCAACGAACGCGGTGAGGCGCTGCGCACGCTGCGCAAGTTCCGGTCTAACCCGGCGGCGGACGTGTTTGTGATTAATTGCCATCCGCAAAAAAGCAGGTTTTCCAAGCATTCAGTGCGCAAACTGGCCGATTGTCTGACGTGGATCGCGGCCTATGAAAGCAAGGATGCGCTGGCGGTGGTGCGCGCCAATGCGATTGCTAAGCCCGATGTGGAATGCGGCCCGCCGGACAAGCCGCATCCGGGACGCACGCTCGCGCCGCATCCTGTCTGCGCCCACCAGTCGCGCCCCGATAAGGTGCCCGATCCCGCGGCCGATTGAAACCGCCGCCCATCGGCGCTAAAGGCGCGGGCCTCATGAAACCCACCTCTCCCCCCAAAACCTACCGGGTCAAAAGCTTCGGCTGCCAGATGAACGTCTATGATGGCGAGCGCATGGCCGAATTGCTGGGGGAACGCGGCATCGCGCCCGCGCGTGAGGGGGAGGAGGCCGATCTCGTCATCCTCAACACCTGCCACATCCGCGAAAAGGCGGCTGAGAAGGTGTATTCGGACATTGGCCGATTGGTGAAGGCGGGCAACAAGGCGGGTAAGGCACCGCTGATCGCAGTCGCCGGCTGCGTCGCGCAGGCCGAGGGTGAGGAGATCATGGCGCGCGCGCCTGCGGTTTCCATCGTGGTCGGCCCGCAGGCCTATCACCGCCTGCCCGAAATGCTCGACAAGGCAGCGAACGGCGAGCGGGCGACTGATACCGACATGCCCGCCATCGCCAAGTTTGACGCGCTGCCTGCGCGCCGCAAACGCGGGCCGAGCGCGTTCCTGACGGTGCAGGAAGGTTGCGACAAGTTCTGCACTTACTGCGTAGTGCCCTATACCCGCGGCGCGGAAATCTCTCGTCCATTCAGACATCTGATCGCCGAAGCGCAGAAATTGGTTGAAGCAGGCGCGAAGGAAATCACGCTGCTTGGCCAGAACGTCAATGCGTGGGCGGGTGAGGATGACAAGGGTCGTACAACGGGCCTCGCCGGCCTGATCCACGCGCTCGCCCGGATCGATGGGCTGGAGCGTATCCGCTACACCACCAGCCACCCCAACGACATGGACGAGAGCCTGATCGCCGCGCATGGCGAGGTGGCGAAGCTGATGCCCTACCTGCACCTGCCCGTGCAGAGCGGCAGTGACCGGGTGCTCAAGGCAATGAACCGCCAGCACACGGCGGAAAGCTATCTGCGCCTGCTGGAGCAATTCCGCGCCGTGCGGCCCGATATCGCCCTGTCTGGTGACTTTATCGTTGGCTTCCCCGGTGAGACAGAGGCGGAGTTTCAGGACACTCTCAGCATAGTCGACGAAGTCCGCTACGCCCACGCCTTCAGCTTCAAATACTCCCCGCGCCCCGGCACGCCTGCCGCGACAATGGAGGGGCAGATCGCGCCAGAGGTGATGGATGATCGCCTGCAACGCCTGCAAGCCCGCATCGCCCACCACCAATTAGCGTTCAATCAGGCGAGCGTCGGCAAGACCTGCTCCGTGCTGGTCGAACGCACCGGGCGCAGCCCCGGCCAATGGCTCGGCAAATCGCCATGGCTGCAATCGGTGTGGTTCGAAGCGCCTGCCAGCTTGGGCGACCTGGTCGAGGTCGAATTGGCCGAGGCGGGGCCGAATTCGCTGATGGGGATCATCCAAAAAGTATTGTAAAAATATAACTGTATCGAAATGGCCGATTTATTCGTTAGTAGCGGTTTCCTGATTGTTGACATAACGGCTCGCCGCAGCGGCAAAAATCTGGCCGTCCATGCTGTTTGCAGGAAGTTCATAAAGCGCGCTCAGATACGCGCGATCAAATTCTGTCAGCGAATCCGGAGCATATTGTCCGTTAAACAGCGTCAGAATTGTGGGCAGGCTGGCATTGTCGTCGTTCACGTCGTCATTGGTTGATGCGAGCAGCCGCATGGTTGCATAATCGGACAATTGGCGAAAAGTCTTACCCTCTATTGCGGAGCCTTCAATCAGCACGACCGCACCCACCAAATTGTTGCGCAACCGCACAAACCGGCTTGCGCTCTCAACACGGTTGACCGCGTCGTTATGATCACTTGTGCCTCCACCGCCCTTGCGTGTGGCGGGTATTATTGAGCCATCAAGGTTGCGGAGATCGAACACATGCCACGCCCGCACACCATCCGAACCTTTGTATATTCGGTCTATTTGGTAGTCTAGAAGGCCTTCAAACAGCCACTTTTCCTTTTCACGCAATTGATCGACGGTTGCGTCCACCTCGTCGAGGAAGCCAACAAACGCATTCGGATCGCAGCCAGCCTCAGCCACCTCGATTACCTTGAGGTCTCCGATATTTTCCTCGATCCGCGCTTTGATAATCTCGGCCATATCGGCAGGAAGGCCCGAAACCTTCACACAGATTGGCGCGTCGAAGCGGCCCACCGGTAATCCTCTGCGCGATGGACGCGTGATGGCTTTGCCCAATGTCTCGACAGCCTCACGTTTCTTTTGGCCGACAACCGTTATTTCGTCTTCGACCTCGCCAGACGCCTGCTCTGATGTCTGCGCATTTGCATGGGTAGGCAGCCACGCGAAGCACAATAATGTCAGGGAAAATAGCGCTTTTTTCATATCTTCTTGTAACCCGGAAAAGCGCAAGCGACAAGCACATGATGGATCGTATCATCGCCGGGTGCGTGCCGAATTCGCTGCGGGGTCTGGTATAGGCGCCGTTGCCCGCGTGATCTGAGCGCAGCACGCAAGATTGCGTTGTTGTGACTTTCCACTGCCATCTCATCGCCATCGGCTTGCTTTGCCCTCACGTGCGCTTACCTTCGCGACTCAGGGCAGGGGATCGCCCCCGCCGCAACGCAAAGGAACCTATGGGCCGACGACCCTCCCGTGCCGGACATCCGGCTCTTTCGCCCGATCCGCGCGATCTTCCGGAACCCCGGCGCGCGCGCGTTGATCTGACCTTTGAAAACCAGTCGCTGCTCGGCCCCCTGTTCGGCCAGTTCGACGCCAATCTGGTGCAGGTCGAAAACCGGCTCGGCGTGTATATCCATGCACGCGGGCATCAGGTGGTGATCGAAGGGGCGGAGGATAACGTCGCCCGCGCCCGCGAGACGCTCAAAACCATGTATGATCGGCTTGCGCGGGGCGAGGCGCTGGATAGCGGGGCGATCGAAGCGCTGATCGCGATGTCGTCCGAACCCACGCTCGAAGGGATCATCTCGGGCGAGGCGGATGCGCCGCCGATCATGATCCGCACGCGCAAGAAAACCATTGTGCCGCGTTCCGCCACGCAGATCGAATATATGCGCAGCCTGGCGCGCGACGATATCATCTTCGCGCTTGGCCCGGCGGGGACGGGCAAGACCTATCTGGCGGTGGCGCAGGCGGTGGCGCAGCTGATCACCGGAAGCGTGCAGCGCCTGATCCTGTCGCGCCCGGCGGTGGAGGCGGGGGAGAAATTGGGCTTTCTGCCCGGCGACATGAAGGAGAAAGTCGATCCCTATCTGCGCCCGCTGTATGATGCCTTAAACGATTGCATGCCGCCCGAACAGGTTGAGCGGCGGCTGGCCAATGGCGAGATCGAAATCGCACCGATTGCCTTCATGCGCGGGCGCACGCTGGCGGACAGCTTCATCATTCTGGATGAAGCGCAGAACACCACGCGCGAACAGATGAAGATGTTCCTAACCCGGTTCGGCCAGAACAGCCGGATGGTGATCTGCGGCGATCCCCGGCAGGTGGATATTCCCGGCGGGCCGACAAGCAGCGGGCTGCACGACGCGGTATCGCGGCTGGAGGGCATCGAAGGCTTCGGCACGATCCGCTTCACCGCCGCCGACGTGGTGCGCCACCCGATCGTGGGGCGGATTGTCGAGGCGTATGAGGGCGAGGGGGCTTAGGGGAGAGGGTCCGGTTTGGGGTCATTGAGCAGGCAAAGCTGCCTTTCGGCTAACGACCCCATAGCGGTCGAGGCATCATGTTTCCACGGCAACATGTGGCACTGCGCCTAGCCGACTGTGCTGACCGCACACGCCAAATCCTCTTGCGGATTATCAATTACAGGATAGTGCGGTAGCACTAGATATTTTCAACATTTTCAGAGGGGTGTGGCGGCCATGGACAAAGACATCATGAACGCAGCTGAAGACGAAGAGGGAGCATCGGATGCGCTGAAGCTACTCGCCGCAAGTTTTGCCTTGTTATCCCTGGGGTATTTTACATTTCAAACATGGAATGGATCAAGTGATAGAATTGCGACTATGGTAAGCTTATTTTCCGCCATACCATTCACGCTCGTCGTATTTAGCACTATCATGGCAATCTCAACAAAGAGTGTTGCTCATATCGAGATGGCGATGAAGTTAATTAAGGTCTTTGCAATTGTATTATGCTCCATATTTTTGATAATCGCTTTCACGTTTTTTTACTTAGGTGCCATTTTTTATAGTGGACAAGATATCATGTCGGTAATTGAAATTGCGCTTCTTCCCGATCTTACTTTAGAAACAAAAAGATGGGCTCTATTTTTAAGTTGCGTAATTTTTGTGTTATGCGCTGGATCTGCTTCACTAATGCCCAAAGTAGTCCGTTATTTTTGGTCAAACCCTCTCAGCAGAAAAGTAATTCGCTTCAAAAATATCTAGAAGCCCAGTATTTTCGTCGCAATCATGCTCACATGATCACGCTTGCGTTGTGCAGAAGGCGCACTGAAGGAAATTCAGACAGTCCCGCGATCAGAAAATCGCCCATAACTTTATCGCTCTACTAACACATTCGAAGACCCTGTTAGGGTGAGCGGACTTTTGCCAGAATTAAGATGGCAGGGTTCCACCCAATCCCCGCCATTTGCCATCCTCCATCGCTCTCCTGAAAGCTGACATGGGCGGGGCGGGTTGAAGCGTTTCCCTTTCCTACCTTGCGGCTTTCGCGCTACCCTGCGGCTGCATGAACCACGCTTCTCGCCCTTGCCCGTTGCACCTGCGTCGCAGGCGGCTTTGTAAGGACCGGTTTTCTGCTTCAGGACAGTGTAACATGTGTCTCCTACAGGCGCGCCATGCAGCTTGATATCGACATCGAAGGCTGGCCTGCGGGCGAGTGGGAGGCGCTGGCGGAGCGTGCGGCGCAGGCTGCGGGCGAGGGCGAGCCGTTGCTGGCCAACCCGCGCCTGATGGCGAGCCTGCTGTTCACTTCCGATGCCGAAGTCCACGCACTCAACCGCGAATGGCGGCAGCGCGACAAGCCCACCAATGTGCTCAGTTTCCCGATGCTGGTGCGCGATGAACTCAGCCAACTTGCGCCGGACGGCCCGCCCGTCATGCTTGGCGATATCGCGCTGGCTTACGAAACCTGCGCGCGCGAGGCGGCGGACAAGGGCGTCAGCCTGGAAGCCCACGCCGCCCACCTGATCGTCCACGGCCTCCTGCATCTCGCGGGCCACGATCATGTCGATTCTGACGCACAGGCCGAACAAATGGAAGCGTTGGAAACGGTGATACTTGCAAAACTGGGTATCCCTGACCCATATGGCGAATAGCAACCCAAGGAGCTGTTTCTAAGGCCATGGCCGATTCTTCATCTTCTGCGCCTCAATCGGGAGACGCGGACAGTAGCAGCGGGCTTTGGCCTGCCTTGCGAAAGATCCTGGGCTTCGAAGCGGAGCGTTCCTTGCGTGAACAGCTCGAAGAGGCGATCGACGAGCACGAGGACGAGAATGACTCTGTGGGCGGCGAAGACCGCAGCACCGCGCGCGGCGACCTGTCGCGGGTTGAACGCCAGATGTTGCGCAACCTGCTGCATTTCTCCGAACATGACGCCGATGACGTGGCGGTGCCGCGCGGCGAGATCATCGCGGTGGATGCCGACATCAGCTGGGCCGAAATGGTCGCCGCCTTCAGCGAACACGGCCATTCGCGCATGCCGGTGTACCGCGAAACGCTCGATAGCGTGATCGGGATGATCCACATCAAGGATATTTTCCCCTTCCTCGCCAATGGCACCCAGCCGCCCGATGACTGGACGACATTGATGCGCCAGCCGCTGTATGTGCCGCAGGCGCGCGGGGCGCTGGATGTGCTGGCCGATATGCGCACCCAGCGCGTGCACCTTGCGATCGTGCTCGATGAGTTTTCGGGCACCGACGGGCTGATCACGATCGAGGATCTGGTCGAAGAGATCGTCGGCGATATCGAGGATGAGCATGATGATGCGCCCCAAGCGTTGATCGTTCCGATCGGTGAAGGGATGTGGGATTGTGATGCCCGCGCGGAGCTCGATGATGTCGCCGTGCAGGTCGATCCGCGCCTGGCTGAGGTTGAAGAAGCGGTCGATACGCTGGGTGGGCTGGCCTTCGTGCTGGCCGAGGCGGTGCCGCCGGTCGGCACGGTGCTGGAACACGCGAGTGGTTGGCGGATTGAAGTTACTGCGGGCGACGAAACCCATGTAACGCGGCTGCGGCTGCACCCTCCGGCAGCAGCGGGTGACGTGCAGTAGGCGCAACGCTGACACTGGGGATGCAATTTTTCTTCGATTTTTTGCATCCAAGCTGCGATTTTGGCGTATCTCCTGCCAGCAAGGAGATGTTTGATGCCCGTACGCCGCCTGCCCCCGCTTCGCGCGCTTGAAGCATTTATGCGCACTGTCCGGCTCGGTTCGGCGCGGGCGGCGGCCGAGGAGATCGGTCTCAGCCCCTCGGCATTGTCGCGACGGATCAGCAATCTGGAAGAATTCGTCGGCAAGAAACTGTTCACCCGCGCGCGCCAGTCGATGCAGCTGACCGATGAGGGCCAGGCGTTCTACGAAGCGGTGAACCCGCATATGGAGGCGCTCGCCCGTGCGGTGGAAAGCCAGTCGGACAATATCGCGCTGTTGCGCCTGCGGCTGGGCGTGTTGCCGATGTTCGGCAGCCAGCGATTGTTCCCGCGGCTGGGCGAATTGCGCCAGCGCCACCCGCTGCTGCATATCGACATTGACACTGCCCCGCATCTTGAAGACCGGGTGGGCGACACGCTGGACGCCGCGATCATCCTGTCGCGCGGCCCGGCCAGCGGGCTGCACGCGGTGCGGCTCGACCACAATCTTGTCCATGCGATCTGCAGCAAGGACGTGGCGCGGGCGATCGGGCCGAACATCACGCCCGAGACGATGGCCAGGCAGACCTTCCTGATCCACAACGAACTGCCCGAAAGCTTCGCCGCATGGAAAAAGGCAAACGATCTCGACAACATGAACCCTGCCGCCATCGATCATTACGATTCGGGTCAATTGATGCTGGAGGCCGCCGCACAGGGGCTTGGCATTGCGATCATGCACGATGATCACCTGCGCCGCGCCAATGATAGCCGGCTAATCAACCTGCCCGGCAAGCCCGTGGAAAGCCCCTATAGCTACTGGTTCGTGTGCCGACCGGTTGCGCTGGAAAGCCGACCGGTGCGGATCTTCCACGATTGGTTGGTGCGCGCGGGGCTGTAGAATCGCTCTAATCGACGGGCTGGCTTTCCGGGCGCGGTTCATAACGCACGGGCGGGACAGTGTGCGCAAACGGCCGCAGCGGGCGACCGAGTATCGCCACCAGACCTTCTTCGATCCGGCGGCGCGATTCCATGCCGATTGCCTTTCTTCCGCGAAAATCTTCGGGGCTGAAAGGTTCGAGGAAATGCACTTTGAGCCGGAAAGTGCCCCTGCGTGACAATACCCGCTTGGCGTTGTTGACGCCGCTTTCCTCGCCGATCCAGCCGATCCATTCCGCGGCCGCGCCATAATCGAGGATCACCGGCTGCACCAGCACACCGGGCGGCGGCGGTTCGAGCACCGACAACATCGAAGTCTTGAACGGCAGCAGCGATTGGCCATCGGTGGTTGTGCCTTCGGGGAACACCGTGACTGACCAGTTATCGAACAGTGCCTCTTTCAAGGCGTTGATCTGTTCGGCCACACCCATGCGGTGTTCGCGTTTGACGAATACTGTCCGGTTAAGCCGGGCCAGCCAGCCGACCACCGGCGCTTCGGCGAGTTCAGCCTTAGCGACAAAGGCGGTGCCGCTTGCCCCAGCCACCGCAAGTATATCCACCCACGACAGGTGATTGGCGACATAGAACACATCACGTCGCAGATGTGTGCCGATCACAGTAACCCGCGCGCCGCAAATCCGGGCAGCATAGCGCAGGAACAGCATCGGGAAGGGCGAGCCATAGGCGAGCGTCCGGTAGAGATAGTGCAGCGGCAAAAGCGTCAAAAGCAGGCAGACCAACGCCGCTGCGCGCAGGCCAAGACGCAGCCATCCGGCCCATGTAACCGGGGTGCTTTCCCCCCGGATTGCTGCCTGACGAAGTTCGTGTTCGCACTGATCGGAGGCTTTGTGGTTGCCGGGCGGAACAGCCGGGTCAGTCATTGCGCGACAGGCGAACGCCGTAAAGCTCCATGCGGTGATCGACTAGCCGATAACCCAGCCGTTCGGCAATCTGGCGCTGCAATGCCTCAACTTCGGGATCGACGAATTCGACAACCTTGCCGGTTTCGACATCGATCAGGTGATCGTGGTGCGCTTCGGGCACGGGTTCATAACGCGATCGGCCATCACCGAAATCATGGCGATCCAGAATGCCTGCCTCTTCGAACAGCCGAACCGTGCGGTACACCGTGGCGATCGAAATCCCCGGATCGACCTCCGCCGCGCGGCTGTGAAGCAGTTCGACATCGGGATGATCATCGCTTTCCGACAACACCTTGGCAATCACCCGGCGTTGTTCGGTGATGCGCAGACCTTTTTCGGCGCAGAGTTGTTCGAGATCGATTTTCTGGTTCAACGAAAGCTCCATCGCCGCACACGCCGCCCGAAACCGGATCGACCATTTGATAGCAAAGCAGCCCCATCCTTATAGGGATGAGGCTGCATGCTCAAGCTGGCACGGACACCCTCTCAACAGAGGCGGCCTTGCCAGCCAAGGATAGGCGACCTTTGGCCGGGATCAGGCCTTCTTTGCGCGGCGCGGGCGCACGACGGTTCCGGGTTTGCGACCAAGGCCGATCTTCTTGGCGAGTTCGCGGCGCTTTTCCGCGTAATTGGGCGCAACCATCGGATAATCAGCGGCGAGGCCCCAGCGTGCGCGATATTCTTCGGGGGTCATGTTGTAATTCGTGCGCAGGTAACGCTTGAGCATCTTGAGCTTCTTGCCGTCTTCAAGGCAGACGATGTAATCCGGCTTGATCGAATTACGGATCGCGACGGCAGGCTGCGGCTTGGGCACTTCAACTTCAACCTTTTCGCCCAGATTGGCGAGCGCGCCATAGACGTTGGTAATCAAGCTTGGCAGATCAGCAACATCGACATCATTGTTGCTGACATGAGCTGCGACAATGTCACTTGTCAGTGTGATAAGCGTTTCTTTCATTTCAAGTTCCAGATCCTGCATGGCTTCCTCTAGGGCGTCGGTGAATTTGCGCCGGTTCTTGGCTCATGACGCACGCATACAGTTTTTGCAACAGGCTTGCTTTGCATAATCCCGATTATGCGACAGGTTGAGCCGAACTAGATTGACCGGCCAAAAGTAATAGCATCAATTTTATCGCCATTTACCATTCGGTAATAGTTCTTTCGAACGCCGATCGGTTCAAAACCGAGTTTGATATAGAGATGAATTGCCGGATTGCCGCGCCGCATTTCTAGGAAGATACGGCCAATTCCGCGCGTGCGGGCTGCGGCGAACAGGTATTCGATCAAACCCGCGCCGATGCCGCGTCGCCGTGCGTCGGGAGCGACCGCGATTAGCAACAACTCTTCTTCATCAAGCACATGGCGGGTAAGCACGAAACCCGCAGGCGTTGCGCGGGGTGCTGGCCCATCGGGGATTACGGCGCCATCAGCATCAACCACCAATGCATGGGTGGAAGGCACGGTCAGCGCATCGACGACCTGCCGCCGGTTCCACGCTTCACCAAAGGCCGGGTCAAATGCGGTTTCCATCACCGCCATGATCCGGTCGACGAGGTGCGGGCAGGGGGTCATGTCCGCCCCTGCTGCGCCAATGGGGTAGCATCCGGCCCGCGACCATAGATCGGGGCGAGGTTGCGCGTCAGCAGCCGGGGATTGAGCAATCGCACCGCAGTGGCATCGGGCAGCAGGTCGATCGCTGTAATGCCCTGATCTGTGTGCAATGCGGCCAGCGCCGCTGCACGGTTGCCCGCAACCAGCGGGTGAGTTTGGCGCGCGCGCGCCGCATCGGGCGTCAGCGAGGAGGTCTGGCCCTGCGGCAATCCATCAGCGCCGAAATCCGCGACGAACCATTCGCCATGCCCGCCGTTCATGCAAATCGTCACGGCCTGCGCGGGATGGATATGCTGAGCCTGTGCGGCGGCCAGCGCGAGCGTTGGGTAGCCCAGCACTTCGGCCCCCCACGCGAACCCCAGCGCCCGCGCGGCGGCGAGGCCGATGCGCACGCCGGTGAAGCTGCCGGGGCCAAGTGAAACGAAAATGCGATTCGCGCGCCCCCTCTCCGGTAGGGCGGCGATCATCGGAACCAAGGCTTCGGCATGGCCGCGGCCGATCAGCCGGTGATCATGCGCAACGATTGCCTCGCCATCAAACAGGGCGATGGAACACGCTTCGGAAGCGGTTTCGATGGCAAGCACGCGCATTGCGGTGCGCGATGCCTCACGCTGCCGCGCTGTGCAAGCGGCAGATGCGGCGGATCAGGCGATGCGGTTGAAGCGCGCGAAGTCCGGACGCGGGCTACGGTCAAAAATGCTGGCCGGATCGCCATAGCCAACCGCGCAGATGAAATTGACCCGGTGGCGCGGTTGATCGGCAAAGAACGCGGCGTTGACGGCATCGGCATCGAACCCCGACATCGGCCCGCAATCCAGCCCCAGCGCCCGCGCTGCCAGCATCAGGTAGGCGCCCTGCAAGGATGAATTGCGGAACGCACCTTCCTCGCGCCCGGCCTCGTCACCTTCGAACCAGCTTTTGGCATCGGTATGCGGGAACAGCCACGGCAGCTGTTCGTGAAAATCGATATCGTAACCAATCACGGCGGTGACGGGGGCGGTCAGCACCTTGGCCTTGTTGCCCTCCATCACGCAGTCGGCCAGCTTGGCCTTCGCGCCGGCCGATTTCACCCACACAATCCGCACCGGCTGCATATTGGCCGAGGTGGGGGCCATTTTCACCAGATCCCAGATCGCGTGGATCTGCGCGTCCGAAACCGGCTTGTCGAGCCAGCCATTGTAGCTGCGCGCTTCGTTGAACAGCTGTGCGAGCGCTGCGTCCGACAGCACTTGGTCGTGAAATTGCACGGTCATGCTGCGCGAACCTCTGTGACTTCGGGGACGTAATGTTTCAGCAGGCCTTCGATCCCGTGCTTCAATGTTGCGGTGCTTGAAGGGCAGCCTGCGCAGGAACCTTGCAGCGTCAGATACACCACCCCGTCGCGAAAGCCGCGATAGGCGATATCGCCGCCGTCGCCCGCCACCGCCGGGCGGACGCGGGTTTCGAGCAGTTCGTTGATCGCCGCGATCACCTCGGCATCCTCGGCGCGTTCTTCGACCGCCAGATCGTTGTCGGGCGGGACGGCAATGCCGTGCGCGCTGCCGCCGGCAAATAGCGGCGCTTCGGACACGAAATGATCGAGCAGGATGGCAATGACCTGCGGTTTCAGCGCGCTCCAATTGGCCCCCGGCGCGGCAGTGACGCTGACGAAATCGGCGCCGAAAAACACGTTGACGACTTCGCCCGTGTCAAAAATCGCCTGGGCAAGCGGGCTTGCCTCGGCGGCTTCGGGGGTGGAAAATTCGCGGCTGCCTGCGTCCATGACGGCCTGACCAGGCAGGAATTTCAGCGCAGCAGGGTTGGGCGTGGTTTCGGTTTCTATGAACATGACCGCAATTTAGGTGCCGCAAGTCGATGCGGCAAGGGCGCGCGGGCACACACATTCACTATCGCTTCACACTTCGGCCCTCTATAAGCCGGGTATGACGTTGTTATCCCGCGCCAGCCGCGCTTTCGTTCTTTTGCTTGCGCCTGCTGCGCTGCTCCAACCGGCATTTGCCCAGCAAACCGCTGCGCCTGCACCTGAGGCGGTGCAGGCCCCGGCTGAACCAGCGATCCCGGCCCCGCGCGCGCTTCAGGTCAATGGCGAAGTGCCGTGGCTGTATCGGGGCAGCGATGTCCCGGTTGATGAACAATGGCTGTTTGGCGAAATGAAGAACGGCCTGCGCTATGCCGTGCGCGGCAACGGCGTGCCGCCCCAACAAGTTTCGATCCGGGTGCGCATTGATGCCGGGTCGCTGCACGAAAAAGACGCAGAACAAGGCTTTGCCCACCTGCTCGAACACCTGCTGTTCCGCGAAAGCAAATATCTGAAACAGGCTGAGGCGATTGCCGCATGGCAGCGGCTGGGCGCAACCTTTGGCAGCGATGCCAATGCCGAAACCAGCCCGACCCACACCGCCTACAAGCTGGATATTCCCAATATTGATCAGGCCAAGCTGTCGGAAAGTTTCAAGCTGTTGTCGGGCATGATCCGCGAACCGGTGCTGAATGATGCCAACGTTGCCGCCGAACGCCCGATCGTGCTGGCTGAAAAGCGTGAACGCGGCGGGGCGGGGCTGCGGATTGCCGATCTGACCCGGCAGACCTTCTTTGCCGGACAGCGGCTCGCCGCGCGCAATCCGATCGGCACTGATGAAACGCTGCGGGCCGCCAACGGCAAGGACGTCAAGGCGTTCTATGATCGCTGGTATCGTCCGGAAAACGCCGTGATCGTGGTTGTCGGCGATGCTGATCCGATGGTGTTGGCAGGGCTGGTTGAACAGTGGTTCGGCGACTGGGAAGGCAAGGGCAAACCCAGTGTCACACCCGATTTCGGCGATCCGGTTGCGCCCGCAGCCGCGCCTGAAAACCCGGTTGAAGGCACCCCGATTGGTGAGCTTGCGGTGGGGGTTGAACCCGATCTGCCGCGCAGCCTGACCTATGCGGTTATGCGTCCGTGGCGGCAGGTTGAAGATACCATCGTCTATAATGAAGGCCTGCTGATCGATGCGGTTGCGCAGTCGATCATCAACCGCCGGCTTGAAGCGCGCGCGCGCGGCGGGGGCAGTTTCCTGTATGCGCAGGTGCAGCAGGACGACGTTTCGCGTTCCACCGATGCGACCTTCGTCACCTTTGCGCCGCTGACAAGCGATTGGCAGGCGGCGCTTGCCGATGTGCGCAGCGTCATCGCCGACGCGCTGACCAATCCGCCCACGCAGGAGGAGATTGACCGCGAAGCCGCCGAATTCGACGTGGTGTTCGCCAATCAGGTCGAACAGGAAAGCGTGCAGTCAGGCTCCGACCTTGCCAACAACCTCGTCAATGCGGTCGATATCCGTGAAACCGTGGCTGCGCCGGACGTGGTGCTCAATGTGTTTCGCGGGATGACGGCGCGGCTCAATCCCGACGAAGTGCTGGCGCGCACCAAGGCGCTGTTTGATGGCACTGTTACGCGGTCGGTCTATGTAACGCCCACGCCGGGCGAAGCTGACGCCGATATGCTGCGGCTGGCCTTGGCGCGCGAAGCGGTGGTCGATGGCAGCGCCAGGCTGGCCGCGCAGACGATTTCGTTCGACGAACTTCCCCCGGTCGGCGAACCGGGCATCATTACCGAGCAAAAGCCGCTCGGCCTGCTTGATGTCGAACAGATCGATTTCGCCAACGGCGTAAAGGCGCTGGTGTGGGCCAATGATGCCGAACCCGGCCGGGTGACGGTGCGTGTGCGGTTTGGCGCGGGCTACCGGGCGTTCGACAAGGATAGTGCAGTCTATGCTGCGCTGGGTGAGGCTGCGCTGGTCGGCTCGGGACTTGGCGAATTGGGCCAGAACGAGATTGACCGGCTGGCAACCGGGCGCAAGCTTGGGTTTGATTTCGGCATTGATGAAGCGGTGTTCACCTTCACCGCCCAGACCCGGTCGGAAGACGTTGTCGATCAGCTCTATCTGTTCGCAGCCAAGCTGGGGATGCCGCGCTGGGACAAGGATCCGGTGATCCGCGCCAGGGCAGCGGCAGAACTTGCTTACAACACCTATTCGACCAGCCCCGGCGGCATTCTCAACCGTGATCTGGAATACCTTGTCACCGGCGGCGATCAGCGGTTTGCCACGCCCGACCCGGCGGCCCTGCGCGATGTCACCCCCGAAGGCTTTCGTGCGGTGTGGGAGCCATTGCTCAAACAAGGCCCGGTCGAGGTGCTGGTATTTGGCGAATTTGATCAGCCTGCCGTGATCGAGCAACTGCGCCTGACCTTTGGCGCCTTGCCGCCGCGCGAACCGATTGCGCCCGATGTGGCTGCGCGGGTGCCGTCGTTCGCGGTGGCGGGTGATCGTCCGGCCATCGTCACCCATCGCGGCGATGCCAATCAGGCCGCCGCTGTGGTCGCATGGCCCAGCGGGGGCGGGGTTGATGCCTTGCGCGAAGGCCGCCAGCTTGAAATCCTCACCCAGCTGTTCAACAACCGCCTGCTCGAAGCGCTGCGGGAACGCGCCGGGGCCAGCTATTCGCCGCAGGTGTTTTCGCGCTGGCCTGCGGATATTGCCAGCGGCGGACGGATCACTGCGCTGGCGCAGCTGGAGCCGGAATTCGTGCCCGTGTTCTTTGCCGAGGCTGACCGCATTGCCAAAGATTTGGCCGCCAACCCGCCCACAGCCGACGAATTGGAGCGAGTGACCGAACCGCTCGGTCAGCTGATCCGGCGCGCCTCGACGGGCAACCAGTTCTGGCTGTATAACCTCGAAGGCGCAGCGTTCGATCCGCGGCGCGTGGGATTGTTGCGCACGCTGCTGGCCGATTATTCGCAGACCAGCCCGCAGGTGATGCAGTTTCTGGCCGACCGTTATTTTGCCAACGGAGCGCCGTATCGTTTGGCGATCATCCCCGAAGGCCAGACCTTGGCTGAAGCGCCGGTTGGCGGGGCGAGTGCCGCTGGTGCCAGAGGGGGCATGACAGGCCGTTGATCGGCTCTGCCGCATAGTGTGGTCGGGAAATAAAGTTGTGCTACACACCGTTGCGGCTTTACAATTCAATCGTGCCTCCTGTAGCGGGCGGGCCCGCGCGAACCTTGCGCGCCAAGCCATGAAAGAGTTTTGACTGTGCCGATGACCTGGACCCCGGATAGCTGGAAGGCGCACGAAGCGCGCCACCTGCCGCATTACGAGGATGCAGCCGAACTGGCAGCGGCAGAGCAAACCCTTTCAAACTATCCCCCGCTGGTGTTCGCGGGCGAGGCGCGCGCATTGAAGGCCGATCTGGCCGATGTCGCCAATGGCCACGGTTTTCTGCTGCAAGGCGGGGACTGCGCGGAAAGTTTTGCTGAATTTCACCCCAACAACATCCGCGACACCTTCCGCGCGATTTTGCAGATGGCGGTGGTGATGACCTTCGCCAGCAAACGTCCGGTGGTGAAGGTGGGCCGCATGGCGGGCCAGTTCGCCAAGCCGCGTTCTGCCCCGACCGAAACGATCGATGGCGTGACCCTGCCAAGCTACCTTGGCGACAATATCAACGGGATCGAATTTGATCCTGTGTCGCGCCGCAATGATCCGGCGCGGATGGTGCGCGCCTATTCGCAGGCCGCCGCGACATTGAACCTGCTGCGCGCCTTCGCCAATGGCGGCTATGCCAACCTGCGCCAGGTGCATCAGTGGACGCTCGATTTCATGGGCCGCACCCCGTGGACCGAAAAGTTCAGCGAAATGGCCGACCGGATCGGCGAAGCGCTCGATTTCATGGAGGCTTGCGGGGTTGACCCGGCAACTGTCCCACAATTGCAGGGCACCAGTTTCTACACCAGCCACGAAAGTCTGCTGCTGCCTTACGAACAGGCGATGACCCGGCAGGATTCGCTCACCGGTGATTGGTATGCGACCAGCGCGCATATGTTGTGGATCGGGGATCGCACCCGCTTCCCCGGCTCTGCGCATATCGAATACGCGCGCGGGATCGGCAATCCGCTGGGGATGAAATGCGGGCCGACGCTGGAACCGGACGCGTTGCTGGCGCTGCTCGACGAACTCAACCCCAAGCGTGAGGCCGGGCGGATCACGCTGATCAGCCGGTTCGGGCATGACAAGGTTGAAGATGGCCTGCCGCGGCTGGTGCGCGCGGTGGAGCGGGAAGGGCATCCGGTGGTGTGGAGCTGCGATCCGATGCACGGCAACGTGGTGAAATCCGACACCGGCTTCAAAACCCGCCCGTTCGACCGCATCCTGCGCGAAGTGAAGGGCTTTTTCGCGGTGCATCGCGCCGAAGGCACGCACCCCGGCGGCATCCATATCGAAATGACCGGGCAGGACGTGACCGAATGCGTTGGCGGCGCGGTGGCGATTACCGAGGAACGCCTTGGCGATCGCTATCACACCCATTGCGACCCGCGCCTGAATGCGGAACAATCGCTCGAACTGGCGTTTCTGGTTGCAGAAATGCTCAATGAAGCGGCGGGTGAACGTGATGCCGGGATCAGCGCCAACGCGGCCTGAACGCGGCGCGCTGCGGCTTTGAATTGTCACCGCCTGCGGGCAGTGGCTGATGTGTTGAAGCAAGGCGGCAACAGGAGACGCGCGTGCCTCGTGGCGAACGGCAAAATCCCATCAGCGGCGCAGATGCGGCAACATTGGGTGAAAGTTTTCGTGCCACCCGTACGCTGACCGAGGCATTGGTTCGCCCGCTCAGCGATGCCGATGCCAGCCTGCAATCGATGGAGGATGCCTCTCCTGCCAAGTGGCACCTCGCGCATACGACGTGGTTCTGGGAGACGTTCCTGCTACGCGATCATGCGCCGGGCTATCGGTTGTGGCGCGACGAATGGCCGTTCCTGTTCAATTCCTATTACGAGGCCGAAGGCGCGCGGATGGCGCGGGGGCAGCGCGGGATGCTGTCACGCCCGACGCTGGCCGAGGTGCTGGAATGGCGCGCAGCGGTGAATGACGCGATGACGCCGCTGCTGGATGATCCGGCGCTCAGCGGCCTGATCGCATTGGGCGTTGCGCATGAACAACAGCACATCGAATTGCTGCTGACCGATATCAAACACGCGCTATTCCAGAACCCGCTTGGCCCGGCGATATGGGATGGCGCAGCGCCTTCCGCAGCGCCTACTGCGGCGATGGGCTGGCACCAGCACCCCGGCGGGATCGCGCTTGTCGGCCACCAGGGTGACGGCTTCGCCTTCGACAATGAAGGCCCGCGTCACCGCGTGTTGATTGAACCGTTTGCGCTCGCTGACCGCTTGGTGACCAATGGCGAATGGGATGGCTTCATCGCTGACGGCGGCTATCGCGATGCGCGGCTGTGGCTGTCTGATGGCTGGGGCTGGGTGCAGGCGCAAGGCATAGCCGCGCCGCTATATTGGCGTGATGATCAGCATTTCACCCACCAAGGCTGGCAGCCACGCGATGCCAATGCGCCGGTCAGCCATATCTCGTATTATGAGGCGGATGCCTTTGCCACCTGGGCGGGCCGCCGCCTGCCGACCGAGTTCGAGTGGGAGGCGATAGCGGCCAGCCATAATCCCGCCACTGGCAATCAGCTTGATGGCGCCGCGCCGCCACTCCCGCAGGGCGGGCAGCACCTGTTCGGTGATTGCTGGCAGTTCACCCGCTCAGCCTACCTGCCCTATCCCGGCTTTCGCATCGCCGAAGGAGCAGTGGGCGAATATAACGGCAAATTCATGAGCGGGCAGGTGGTGCTGCGCGGAGCGAGCTGCGCGACGGTGCGCGGACATTCGCGCGCGTCATACCGCAATTTCTTCTACCCCCAGCAGCGCTGGCAATTCACCGGCCTGCGGCTGGCCAAGGATGTTTGAGATGACGACGAATAGAGGGCTGAAGCTGGTTGAGCGCGATTCCGCCGGGGTTGATCGCGCCTTCCGGGCAGACGTGCTGGCGGGGCTGGCCGAACCGCAAAAAGCGATCCCGGCGCGCTGGTTCTATGATGATGTCGGATCGCAACTGTTTGAAGATATAACCCAGCAGCCCGAATATTACCCGACCCGCGCCGAAACCGAAATCCTGACCGAGCGCGCGGGCGCGATGGCCGATTTGATTGGGCCGGGCCGTGCGGTGGTGGAGTTTGGCTCTGGCTCTTCGGTCAAGACCCCGCTGCTATTATCCGCGATTGCGCCATCGGCCTATGTTCCACTTGATATCGCAGGCGATTTTCTGCGCGCGGCGGCGGCTGATCTGGCGGCGAAGTTTCCGGGTCTTCCGGTTTACCCGGTTGAGGCTGATTTCATGCGCCGGGTTGAATTGCCCGGTGCGGTTGCAGACCTGCCCAAGCTCGGCTTTTTCCCCGGATCGACCATCGGCAACATGATCGCGCGCACTGCCACTGATCTGCTGCGATCGATGCGCGAAACGCTGGGTGAAGGCGCGCTACTGCTGATCGGCATGGATCTCGTCAAGGACGAAGCGGTGTTGAAGGCCGCCTATGATGATGCGGCGGGGGTCACGGCAGCGTTCAACCGCAACCTGCTGACCCGGATCAACCGGGAGCTTGCAGGCGATATTCCGGTCGACCAATTCCGCCACGAAGCGCGCTGGAACGATACATTTGCGCGGATCGAAATGCACTTGGTCGCCGCCGCCGACATGACGTTCACGATCAGCGGGCAGCGCTTTACGCTTCGCAGCGGGGAAAGCATCCACACCGAAAACAGCCACAAGTTCACCCGCCGTTCGGCTCAGATGCTGTTGGCGAGCGCGGGGTGGGAACCGCGCGCGCGGTGGGCCGATAGCGCAGGGCAATTCCTGCTACTGTTGGCCGAAGCGTGTCCGCCACGCTCGGCCCCCTGAAACCCTCGGCCCTTTCGATTGCGTGCCGATGCCGTGCGGCGCGTTACGTCTCCGCTGGGCAATACCGCGCCACGTAATCGCCGTGCCCCGGCATGTGCTGCACCAGATAGCGGATGGATTTCTCCATCTCGTCGGCTTCCTCGCGGGTCTTGGCCGGATCAAGCGCGTCGGTCATCGCATTGCGCCCGCCCATTTGGATCCCTTGACCCATCATCACCGCCGCCCAGCTGGTTTCGGTGAATAATTCATCCTCTTCGCGGAAGATCTGGCCGTTGGCTTTGAATATCTCGATCTTCTCGGTCAGCGATTCGGGCACTTCCATCGTGCGAACGTAGTTCCAGAAATCGGAATCATCGCGTGATGTGGCGTTGTAATGCAGGATCAGGAAATCGCGGATGCGGCCATATTCTCGCGCGGTCAGGCGGTTGAAGGCATCTTCCTGCGCCTGCGTGATGCCATCCAGCGACAACAGTGAAATCAGCTTGTCGATCCCGGTATTGACGAGGTGGATCGAGGTGGATTCGAGCGGCTCCATGAAGCCCGCCGCCAGCCCGAGCGCGACCACGTTCTTGTTCCAGAACTTCTTGCGCCGGCCGGTAACGAAGCGCAGGAAATTGGGTTCGGCCTGCGGTTTGCCCGCGATATTGCCGACAAGGATGTCGAGCGCTTCCTGATCCTCCATAAAGCTGGAGCAATAGACGTGCCCATTGCCGTTGCGGTGTTGCAGCGGCACCTGCCATTGCCAGCCTGCGCGGTGTGCGGTGGCGCGGGTGAAGGGCGGGGGCGGGCTGCCATCTTCGCGCTGGCAGGGCAGCGCAACCGCGCGGTTGCACGGAAGGTAATGGCTCCAGTCATCATAGCCGGTCTGCAAAGCCTGTTCGATCAGCAGCCCGCGAAAACCCGAGCAATCGATGAACAGATCGCCTGCGAATTGCTGCCGATCATCCAGCGTGACGGTGGTGACAAACCCGGTTTCGCCATCCAGCGCGACATCGGCGATCCTGCCTTCCTGCCGCACCACGCCGCGCGCTTCGGCAAAGCGCCTGAGAAAAGCGGCATAGCGGGTCGCATCGAGGTGATAGGCGTAATTGACCGGCGGCAGATCGTCGCGCGCGAAATCCTGCGTGCGGGCGAACTTGCCGAAATAGGCAGCCATTGTTTCAAGGTTGAAAACCTGGATCGGGCGCTTGTCTCCCGCATTCGCCATGCGGTGCCAGACATGGTGAAACGAAATCCCGCCCATGGTGTATCCATAAGCGCCGAAGGGGTGAATGTAGCTGTCGCCGATGCGGTTCCAATTTTCGAACTGAATGCCCAGCTTGAACGTGCCCCCGACCGCGGCGAGCATTTCGGCCTCGTTGACGCCGAGCAGATCGTTGAAGCCGACGAAAGGTGGAATCGTTGCCTCACCCACGCCAACCGTGCCGATCGCTTCGGATTCGATCAGCGTAATTTCTACAGGCCGTCCAGCCTTGATCCGCGATAGCGCAGCGGCCGCCATCCACCCGGCTGTGCCCCCACCAACGATGATTATACGTTGAATTTGCATGATTTCCTCAATCCCGACCGTGCGCTTGACGGGTATTATCGCGCGTTTCCCCGGTCTCGCCAAGTGTTGCAAGAATGCAATAGCGTGTAGAGATTTCAAGTCTTGAGAACGCTCTCAAGATGCGTTACAAACGTCGCGTCAACACCCAGTGATCGGCACGAATCTATCACGGGACAAGGGGAGGTCTGAAACATCATGCAATTCGCACCGGTTGCGCCGTCGCGGCGTATTTTTGCTCTCGGCACCGCGTCGTGCCTCGCCTTGTCGGCGGCACTCGCTTCGCCAGCGCTTGCGCAGGATGCAAGCGCAGACGAGCCGCCTGCTGAAGACGTTGCTGCAGCAGAGCCGGTTGCTGGCGAGATCATCGTTTCGGGCTTCCGCGCCGCGCTGCAATCGGCGCAGAATATCAAGCGTAATGCTGACACCTTTGTTGACGTGATCACCGCCGAAGATATCGGCGCATTGCCTGATCGTTCGGTCGCAGAAGCTTTGCAGCGCGTGCCGGGCGTGAATATCGGGCGTTTCGAAAAGCCGTCCGACCCTGACCGTTTCTCGGTCGAAGGCACCGGGGTGATCGTGCGCGGTCTGCCGTTTGTGCGATCGGAACTGAACGGCCGCGACATTTTCTCGGCCACGGGTGGCACCGTTCTCAGCTTCAACGATGTCTCGCCCGAATTGCTGGGCCGGGTCGAGGTGTTCAAGAACCTCACCGCCGACATGGTCGAAGGCGGGATCGCGGGCACCGTGAACCTCGTCACCCGCAAACCGCTTGATCGGCGCGGCACCCATATCGCGGGAACGATTGAAGGCAATTACGGCGATCTTGCCGAAGAATGGTCACCGGGTTTCTCGTTCAATGGGTCAACCACCTTTGAAACGGGTGTAGGCTCTTTTGGTGTGCAGTTCGGCTATGCCAATTCAGAGCTGGTCAGCCGCACCGATGCCTCGCAATTGGGCGATCCGTGCTTCCGCGCACCAAGCCTTGATGGGCCGTGTATCCGGGTCGTGCCGGTGAATAGTGGCGGCTTTGACGGTGATCCTGTGTTTGACGAAGCCAATTTCCCGCCAGCGGGGTCGGTCGTGGTGCCCAAGGGTGCGGGCGTGCGGACGACCGAACTGGAACGTGACCGTGAAGCATTTTCAGGGGTGCTCCAGTACGAAAGCCCCGGCGGCGATTTCCTCGTCACCTTTGAATGGCTGCGCGCCGAAACCAGTTTTGATACTGATGAAGCGGCAGCGATTGCGCTGGTCAATGATGATCTGCTGTTCCCGGTTCCGGCGGCAGGCAGCACGTTCGAATTTGATGAAAACGGTATTTTCCAGCGCGGCATTCTTAGTCAGCGGATCGGGGATGCATTCGCCACCCCGTTCGGGCGCGGCGGTATTCCGCTCGAACTTTTGCGGTTTCAGCGCTTCACCGATTCGACGACCGAAGATTTCTCGATCGACATTGACTGGAGCGTCACTGACCGGTTTCGGGTGAATTTCGAAGCCCAGCGGATCGACTCTGACCTGGAGCAGGATTCGATCATTGGCACGATGATCACATGGGCCAATGTTGCGATTGATGCGAGCCGCAGCACGCCGCAGGTCGAATTCCTGGCACCTCCGGGATCACCCAGTGATTTCTTCACCAGCGGGGAAAACACTTTCTTTTGGTTTCTGCTCGACAGCAAGGCGCGTAATGAAGGCCAGCTTGATAGCCTGCGGCTTGATGCCGAATATGACATCAGCGACGAAGGCTTCTTCAAAACGGCCAAATTTGGTGCGCGCTGGTCTGATCGTGACCGGGTAACGCGCGACACCAATTTCAGCACCTGGGGGAATCTGTCTGCTCCGTGGACGGGTCGCGCGGGCTGCGCGCCGTGGAATGACGGGCCGGGCTGTGCCGCCACCGGCGGGTTTCAACCGGGACGTTTCTTCACCGGACTTCCGGGGCAGGATTTTGCGATTGCAGGCGGGGCCTTTGTCGATGATTTCCCCGATGCGGCGAACTTGCGCACGCCGTTTGACGATGGCTTTCAGCGTGGCGGCGCACCAGCACCCTTGCCGGGTGGCGGGTTCTTCTTTGGCGGCGATGATTTGCTTGGCGAATACCTGTCGGGCCTGTCAGAAGAACAAGCGCGCGAAATCAATACTTTTTCACAGACGCCCAACCCGTTTTTTGGCGTCAACAACCGCACGTTCAACAATGCCGTGACGGGTGAGGTAACGCCGTGCGATCCGTTCTGCACGCCTGAGATTTCGGCCGTGTCTGAGATTACCAGAGCCGCCTATGGCCGGATCGATTATGGTACTGATTTCAGCAATGGCTGGAAACTGATCGGCAATTTCGGCCTTCGTTATGTGGAAACCGAAGTGAAGACCGCCGGAATCATCGGCTTTCCCAACGGCGCGTTTTTTGATGACGTGGGCGCGGGCGGCAATGGTGACGGGGTGGTGCAGGTTTCCGAAGTTGAGGAATCCTGTGGTCGCGCACCTCCGGGCAACACTCCGGGGTTCTGCGGTCTATCGCCTGCGCGGCTCGCGGAATTTGCCGCAGCGCATACAGGTGAGGTGGTCATTGATGATCGGGATGTCACGTTTGATAACTGGCTGCCCAGCTTTAATGCGCTGCTTGATGTCGGTGGCGGGTTGTTGTTCCGTGGAGCAGTGTCGAAGGGGTTGAGTCGTCCCGATCTGGGCGCGTTCCGATCTGGCGGTGCGATTGGCGATAATACCGGTGATTTGCTCGCTGGTGGTACGCTGGAAACCGGCCCATTGTTCCAATTATCTACCGGCAACCGCAATTTGCGTCCGATTGAATCGTGGAACTACGATCTTTCCGTCGAATGGTATTTCGATAGGGTTGGATCGTTGACGCTTAACGGGTTTATCAAGGACATCAGCGGGATTGTTGATAACGGGTTTGCCCTGGTCAACTTCGTCAGCCCGGGCGGATCGTCGCTTGATGTTGAGGTCAATGGCCCGGTCAATTCGCAGAACGGCACGCTGAAGGGCGTGGAAATCGCTTATCAGCAGACCTATGATTTCCTGCCGGGCGTGCTCAGCGGCTTGGGGACGCAGTTGACCTATACCTATGTTGATGGTGGCGGTTTCAGCAATACTGATCTTGCCGGGACGCTCGGCCCGTTTGCTCCGGGTCAGCCGCTGGCGGGTATTTCCAAGAGCACGATCAATGCCACGCTGTTCTATGAAAAGGATTGGTTGTCGGCCCGTGCGGCCTATAACTGGCGATCAGCATTCCTGATCACCCCGCGCGATGATATCTTCCCGTTCTCGCCAATTTGGGGCGAATCGACTGGGCAATTGGATGCGTCGATCTTTGTAACGGTGATGGACGGGGTGAAGCTGGGCGTGCAGGGTGTGAACCTGCTGGATGAGGTAACGCGCACCAGCCAGGTGATCGACTTTGACGGGACCAGGGTAACGCGCTCGGCGTTCCGCAACGATCGCCGTTACACCTTCCTTGCGCGGTTTGATTTCTGACGAGGAAATAGTGATGATAACAGGGCCGCTTAAAGCAGGAATGCTGGCAGCGGCCCTGCTCCTGTTCGCGGGGTCAAGTGCCGCCGAGGCTCCGGTAGCCCTCGCCCCGTTGGAAGGGGCCGGGTGGAAGCTGGCGTGGGCTGACGAGTTCGACGGCGACAGCCTTGACCGCAGCAAGTGGACGCCCGAGGTGTCATGCTGGGGCGGGGGCAATTTCGAACGCCAATGCTACACTGATCGGCCCGAAAACATCGCGGTTGAAGGCGGGATGCTGCTGCTCAAAGCGCGCAAGGAACGTTTCACCGGCCCGGCGCGTCCGCCTGAAATTGCCGAAAATCCCAACCCTCAGCTGACTCAAAGCTACACCTCGGGCAAGGTGCGCACGCGCGGGCTGCACGCGTGGCGTTATGGCCGGATCGAAGTGCGCGCCAAGGTGCCGCCGGGGCAGGGCCCGTGGTCTGCGGTGTGGATGATGCCTGATGCCGACGCCTATGGAAGATGGCCGCTGTCGGGCGAGATCGACATCCTTGAGGCGGTCAATATTGGTGCCAAGTGCAAGCTGTGCGATGGCGGCCGGGGTGAAAACCGCACGATCAGCGCGCTGCATTTCGGTGATCTGCCGCCCCGCAATCGCTTGGTCGATGGCCGCACCACGCTGCCCGATGGGGCGTTGCCGTCGGACGATTTCCACGTCTATGCGGTTGAATGGGGCGAAGGTCTGATCCGGTTCCTGGTCGATGACCGTGTCCATCTGACTGTCACATCAGATCAATGGGATAGCGCATCGCCGCGTGCCAAGGGCAATGCCGCAGCCCCGTTCGATCAGCCGTTCTATGTCATGGCCAACCTTGCCGTGGGCGGACGCCTGGCAGAAGAAAACAATGCCAAGGGGGTTGCGGCCAAGAGCTTTCCCGCGCAATTCGCAATCGATTGGATCAGGGTTTACCAATGCGCCGAAGATCCCGATCGGGGGCGCGCGTGCATGCGGTAGGCAGGATGGGAACGGGTGCGTAATGGCGCGGGTGCGCAAAGCAGTCACGATCAAGGACGTGGCCGGGGATGCGGGCGTCTCGCTTCAGACGGTAAGCCGGGTGGTCAACGGCGGGCCGAACGTGCGCCCGCAATTGCGCGACAAGGTGCGCGCTTCGATTGAACGGCTGGGCTACGTCCCCTCGCTCGCCGCGCAGCGGATGAGCGGGTCGCGTTCCTACATCATCCTTGCCATCAACGACCGCGAACGCACGCTGGCTGACTGGAGCGAGCGGCGCGGCACTGACTGGGTTGACCAGATGCTGCTGGGCGGGATTTTGACCTGTTCCAAGCACGGTTACCGGATGATGGTGGAACTGGTCGATACCCATTCCGATCATGTCGAACGCGAATTGGGCGCGGCGATTTCCGCGCTGCAGCCCGACGGCGTGATCCTGACCCCGCCGCATTCGGAAAACCGGTTGATTACCGAATTGCTGGCCGCGCGCGCGATTCCGTTTGCGCGGATCGGATCGAATGCGCCGGGGCCGGGGATCCCGCTGACGATGGGCGATGAAGGCGCTGCGCATCTCGCCACCAGCCGCTTGATCGAACTCGGCCATCGCCGCATCGCGATGATCGCGGGGCCATCGCAATATAGCCTTAGCGCATGGCGCATCGATGGCTGGCGGCGCGCGCTGGGCGATCACGGCATCCCCAGCGAAGGGCTGCTGGAAGTGGGCGATTTCGGCTATGAATCGGGCACCCGCGCGGCGCGCGCTTTGCTTGATCGCAACCCTGATCTTACCGCGATCATCGCCAGCAGCGACCAGATGGCGCTGGCCGCGCTCGAAGTGGCGCGTGATCGCGGGCTGAACGTACCGCGCGATCTTTCGCTGATTTCCTTCGACAACACCCCGATCGTGCGCTTCTCTCAGCCGCCGCTGACGGCGATTGATCAGCCGATTGCCGAAACGGTATCACGCGCGGTCGAACAGTTGATTGCGCGCGGTGAAGATAGTGACAGCGACACGGTAATCGAAGTCGCTGCGGCGCTGGTTGAACGTTCGTCCACCGCACCTGCGCCGGGCACAGCTTGATCGCGCCTTTCGTCGTTTTACCGGAACGCCAGCCGCGCTGGTTCCTTGTGCTGTTCGCGCTTGCTGCCGCAGGGGGCGCGGTGGCCTATGTCCCGTTGCTGACGGTGCTGTTGCCGCAGCAGATCGTCACATTGCAGGGCGGCGAAGATGTCGCCGCGTTGGCGCAGGTGTCCTTTTTGGGCGCGGTCATGGCCAGTCTTGCCAATATCGCCGTGGGTGCGCTTAGCGACCGCAGCACTATGCGCCGCCCTTGGATAATCGCTGGGCTGATTGCCTCGAACATCGCGCTGATCGCTATCGGCAGGGCGGATTCGATTGCAGAATTGGTGCTGCTGATCATGGCGTGGCAGGTCGCGCTCAACCTGATGCTCGCCCCGCTGATGGCGTGGGCGGGCGATTGCTTCCCCGATAGCCAGAAAGGCGTGCTGGGCGGGGCATTGGCGCTGGCCCCGGCGCTGGGGGCGATTGCTGGGTCGGTGGTCACGTTTGCCGGGCTGGTTCCGCCCGATGCGCGGCTGGGGCTGGTGGCGTTGCTGGTGACTGCGCTGGTGCTGCCCGCCGTGGTGCTGGGCGGTGGGCGGGTGCGTGGTGAACTGATGCAGCCGGTTGTGCCGACAGGCGATCCGCTGCGGCTGCGTGACCGGGTGGTGGTAAGGATGTGGATCGCGCGGCTGCTGGTGCAGGTGGCAGAGGGCGGGATGTTTGCTTTCCTGCTCTATTGGCTGCGTTCGCTGGCGCCCGATTATCCTGAAAACGGCGCGGCCAATATCTTCAGCATGGTGCTGGTCTGCGCGGTGCCGCTGTCGTTGTTGCTGGGCCGCTGGTCGGATCGCCACGCGCGCCCGATACTGCCGCTGGTCGCCTGCGCGCTGCTGTGCACTGCCGGGATGCTGGTGATGGCGGCGGCAGGCACGCTGGAAATGGCGATTGCTGGCTATGTCTTGTTTGGCCTCGCGGCGGCGATTTTCCTTGCGCTTCATTCCGGCCAGACATTGCGCGTGCTGCCCGCGCCGCAGCATCGCGGGCGCGATCTTGGGCTGTTCAACCTTACCAACACCGTGCCGGGCATGGTGATGCCGTGGCTGACAGTGCTGCTGGTGCCCAGCTTCGGCTATTCAGCGCTGTTTGTGTTGTTCGCGGCCCTGTCGCTGATGAGCGCCGCATTGCTCACCGCCGTCATGCGCCGCGCGTGAAGCTTGCGCTTGATACTTGCCAAAGCGGGCGCGGCTCGGCATAAGTTGATAACGTTCTCAAAATGACACGGCCTTGGGAGGGGCTGGCTTAATGATACGACAATTGCTGGGGCGGTTGGCCTGCGGTGCGGGACTTGCTGCTTTGTTGGCGGGATGCGCGGGTGCGCCGCCGGTCGAAGTAAGCGGCACCAACGCTGCCGTTCAAGCTGGCGCGAACGCGCCCGAAGCGCTGCTCGCCCGGATGACCGTGGAGCGCAAGGTTGCGCAGCTGGTGATGCCCGATATCGGATCAATCACGCCGGACGACGTGCGGCAATACCGGTTCGGCACAATCCTCAATGGCGGTAATTCCGGCCCCGGCGGGGATGATAAGGCGCCTGCGCCCGAATGGCTCAAACTGGCCGATGCCTATTGGGAAGCGTCCACCGCGCCGCTGCCCAATGGTGAACCGGCTATCCCGGCGGTGTGGGCGACCGATGCTGTGCATGGCCATGCCAATGTGATCGGCGCGACGGTGTTCCCGCACAATATCGCGCTGGGCGCGACGGGCGATGCTGATCTGATCCGCCGGATCGGCGCGGCGACCGCGGTCGAAATCGAAGTAACCGGGATCGACTGGACATTCGCCCCCACCATCGCGGTGGCGCGTGATGACCGCTGGGGCCGGACATACGAAAGCTATTCCGAAGACCCGGCGCTGGTTAGCCGCCTTGGCGCAGCGATGGTCGAAGGGCTGCAAGGTCGCCCAGGCGAACCGGGGTTCCTTGGCGCGGGCAAGGTGGCGGCGACGGCCAAGCATTTCTTTGGTGACGGCGGCACCGCGCAGGGTGTGGATCAGGGCGATGTCAACGGCGATCTGGCCGAATTGATGGCGATCCACGCCGCGCCCTATCCTGCCGCAATCGGCGCGGGTGTTGCCAGCGTGATGGCCAGTTTCAATTCTATCAATGGCACCAAAATGCACGGCAATGGCCCGCTGTTGACTGGCGAGTTGCGCGGCAATCTTGGGTTTGAAGGCCTGGTGGTGGGCGATTGGAACGGGCATGGGCAAGTCACCGGTTGCACCAATTCCGATTGCCCGCAGGCGCTGCTCGCGGGCCTTGATGTCTACATGGTGCCCGAGGACTGGAAGGCGCTCCATGCATCGCTGACCGCGCAGGTCAAGGATGGCACGATCCCGATGGCGCGGCTGGATGAAGCGGTGCTGCGGGTGCTGCGGTTAAAGCAGCAAATCGGCATTTTTGATGGTGAGGTAATGCCATCGGCGCGCGCCTATGGTGGGCGCTGGGAACTGCTCGGCTCACCCGAACATCGCGCCATCGCGCGCGAAGCGGTGGCCAAATCGCAGGTCGTGCTCAAGAACCACGGCGTGTTGCCGTTGAAGCCGGGCGCACGGATCGAAGTGGCAGGCAGCGCGGCAGACAATATCGCGCAACAGGCGGGCGGATGGACAATCACCTGGCAGGGCGGCGGCGATTTGACCCCGGCTGATTTCCCCGGTGCAACCTCGATCTATGGCGGGATCGCAGCCGCCGCGAAGGCTGCCGGCGGTGAGGCGGTGCTGGCGGTTGATGGCGTTTCGACCGGCAAACCCGATGTTGCGATCGTGGTGTTTGGCGAAGAACCCTATGCCGAGTTTGTCGGTGATCGGAAGGATCTGGCGTTTCGCGACGAAGAAGGGCTTGCGTTGCTCAAATCCTATCGTGAGCGCGGCGTGCCGACGGTGGCGGTGTTCCTTTCAGGCCGCCCGCTGTGGATGAACCGCGAATTGAACGCCGCAGATGCGTTTGTCGCCGCATGGCTTCCGGGTAGCGAAGGGGCAGGCGTGGCCGATGTGCTGTTCGGTCAGCACCCGGCCACGGGGCGGCTATCATTCAGCTGGCCCGCAACTTGCGAAGGCACCCCGGTCAACGGCCCCGAAGGCGCGCTGTTTCCGCGCGGCTACGGGCTTGACCTGACAGCAAGCGCGCAGTTCGCGCCGCTGGATGAGACGTGCGATGCGCTCACCATCGATACCGGCGCGACGTGGTTCGCCAACGGAAAGCTCGGCATGCAGGTGCAGGCTGTGGCGGATAACGCGCTGCTGCCCGACCTGCGCGGTGTGGGCAGCGGCATTACCGCGACCGGCATCGATCGCAAGGCGCAGGAAGACGCGCGCCGCATCACCTTTGCGCCCGGTGCGAAGCTGGCGCTGACCGGGCCGGACAGCGGCGCGGCGTGGCGGATCGCCTATCAGGTAACTGCGCGCCCGACCGCGTCGGTCACTGTCAGCGCAGGCGCCGCCGCGTTCGACATCACCCATCCGATGGCGGTTGCCGAGGGCAAGGGTTGGCGCGAAATGGTGTTGACCAGCGCCTGTCTGGGCGCTGCGGGCGGCAACCTGAACTTTGCCTCGCAGGGCGCATTCACGCTCCAGATCAGCGAGATTACGCGCGATGACGCGGCGGCTGGCGCGGAGTGTTCGTTCTAGGGCGTTACGATGTCAAAGCCCTGCGGCACCGGATCGAGCGCATCGATCAGGTGTTGCAGCGCGGTGGCATCGCCTTCGACCTGAAGCCCGGCTTTTTGCATCGCGGCGACCGGCTGTTTCAGAAACAGCATCGCCAGCAACAGCGCACGCGGGCCGCGAACGGTAATGTCGGGCGCGGCGGGCAACGGGCCGACCCGGCCGATCAGCACGCGGCTATTGGCTTCGAGCATCGCCTGTTCCTTGCGGTCGGTGAGGTCGAGCGCAACGGTCAGCTTGCGCGCGCCGAACCGTTCCGGCGCAAACCGGGTGGCGGCGGAATCGAGCAGTTCGGCGGTGGCAATCGCGGCGATCAGATCGGTGCTCTGCGCCGCTGATCTTGGTGTGCTGCCCTGTCGCAGATCGCGCGCGGCGGCGAGGAACTGGTTGCGCCAGATCGCGCTTTCAGCCTGAAAGCCCTGCTGTTCATAACTTTCGGCCAGCAATGCCGTGGCCGCCGCATTGTCAGGCGCTGCAAAAACCAGATTTTGCAGCAAATCCGACGCCCAGCGGTAATCCCCCGCCGTCATCGCAGTGCGGGCCAGCGCCAGCGTGCGGTCTGCACCCCCCAATGCGTCGATCAGCCGCGTGGCGCGTTCCACCGGCGGATGGGCGTGGAGGTTGGCGGGCACCGCATCATACCAGCCGAGGTAGAACTGATAGACCGCCTTGGAATTGTGGCTGACCGTGCCGTAATAGCCATGCGTCGCCCATTCATCGCCCAGCCCCGGCGGCGGCGCGGCGGACAATGCCTCGGCAATCTCGCCCATTGTCTCACCCCGGTTCATGCGCCGCACGGTCTGATCGTGCAGCCAGCGGTAATTGTCGCGCTGCGCGGTGAGCCATGCGGTGCCTTCCGCCTGCCCGAAGATCGGCCAGCAATGGCTGGAAATCACCACCTCGCTTTGCGGGCCGTAACGGGTGGCCGCTTCGTCGAGGTAATGCGCCCATGCGCGCGTATCGCGCACCTTCGCGCCGCGCGGGGTGAGGATGTTGTGCAGCGTGCAGGTGGCGATTTCAGCGGCGAGGAAGGTCTTTTCGGGTGCGACGAACACGTTGAATTCCGCCGGAGCCTCGCTGCCCGAAACGATCTGGAATTCAAGCGCCACACCGTCAACCTCGCGGGTTTCGCCGGTCGCGGCGATGGTGGCGGTCGGCGCGATCAGCGACAGTGTGCCGCCCGATACCGCCATGCCGATCCCGCTGCCCATCTGGCCGGTTGGGCCGGGCGGCATCCCGGTGCCAAACTGATAGGCCGCGCGCCGCAGCATCGCTCCGCCGGCCATGACATTTTCCGACGTGGCTTCTTCCATGAAGCCTTCGGGCGCGATCACCTGCGTGCGGCCTGCGGCAACGTCTGCCGGATCAACCACCCCGCGCACGCCGCCGAAATGGTCGGCATGGCTGTGCGAATAAATCACCGCGCTGACGGCACGCTGGCCGAGGGTCGCGTTCACCAACTCCATCGCCGCGCGCGCGGTTTCGACGCTGGTGAGCGGGTCGATCACGATCCAGCCAGTCTGCCCGCGAATGATCGTCATGTTCGACAGGTCAAAGCCGCGCACCTGCCAGACATTGTCCGTCACCTGATACAGCCCGTGGTGCTTCAGGTGGCGCATATGCCGCCACAGGCTGGGGTGGACAGTGTCGGGCGCAGGGCCATCGACAAAGGCATAGGCGGCAAGGTTCCAGACCGGCTTGCCGCTGGCATTGGTGATCACCGGATCAGCGCGCGTGGCGATAAATCCGCGGGTGGAAAAATCCCCATCGCGCGTGCCTTCGGCGGGCAGGGCGGCGGCTGCGACGGCCTGCGCGGTGCGGGTCGGATCGCTGGCGGCCGGAGGCCCGGCGGTTTCCTGCGCTGCTACGGCCGCCGCGCTAGCCACGGCGAGCATTGCGCCTGCCCAATAACGCACCATCATCATCGCTCGCTCTCCTGTTTCCGCATTGCGGTCATGCGCGTGTCGAAGCGCAGGATCAAGGAACGTGTAATGGGAAGCTAGCGCGATTCAGCAGTGGTGGCTTTCCATCGCCGCTGCAGCAAGTTCAGCGGCATAGTGATCTTCAACCGGCAACCAGCTTTCGGTCGCTTCGTCGTAGGCTGCCACCTGCCCGGTTGCGATATCATATACCCAGCCGTGCAGCTTGACCGCCTTTTGTGCCAAGGCAACCGCAACGGTCGGGTGGGTTTTGATGTGCTGCAATTGCAGGATCACGTTCTGCTCCAACAGCATCCGCATCTTTGCCTCGGGATCAAGGTCAGCCCCCATTGCCTCGACGATATCGATCGCACCCTGCACAAAGCCCAACCATTTGCTGACGTGGGGCAGGCCGGTTAGCCCCGCGCGGTTCATCGCCCCTGCCATCGCGCCGCATTCGGTATGCCCGCAGATGACAATGTGCGGGATATGAAGCGCGCCGATGGCAAATTCGATCGATGCGGTCATCCCGCCGGTTTCGTTGGTGTGCGGCGGCACGATGTTGCCCGCATTGCGGCAGATGAACAGGTCGCCCGGATCGGTCTGGGTGATCATCGCGGTTTCGATCCGGCTATCCGAGCAGGTGATGAACAGCGCTTCGGGACTTTGGCCCGTGCTTAGCCGTTCAAACAGCTCCCGCTTTTCAGGAAAGACTTCGCGCTGGAACTTGACGACGCCAGTGGCAAAACGGGGCATTGGGATATTCCTTTCAATGGGATGTATTGCGTGATTGCGCAGTCCACAGGGCGCGCGCGCTGTCGATGTGATCACCTTCAGCCAGCCGATTGCGGACGTCGACAAATTGCAGCGCGTCGACGATCCATGCGGCCAGATGCGGTTGAGAGAGGCGATAGAAATGGTTGCGCCCGGCGCGGCGTTCATCAACCAGCCGGTGCGCGCGCAGCTGCGCAAGGTGTTGCGATACGCGGGTGGCAGGCAGTGACAGCGCTGCGGCAATGCCGGTCACGTCCTTTTCGCCGAGCCGCAGTTCCTCGATCATCCGCAAGCGATCAGGGTGCGCGATCAGCTTGAGAAAATCGGCAAGTTCGCGCGATACGATCATCCGGCTTGGCATGTGACCCCCATTATCTGCATATCTTCGCAGGCTTGCAAATTGCCGGTTAAAGAGCGCGGTGCAACCCGTCAATACCGCGTTCACTACGTGATTATCCTTAGGGCAGATTGGAGCAAATGCACCGGCTAGCCGACCTATAAAATGGTTCCCGGACAAGCAATCAGAGCACCTCGATCAATGTTGAAGCGCGTCGCCATTGCAGACCTCGAAGTGGGCATGTTCGTTCACAAGATGGAAGGGAACTGGTTTTCGCACCCGTTCTGGAAAGCGAAATTCCTGATCGATGACGCAGAGCGGCTGGATACGCTGCGATCGAGCAACCTTGACGGGGTCGTGATCGATACCTCCAAAGGCCGGGATCTGGCCGCCGCAAACAACTCAGTGCGCCGACCAGGCAAACCGCCTGTTACCCCCTCAGCGGCATCGCAGCCCGATCGCTTCAAATCGGTCAAGGCCCGCAGCGTGATCCATAACGATCCGGTTTCCACCGAGGCTGAGCTGCACACCGCTCAGGCAATCGCCGCACGCGCGCAAAAAGCCATCCACAGCACCTTTATCGCCGCCCGGCTGGGCAAGGCGATCAACGTCAAGGCGGTGCAACCGGTGGTCACCGACATCCTCGATTCAGTCCGCCGCAATCCCCATGCCTTCAGCGGGCTGATGCGTTGCAAGCTGAAGAACGAACTGGGTTATCAGCACGCCCTCGCCGTCAGCGCGCTGATGGTATCGCTTGCGCGGCAGATGAAGCTTGCGCAGGATGACGTGCTCGATGCGGGTCTGGCGGGCCTGTTGCTCGATATCGGCACCAATTATCTACCGCAGGTTCCCGATCTGCCGAATAATGATTTCCGCAATGCCGATCCCAAAATCTGGCAGCAGCACGTGATCCTGGGGTTCCGGGCGCTGCAACATGATGACAGCCTGCCGCAAGCGGTGCTGAACGCTTGCCTCGAACATCACGAACGGATCGACGGCGGCGGCTTTCCCAAGGGTCTGCAAAAGGACGAAATCAGCACGATCGGACAGATGGCGGCGATCTGCGATACCTTCGATTTTCTGCTGACCGGAACCGCCAACACCGGCGCGCTCGATCCTGCGGCGGCGGTGCAGCATTTGCGCAAGATGGAGGGTGCATTTGATCCCGATATCCTGCGATCATTCGTCGAATCTGTCGGCCTCTATCCGGTCGGTTCCTTTGTGGAACTGCGCAGCGGCAAGATCGCGTTGGTGATTGACGAAGACCCGGGCGACAAGAGTCAGCCCATCGTTCAGGCGTTCTTCGACTGCAAAACCCGCGATCGGATTGTGCCGCACCGGATCATTCTGGCCCAGAGCGCCAACGAGAATGAAATCATCGGGACGGCCGATCTATCCGGGTTTGATCTGCCGGACGAGGCGCAATTGCGCGAAATGGTGTTCCTGACCGCGCACAAGATGGTCCGCTGACGCTGCCACCCGGCAGGGCGTGTTGCGCCGCACAGGGTTAACCAAAGTCCGATGAGGCGGAGCTTATCGGACTTTGGCATAAGGCCATCGCTGGTTCGGTCGGAAATAACACAGCTGTCGATGCGACAATCGCGCGCGATCCCCTGCCGCGGGCCCGATTGGCGCGCATGGTGGGCGGTGACGGGCTCGAACCGCCGACCCTCTCGGTGTAAACGAGATGCTCTACCAACTGAGCTAACCGCCCCACTGTGCGGATGCGCTCTCTAACGCAGGTTTGCGCAAATGCAATTGCCTTCTGGTGCTGGCGCTGGCGGGCGCGGATGAGTAGGGCAGGCGCATGACCAACCCGCGCATTCTTGTTCTGGGCACTGGCGGCACGATTGCCGGCGCGGCGGTGAGCGCCACCAGTGCGGCCTATCAGCCCGGCGGATTGTCGCTTGAAGCCATGCTGGACAATCTGGCCGGGCTGGGCCTCGACGCGGAGTTGATCCCACAGGACATCGCGCAGATCGGTTCGCAGGACATCGGCTGGCCGCAGTGGCAGGCGCTGCACGCGGCCTGCGCGGGCGCGCTCGCTGATCCTGCGATCACCGGCGTAATCATCACCCACGGCACGGATACGGCGGAGGAAACCGCGTTCCTGCTCGATCTCACCCTGCCTGCGGGCAAGCCGATTGTGCTGGTCGGCGCGATGCGGCCTGCCGATGCGGTGGGGGCGGACGGGATGCGTAATTTCGCCAATGCGGTGCGGGTGGTGAGCGATCCTGCGGCGGCGGGGCGCGGCGTGCTGCTGGTGATGGGCGACGCGGTGCTGGCGGCGCGCGATGCCCGCAAGGCGGCGACGAGCAGCATCGATGCATTCAAAAGCTTTCCGCGCGGCAGCATTGCACGCGTGACCCCGGCGCGTCTCGACTGGTTCGGCCCGCCGCACAGATTGGGCGAAAGTGCGCGCTTTGCATGGCCTGATACACTGCCGCGCGTGGCGATCCTGACCGCGGGCGCCGGGATGGATGAACAGCCGGTCAAGGCACTGCTCGGCATCGGGTGCAAGGGGATTGTGCTCGCCGGAATGGGGCAGGGCAACGCGCCCGCCTGCGTGATCGCCGCGCTGGCCGAGGCAGCGGCGGCAGGCGTCCCGGTGGTGCGATCAAGCCGGGTGGACGAAGGCATCGTCGACCGCAACGTTGAAGTGGATGACGATGCGCTGGGTCTGGTGGCAGCCCGCGCGCTCGGCCCGGCCAAGGCGCGGGTGCTGCTGATGGTGCTGATCGCGGGCGAGATTAGCGATGCGGCAGCGGTGCAGGCGGCGTTTGACGGGGGGTGAGGGGGGGCGGTTTTTTCGGAAATCTCGCTAAAAGCTGCCGTTCGGCTAGCGACCCCAAAACCGCCGTCACAGCCTCTCATCAATGTCGAGGAATTTAGGCTCTAGAAACCTCATAGGTGTAACGACGCGATTGCCTTGCCCCGCAAAGATTGTGAGATTGTTATGATGGTCTACGCTGTCACGACCCAGAGCCTTAATCGCAAATACGGGTTCGTTGAGCTGGAGCTCATCCGGGGGGATGGTGACCTGAAGAAGGTGGAGCTTCAGGATCCGACCCAGGACGATGGCAAGTACATGCACCATGAGCACGGTCGGCATTGGGACAGCGGCCGAGCGCTAAAGGTCGCTCACCTCCCCAAGCAACTCAGGCGGCGCTCAGGAAGGAATATACCCGACTTCGACAAGTTCAACGGGCTCTTTGTCGTTTCCGACAAGTTCAAGTCGATTGTCGAAAGGCTGGAGCCGGGCGTGCACCAGTTTATTCCGTTTCAGATTGTCGAAAGGGGAGGCGTGGTGCGCGCGGACATGTGGTTCATGGTTGTCTGCAACCGCCTCGACACCGTAGATCGCGAACGCACAACCATGATGCTTCATATCGGCCGTTTATGGGCTTGGAGTCGGGATGTGCCTGAAGATCATTGGCCAGAGGGGTTTGTATCCCGGGGTCGGGACGAAAAGATCGTCTTCAATCATGCGCAAGTCGGCAATCACCATATCTGGCGCGACAAGCACGAAGCGACGATGACGTTGGTCTCAGATGCAATGGCCGAGGCTCTCCGGACCGCGGGCGTGACAGGGATCGATTTCTTTGAGCAGGAGAGCGTGTGATGGCTTGGTTCTGGCGCAAGAGTAATCACTTTCGCAATCGCTGAAAGCCGCCATTCGCCTTCCCACCCATCAGCAGTCATAAGCGGGGTCGATGCGCAATCCCGAAAGCGGCATGGCGGCTTTAGCATTCTCGCCGCTAAAAACCGCCGTTCAGCAATCGATCCCGAAGCGGGCGTTCCCGTCACCCCGGCGAAGGCCGGGGCCCAGAGCCTCATCGGGCAGTGCCACCACCCCACCCCATCCGTCGCCGGGATGACGAGGGATGGCAGCAAATCCACCCACTTTCAGCCCTCCAACAACTGCAACCGCATCCCTGAAAGCTGCCATCCCCTCAGGGTCAGCAGTGCCTCCTTTCCTACCCGGCTTGCTGCTGGCAGTCTGGCGCGATGATTGTGCGACCCTCTCCTAATCCGCTTTTGCACGCAGCCGGGGTTGCAGACCGCGCCGGATCGCGCGCGGCGCAGCCTGGGGGGCGGGTTTTTGGTTTCAGGACAGTGTCACATGTGTCTCCTACATTCAGGAACCGTGACGGTTTCCTGAATGCCCGGCAGCGGCGGTGCGTTGAATCACCCCCAGGGCGTAACCAGGTATTTCTCGCCGGTTTTCATCTGGCGGTAATCGCTGATCACGTCCTTCTCCAGCATCCCCTCCAGCGTCACCTTGGCCTTGTAATGCGAAGCGAAGGTGGTGGTGAGGTTCTGCTGCACCCGCGTGCGCAGTCGCACCACGGTTTCCATGCCCGCACGTTGCAGGAACGGGGTCAGCAGCCAGCCCGCAACGCTCCATTGCAGGCCGTACGAAGGCGTCAGGATCGTCGGCGACAGGTCAAGCCGTCCGTACATATACATCTTCTTGTCCTGGTTCGATCCGTAGCGCGAAAACTCGGTCATCTGGCTGGACGCGACCTGCTCCATCGCTTTCAGCACATGGTCGGAGTTCTGCCCGCCGCCAATCGGATCAAAGCCGAGGAACGCGCCGGTTTCCTTAATCGCCGCGCGCAGATCGGCCATGTAGGTCGGGGCGGACGAGTTCACGACATAGTGCGCGCCCTGCGATTTCAGCAGTTCGACGTGTTCATCGCGGCGCACGATGTTGACCAGCTTCATCCCGTCTTCGATGCAGATGCGATTGAGCATCTGGCCGAGGTTCGATGCCGCAGCGAGGTGGATGATTGCCGAATGGCCTTCCAGCTTGGCGGTTTCGACGAAGGCCAGAGCGGTCATCGGGTTGACGAAGCTCGACGCGCCTTCTTCGGAAGAATGATCGCCCAGCGGCAGGCACATCATCGCATCGGCAATGGCATATTGGCTGAATGCGCTGCCCGGAACGCAGGCGACCCGCGTGCCCATCAGCGCCTTTGCCATGTCGCTATCTCCGCAAGCGACCACGGTGCCTGCGCCTTCGTTGCCCGCGGGCAGGCGCTGGCCGTGGCGGCCTTTCTGGCCCGACAGGAACGGTTCGGGCATGGTCGCCACTACCCTGCCGGGGGTGTATTCCGCACTGTCGAAATCGGCTGCGCTGGTGAGGATCGCCAGATCAGACGGGTTGATCGGCGCAGCCTCCATCTTGACCAGCACCTGATTGCCGGTGGGCGCGGGGAAGGTGGCCTCGGCCACTTCGAGCGTCAGTTTGCCGTCGGCGGTGAGGGTAGTGAAAAGCTGTTTTCCGGTGGTCATAAGTTCGATCCTCAATTTCGTCATTGCGAGGAGCTGCACGCTCCGTGGCAATCCAGCAAACGCGGGACTGGATTGCTTTGCTACGCTCGCAATGACGTGGTGGCTAGGGTGACGTTGGGTAAACCGCCTCAACAAAATACAACCCATGCGGCGGCGCGTTCAGGCCCAATGCGCCGCGATCCCGCGCGGCCAGCGCGGCGGCGAGGCGGGCGGAGTCCCACGTGCCGGTGCCTACCAGTTTGAGGCACCCGACCATGCTGCGCACCTGATGATGCAGGAACGAACGTGCGGCGGCGTGGATGAGCACGTCATCGCCAACCCGCTCAACGGCGAGCCGGTCGAGCGTCTTGACCGGATCAGCCGCCTGACAATGGATGGATCGGAAGGTGGTGAAATCATGCCGCCCCACCAGCACCTGCGCGGCGGCGTGCATCGCGTCGGCATCCAGCGGGGTCGCCACCTGCCACGCCCGATTGCGCTGCAAGGCGAGCGGCGCGCGGCGGTTGACGATGCGGTAGAGATAGCGCCTGCCTGTGCAGGAAAAGCGCGCGTGCCAATCATCTGGCACAATCTCGCAGGCAGTAACCGCAATCGGATCGGGCCGCAGGTGTGCGTTCAATGCCCCCATCAGCCGGAACGCGGTGATGTCTTTTTCAAGGTCGACATGGGATCGCATCCCCAGCGCGTGCACCCCCGCATCGGTGCGCCCGGCGCTGTGGAGCGTGGCGTGTTCACCGGTGATGCGGGTGAGCGCGTCCTCGACCGCCTGCTGCACGCTTGGCCCGTTGGACTGGCGTTGCAGGCCATTGAACGGCGTGCCGTCAAATTCAAGGGTGAGCGCGAAGCGGGTCATTCCGTCAGGCTCACACCAGCACCGTGCCCGCTGCCACCGCTCGCCCGCGCAGGAAGTCTTCGCGCGACATGGCCGGCTTGCCCGCGCGCTGGAGCTTTAGCGGGCGTAGCGCGCCGTCCCCGCAAGCGATGGTGAAATTATCGTCCAGCACCGCGCCAATTTGCGAACTCCCGCGCAGGCGGGAGCCTCCCGCGTCTGGCACGAGGTCCCCGCCTGCGCGGGGACTCACCATCGTCTCAGCCAGCAGCAACTTCACCCGCTCGCCCTCCAACGCAAACCACGCGCCGGGAAACGGGGCAAGCCCGCGTACCTTGCGTTCGATCACTGCGGCAGGCTCGGCCCAGTCGATCTTCGCTTCGGTCTTGTCGATCTTGGGCGCATAGATGGCGGCGCTGTCGTCCTGCGGTTCAGCGGCATGAGCGGCAAGGTCAGCCAGCACCGCGACCATCGCATCGGCCCCCACGGCGGCGAGTTTTTCGGTCAGTTCGCCGGTGGTCTTTCGCCCCACGGCCACGCGCACCTTGTGCAGCGTCGGCCCGGTGTCCAGCCCGGCTTCCATCTGCATGATTGTCACGCCGGTCTCCGCATCGCCTGCCATCACCGCGCGGTGGATAGGCGCCGCCCCGCGCCAACGCGGCAGCAGGCTGGCGTGGATGTTGAGGCAGCCATGCGCGGGGGCATCCAGCACCGCCTGCGGCAGGATCAGACCATAGGCGGCGACCACCGCCACATCGGCGTTGAGCGCGGCAAACGCGGCCTGCTCCTCGGCGTTCTTCAGTGACACGGGCGATCGCACCATCAACCCCAAGGCCTCAGCCGCAACCTGCACCGGCGATGCGCGCAGCTGCTTGCCCCGGCCCGCAGCGCGCGGCGGCTGGGTATAGACGCAGGCAATATCATGCCCCGCCGCGTTCAGGGCTTGCAGCGCCGGAACCGCGAAATCGGGTGTTCCCATGAAAATGATGCGCAACTCACAAACCCCGTTCAGGCTGAGCTTGTCGAAGCCCCGCACTTTCTTCTAGCCTGTCCCATAAAGAGCAGAACAGCCCTTCGACAAGCTCAGGGCGAGCGGGTAGAGAAAAATCATGGCCTCACAGGAAATCGAAGCTCTGAGTTCCGCGCTCGCCCGTCTGCCGGGTCTGGGGCCGCGTTCGGCGCGGCGGGCGGTGCTGTGGCTGGTCAAGCACCGCGAAACGGCGCTGCCCGCGCTGCTTGAGGCGTTGGCGGGGGTTGCGGAAACGCTGGTGGAATGCGCCACCTGCGGCAATGTCGACACCAGCGACCCCTGCCGCATCTGCACCGATCCGCGCCGCGATTCGCGCAGCCTGTGCGTGGTCGAGGAGGTCGCGGATGTCTGGGCGCTCGATCGTGCGCGGCTGTTTCCGGGGCGCTATCATGTGCTGGGTGGGCGGCTTTCGGCATTGGACGGCATCGGGCCGGAAGACTTGGGCATCGCCAGCCTGCTCGCCCGCGTCGAAAATGGCGCGGTGGACGAAGTGGTGCTCGCCATGAACGCCACCTTGGAAGGCCAGACCACCGCGCATTACATCGCCGAGCGGCTCGAGGCCTTCTCGCTGCGGGTGACGCAGCTGGCCCACGGATTGCCGGTGGGGGGCGAGCTCGACTACCTTGATGAAGGCACGCTGGCGCAGGCATTGCGCGCGCGGCGGCCGATGGGGTGACAATTGTGAGCTCCCGCGCAGGCGGGAGTCTCCCGCAGTTCCGAACGATATCCCCGTCTGCACGGGGACTCACTTGAGATTTCAAGCTTTGCGCACTAAATCGCCAATCATGGCCATACGCGAAATCCTTGAAGTGCCGGACCCCCGGCTCAAAATCATCTCGACCCCGGTTGAACCGCATGAGTTCAACGCCGATCTTCGCACGCTCGTCGACGATATGTTCGAGACGATGTATGATGCCCCCGGCATTGGCCTTGCCGCGATTCAGGTCGGCGTGCCCAAGCGGGTGCTGGTGATTGATCTGCAACCCGATGATCCCGATGCGCCCCCGGTCGAATGCAGCCATGACGGGCATAGCCACACCCATCCCGCCACCAAAAAAGAACCGCGCGTATTCATCAACCCGGTGATCCTTGATCCGGCGAAGGAGCTGTCGACCTATCAGGAAGGCTGCCTGTCGGTGCCGGAGATTTACGCTGACGTTGATCGCCCGGCGACCTGCGGCGTGCGGTATCAGGATCTCGACGGCGCGACCCACGAAGAACAGCTCGAAGGCCTGATGGCGACGTGTTTGCAACACGAGATCGACCACCTCGAAGGCATCCTGTTCATCGACCACCTGTCGCGGTTGAAGAAGGCGATGGCGCTGAAGAAGCTGAAGAAATTGCGGCAAGCGGCGTAGTTTGTGTTGCGAAGGCGCCGCCGCGCCTTCGTCCTCGGGGCTGTTCTTTCGCTGCGCTACAGGCCCCTGCGGCCGGCCGGTCGGCCTTGCGGCTCGCAATGCGAGCCGGCCCACAACCCAATCGTCGCCCCGGCGCAGGCTGGGGATACGGGGGTGGGCTTTCTTGAGCATATCATCCAACATTCGCTAGCGTTCTCTATACGTTCCGTGTAGGGACGGGCGATGGACTCGTCGATTCTCTCGCTTCTCGCTCTGATCCTCGGTGCCGTTGTGGGCGGCGTTGCGGCGTGGTTTTTCGCTTCGCGCCCGCTGGCTGATCTGCGCGCGCGGCTGTCGGCGGCGGAAGGCGCGGCGGCGGAGCGTGAGGGCGAATTCAAGCGCGCCGTGGCCGAATTGGGCGAAGCGCGGATCGAAGTTGCGACGCTGGGGGAGCGTGCCGGGCGGGCCGATGCGCTGGCTGAGCAGTTGGAGGCCGCACGCGCTGAAAACGCACAATTCCGGGCTGAACGCGCCGGGTTTGCCGAACAGAAGCGGTTGCTCGAAGAATCGCGCACCAATCTGCTCAAGGAGTTTGAAAACACCGGGGCTGCCGTGCTGGGCAAGGCGCAGGAAGCCTTCCTTAAGCGCGCCGAGGAACGGCTGGGCCATTCGGAAAAGGCCAGTGAGGAAAAATTGAAGGCCTTGCTGTCACCCGTGGGCGAACGGCTGGCGAGTTACGAAAAGCAGGTGGCCGAATTGGAGGCCAAGCGCACCGATGCGTTCGGCCAATTGACCGGCGTGATCGAGGAAATGCGCAAGGGCCAGGAAGAGGTCAAGCGTGAGGCGCAGCGGCTCGGCAATTCATTGACCAACGCCCCCAAGGCGCGCGGGCGCTGGGGGGAGCGGGCGTTGCAGAACGTGCTCGAACAATGCGGGCTGGCCGAGCACACAGATTTTCATCTCGAGCAATCAATGGACACCGCCGACGGGCGGTTGCGCCCCGATGCGATCGTCAATGTGCCGGGGCAGAAGAAGCTGGTGATCGATGCCAAGGTGTCGTTGAACGCCTATCAGGCCGCGTTTGAGGCGGATGATGATGGGGAGCGCAAGCGGCACCTTGATCTCCACGCCAAATCGATGCGCAACCATGTGCAGACGCTTGGCGGCAAAAGCTATCAGAGCCAGTTCGACGACGCGCCCGATTATGTGGTGATGTTTGTGCCGGGCGAACATTTCGTCGCCGCCGCGTTGGAGCATGATCCCGAATTGTGGGACTTCGCGTTCCGCAACAAGGTGCTGCTTGCCACCCCGACCAATCTTGTGGCGATTGCGCGCACGGTCGCGCAGGTCTGGCGGCAGGACAAGATGGCGAACGAGGCGGCTGAAATTGGGAGGATGGGCGCGGAATTGTATGATCGGCTCGCCACCGCGGCCGAACATCTCAAACGCGTCGGCGGCGGGCTGGAAAGCGCGGTCAACAACTACAACAAATTTGTCGGCAGCTTTGAACGCAATGTGCTGTCGTCCGGGCGGCGGCTCGCGGAAAAGGGCGTCGAAATCGGCAAGCGCGAGATTGATTCGGTGCCGCTGGTGGAAAGCGCGCCCCGCTACAACGCGGCGGATGGCGATGCGGTTGAGGCGGAGTATCCGGGGCTGGAACCGCGCAAGGACGCGGCGGAGTAATTACGCCTCCACCCCCGCCAGCACCTCGTAAGCCAGCACCGCGCCGGCCACGGCGGCGTTGAGCGAATCGGCGCGGCCGCGCATCGGCATGGTGACGTGCAGATCGCAGGCCGCTTCGTATTCTTCCGGCAGCCCCTGCGATTCGTTGCCGACCATAATGAAGCACGGTGCCGCATAGGCCGCACCGCGATAAGGCACCGCATCGCGCAGCGACGCGGCGACAAGTTGGCCCCCGTGCTCTTTGGCACCGCCCCGCAGCCACGGCAAAAACTCCTCCCACCGCGCCTGTGCCAGCGGCACGGTGAACACCGCGCCCATGCTTGCGCGCACGGCTTCGGCGCTGAACGGGTCGGCGCAATCATCGATCAGGATCAACCCGCCTGCGCCCACCGCATCGCCGGTGCGCAGCATCGTGCCAAGGTTGCCGGGATCGCGCAAAGCCTGCGCCACCAGCCAGATCGGCGCGGCGCTGCGATCAAGCGCGCTGAGCGACGTGTCCCATTCATCGAACACGCCCACCACGCTTTGCGCATTGTCCTTGCCGGTAATCTTGGACAGGATATCGGGGGAGGTGGCAATCACCTCACCGCCTGCTGCCATGACGTCAGCTTCCAGCCGCGCCAGCAGTTCATGCGCGGCGCGTCCTTCAGCCATCACCAGTGTTGTGGGTAAGCGGCCCGTGCTGCGCGCGTCCTCGAGCAGCCGCAACCCTTCGACCAGAAACTGGCCGCTACGCTTGCGATGTTTCTTGTCGCGCAAAGACCGCAGATATTTGACGGTCGGATTGGAAAAGCCGGTGATGTGCTTGCGCATGGGCCTGAGCACTAGTCCTCGCCGAAGCCGGAGGCGATCAACGCCGCGAGATCGGCCAGCACCGCATCGGCATTTTCGCCTTCAACCGCCACTTCGACGGTGTCACCCTTGGCTGCGCCCAGCATCATCAACCCGAGGATCGATCCGCCCGCAGCGCTGTTGGGGGGTTTGGTCACAGTGACGGTCACATTTTCGGGCAGGACAGCCACCGCACCGACGAACTTCGCACTCGCGCGCGCGTGCAAGCCGCGGCGGTTGACGATAGTGATGGTCGTGCGAGCCTCCCCCACGGCGGCGAACCTTCAGGCCTTGGCCCGCGCGGGGGCCGTGTCATGGCCGAGCAATTCGCTGGCGATGGTGATGTAATTGCGCCCCGCAGTCTGCGCAGCGTGGACGGCGGCGGTGACATCCATCGCCTTGCGCGCGCCCGCCAGCCGGATCAGCATCGGCAGGTTGATCCCGGCAATCACCTCAATCTGTCCAGCCACCAGCAGTGAAATCGCAAGGTTGGACGGGGTGCCGCCGAACAGGTCGGTGAGGATGATGACGCCGCTGCCGCTATCGACGGCGGTGATCGCGTCGGCGATTTCGGTGCGGCGCTGTTCCATATCGTCATTGGGGCCGATGCAGACGGTTACGATCCCGTCCTGCGGGCCGACGACGTGCTCCATTGCCTCGACAAATTGGTCCGCAAGGCGGCCGTGGGTTACCAGAATCAAACCGATCATGTGTGAAAAAGGGTCCGTTAACTGCCCGCCGGGGGCCAAGCCTTACGCGTTTCAACCGATCAGGACAATGCCAGCTTTTCCGAGCGCCGCGATCACTTTCGATCCCGTTCAATCTCGTCCGCTGCACGCGAGCCCAGGTTACGATGGCGGACAGTGGGCGAAAATCCCGCCGCGCGCAAGCTTTCTGCCATGCGTTCGGCGGTGTAGACCGAACGGTGTCTCCCCCCGGTACACCCGAACGCTACGTGGACATAGGGTTTGCCCTGCGCCTGATAGCGCGGCAGCAGCACCAGCAACAGATCGCGGATGCGGGCAAAGGCATCAGAAAAGGTCGGATCGGTCTCGATATGCGCGCCTACGGCGGCGTCCTGCCCGGTCAATTCGCGCAAAGCCGGAACCCAGTGCGGATTGTCGAGAAAGCGCATATCGAACACCAGATCAGCCAGCGGCGGCATCCCGCGCGCGAAGCCGAAACTGGACAGAGTCAGCGTCATCGCCGCTTCGCCAGCAGTGTCCCCGAACAGGTTGCGCACCTGCCCTTGCAGCTCGTTACTGGTCATCGCGCTGGTATCAATCACCGCGTCGGCCCAGCGGCGCAGCGGTTCGAGTAATTCGCGCTCGGCGGCGATCCCCTCCATCACCGGGCGGCCATCGGCCATCGGATGACGACGGCGTGTTTCATTATAGCGGCGTTCAAGCTCGCCGCCCGAACAGTCGAGAAACAGGAAGGTCAGCGCGATATCGGCGCGCGCGGCGAGGTCTTTCACCAGCGCGATGATGTCACCGGGAACAAACCCGCGGGTGCGCGAATCGAACCCGATGGCGAGCGGCCCGCGCGATTCGTCGGGCATGGCGACCAGGCGTTTGAGCAGCCGCACCGGGAAATTGTCGATGGTTTCCCAACCTAGATCCTCCAGCACCGCGAGCGTGGTGGATTTGCCCGCGCCCGATAGCCCGGTGACCAGCAGCAATTGTTGCTGCGGCATGGCGTTTCGGTCAGCGGTGGGGGTGGGCGCGTTGGTCATGTCTGCACATCTTGCCCGGAAGCGCGGCAAAGGGAAGCCAGTTTGAACACCAGCCCGTGCATCCGCAACGCCCATTCTGCGCGCGGGCCGGGGGCGATGGTGCCGGGGTCAAACGCCAGCACCGGCACCGGCACCCCGGCAATGTCGCGCCGGGGGAGCGTTTCGGGCAAGCGCGCAGGCTGCGCCGTGCCGCCGAGTTCCAGGATCAGCGCAACCGGCGCGGGGTCAGCCACCGGCAGGCGCACCAGGCCGACACCGCGCAGTTCCAGCAATCCGGCGATATTGGGCGGGGGGCTGGCGATCAGGCGATCATCGGCCAGAGTGAGCGTCACCGCATCATCACCGATCAACCCCGCGCCGCGATCAATCAGCGCCAGCGCGAGGCTGGATTTGCCGCTGCCCGGCGGGCCTGCGATCAGCAGCGCGCGGCCGCCAATCACCACCGCGCTGGCGTTGTGGACGAAGCCCGTGCCCCGATCCATGCCCGCGTTCATGCCGCTGCCGGTAGTCTGAGCCGCAGGCAGGCGCCGCTGGCGCCATCGGGCCGGGCATGGGCGGTCAGCGTGCCATCATGCGCTTCTGCAATCGCGCGGCCAATCGCGAGGCCAAGGCCCGAATGATTGCCGAAGTCCTCCGCGTCGGGGCGCACTGAATGGAACCGCAGGAACACTTTTTCACGCGCATCGGCGGGAATGCCGGGGCCGGAATCGCACACCTCCAGCGTGACGCAGCGGCGGTCATTGGAAATGGTGACGTCAATCGGTGCATCGGGCGGCGAAAACGACACCGCGTTATCGAGCAGGTTTTCCACCAGCCGTTCCAGCCGTGTGCCCACGCCGCACACCAACGAAGCAGGCCCGGTTGTGGTCAGTTCAATCCGGCGGCCTTCATTTTCGGCGCGGTGTTCGCGTCCGCCGATGATTGCCTCCACCAGATCGGCCAGATCAATCTGTTCGCGCGTGGCGCGGCTCATTTCCGCGTCGATCCGGCTGGCTTCGGAAATCTCGCTCACCAGCCGGTCAATCCGGCGCACATCATGGGTGGCGATCTGGATCAGTTCATTGCGCAGCGCCGGGTCTTCTACGCGTGGGAGCGATTCGATTGCGCTCCTCAGGCTGGCGAGCGGGTTCTTAATTTCATGCGCGACATCGGCGGCGAAGCTATCGACCGCGTCGATCCGGTGGCGCAGCGTGCCGGTCATATCCGAAACTGCGCGCGCGAGCAGACCGATTTCATCGCGGCGCTGCGGCAGGCGCGGCACCTCGACCTCGCGTTCGCGCCCCTGCCTCACCCGCATGGCCGCGCGGGCGAGTTGGCGCAAAGGCGTGACGATGGTGCGCGCCAGGAACAGCGACAGCAGCGCCGATGCCGCCATCACTATCAACATCGCAATGCCCAGCGTTGAGCGCGCCTCCCTTACCCGATCAGTAATGTCGACCGCGTTGCGCACGGTCAGCAAGGTCGCGCCCTGCAATCCGACCGGCGCGGCAGCGGTGATCACCGGGGTGCCATCGCGCCAGTCATACAGCCGCACCTGCGACAGGCCGAGTTCGCGCGCGCGCGCCAGTTCGGGCCAGGCATCGGCGTCCTGCGCTTCGGGTTCGATATAATCCTGCACGGATTCGGCGCTGACAATGGTGTCCACCGTCCGATCAAGCCAACGGGCAAAGCGCTGTTCCCAATCATCATCGCTGATGTCGTTGAACCGGAACGCGGGATCGGCGAGCGCGAAACTGTCCGCGGTCAATTTGCCATCGGCATCGAACATCCGCATCCGCAGACGCTGTTCCTTGCCGATCTGCACCAGCAGCGCGTTCTGGCGTTCACGCGAAGCGCCCGCCAGCGCCTCGGCAGTGATTTGCGCTTCGATCCGGGCGAGTTTGAAGCGTTCGTTGATCAGCTGCGTGCGGTAGCCATCGAGATAGAACAACCCGCCGCCCATGATCAGCAGCGGCAGGATGTTGACGACCAGAATGCGCGCCGTCAGCGCAAACCGCCCGTTCGCCGTCAGCTGTTCGCCGCTTGCTGGCCGTCGCCCTATGTCAGTCATCGGTAAAACTGTAGCCCGCGCCATACAGCGTTTCGATTGCATCGAAGGATGGGTCGACCACCTTGAACTTGCGCCGCATCCGCTTGATGTGGCTATCGACCGTGCGATCATCGACGAACACATCGTCGGGATAGGCTGCGTCCATCAGCTGGTTGCGGCTCTTGATCACGCCGGGGCGGATCGCGAGTGCTTCAAGAATCAGGAATTCGGTGACGGTGAGGCTGACGCTTTTGCCGTCCCACGCGATGTGATGGCGCGCCGGGTCCATGAACAAACGCCCGCGCGATATGCTTGCCAGTGCGGGTTCGGACGATGGGCCGATGGTATCGCCGCCCGCCACCGGATCGGCGCGGCGCAGGATCGCGCGGATGCGGGCGACCAGCAGGCGCAGGCTGAACGGTTTGGCAATGTAATCATCCGCGCCCTGTTCCAGCCCGGCTTCTTCGTCGCTTTCATCATCTTTGCTGGTCAGGAAAATCACCGGCAGCGGCGAATGTTCGCGCAGGCGGCGCAGCAGCTCCATCCCGTCCATATTGGGCATTTTTATATCGAACACCGCAAGATCGGGCGGATTGTCGAGCAGCGCCTTCAACGCGGTTTCACCATCGGAGTAGATTCGCGTGGCAAACCCTTCGGATTGCAGCGCGATGGATACGGTGGTGAGGATGTTGCGATCATCATCCACCAGCGCGATTTGCAGCTTGCGGCTGTCTGCATCGCCGGGTTCGGACGCGGGGGTGACGGTTTCGGCGGTGCTATCGGACATCATGTTCATCCTTTTCAACCCCGACCTTCCATATTCGCTTGGGTAGCCCCATCGCCCGCGTGAGACAATCGTCTGCGCGCCAGCCGTGCCAGCCAGAGGTTGCATACGTATGCGCGGCTGCTAGTGAGCGCGGCATGGATTCGCTGGCGGTTGCCAGTTCGCCCGAACCTGCCGTTTCGCTCAGGAGAATGACGTTGACCTCGCTTGCAACCCCGTTGTCTGCCCAGAACATTACCACCCGCGCGCGCCTCCACGCCAATCTCGGCACCCCGGCGCTGGTTGAACACGCGTTGGCGAAGGGCGAAGGCAAGCTGACGAAACATGGCGCGCTGCTGGTGGAAACGGGCAAGTTCACCGGGCGTAGCGTCAAGGACAAGTTTATCGTGCGCGACGCCGCGACCGAAGGCACGATCAACTGGGGCGCGATCAATCAGCCGATGAGCCCGGAGCATTTCGCCGCGTTGAAGGCCGATTTCCTCAAGGCGCTTGAAGATCAGGACGAACTTTACGTCGCCGACCTGTTCGGCGGATCGCAGCCCGAATACCGCGTCAACGTGCGGGTGATAACCCAGTTGGCGTGGCACAGCCTGTTCGTGCGCACGCTGCTGGTGCGCCCAACGGCGGACGAAGTGGCCGGCTTCACGCCCGAATACACCATCATCAACCTGCCCAGTTTCAAGGCCGATCCCGCCCGCCACGGTTGCCGCAGCGATACGGTGATCGCGGTCAGTTTTACCGAAAAGCTGATCCTGATCGGCAATACCGAATATTCGGGCGAGATGAAAAAGGGCGTGTTCGGCCTGCTCAATTACCTGCTGCCCGCGCAAGGCGTAATGCCGATGCATTGCAGCGCCAATATCGGCGCCGACGGCAAAAGCGCGATCTTCTTCGGCCTGTCGGGCACCGGCAAGACCACGCTGTCCGCCGATGCCAGCCGCACGCTGATCGGCGATGATGAACATGGCTGGTCAGACACCGCCGTGTTCAACTTCGAAGGCGGCTGCTATGCCAAGATGATCAACCTTTCGGCCGAGGGTGAGCCGGAAATCTACGCCACCACCCGGATGTTCGGCACGATCCTCGAAAACGTGGCGATGGATGAGAGCACGCGCGAACTGGATTTTACCGACGCCAGCAAAACCGAAAATACGCGCGGTGCCTATCCGATCGAATTCATCCCCAACAGCAGCGAGAAGAACCTCGGCCCGGCACCGTCGAACGTGATCATGCTTACGGCGGATGCGTTCGGCGTGCTGCCCCCGATTGCGCGGCTGACCGCGGATCAGGCGATGTATTACTTCCTCAGCGGCTACACCGCCAAGGTGGCGGGCACCGAAATCGGCGTGACCGAGCCTGAGGCGACCTTCTCCACCTGCTTTGGCGCTGCCTTCATGCCGCGTCACCCCAGCGTTTACGGCAACCTGCTGAAAGAACGCATCGCCAAGGGGCAGGTGCAGTGCTGGTTGGTCAATACCGGCTGGACGGGCGGCAAGTATGGCACCGGCAGCCGGATGCCGATCAAGGCAACCCGCGCGCTGCTTAACGCGGTGCTCGATGGCAAGATGGACGCAGTTGAATTCCGCAAGGATGAAAACTTCGGCTTCGACGTGCCGGTGTTCGTGCCCGCGCTGGCCGATGCGGGGCTGGATCAGACCATCCTCGACCCGCGCAGCACCTGGGCTGATGGGGCCGAATATGACGCGACCGCCCGCAAACTGGTGCAATTGTTCATCGATAACTTCGCGCAGTTTGCCGATCACGTCGACGAAGGCGTGCGGCAGGCCGCGCCGGGGCTGGTTGCCGCCTGATTTTCTGGCCTCCCGCGCCATGATGGCGTAACCTTGCCGGTGCATCAGCTTGAATCATCAGCAAGGGAGCACGGCAGCATGAGCATTCTCGACGGGATTTTGAAGAACATCGGCGGCGCGCCGGATGATGTGGTGAACCTTGCCAAGCAAGTCGGAATTGACCCGGCGATGGTCGAAAAGGCAATCGCGACGCTGGGCAAGACCCATCAGATGGACGGCGACACGGTGACGCTGGCGGCGGAGAAAACCGGGATGAGCCCGGATATTCTCAACCAGATCGTCGGCGCGATTGGCGGCGAAGGATCGCTCGGCCAGTTTGCCTCAATGCTCGATCAGGATGGCGATGGCAGCCCGGTCGATGACATCATGGGCATGGCCAAGGGGCTGTTCGGCAAAAGCTGAACACAGCCGAGACGTCGCGTCGATCAGTCAGTCGCGTCTGACAGGTCGGGCGTCTCGACCGGCTCCGGAATATTGCTAAGATCGATCACGGTGCCATCGGGCGCTTCGGCCAGCATTGTCATCAACAGCTTTGCCCGCTTGGCAAACCCGCCGCCATGCGGGTTGGTTGCCAGCGGGGCGAGGAAATCGCGGGCAATCGCATTCTTGCCTTCACCCATCAGCATGATGGCCGCGTTGACCTGCAAGTCCTGATCAAACGGGGCGAGCTGTGATGCATATTCCAGCGCCGCGCGAGCATTTTCCGGCGGATCAACCCCCCGTTCTGCAAAACTGCGGTAATAATAGAGCAGCGGCAGCGGATGATCATTCTCCAGCCGGTTGAGCGCTTCGAAAGGTTTCATCGCCGCCTCATAGGCTGCGGCTTGCTGGTCCATTTCGCGCGCTTGCCGAAACATGGCATAGCCTTTCTGGACATAGGCATTCTTGCGCACCGGATCGCGCGCAATGGCGGCATCGGCTGCGGCGATTGCTTCTGCATCATTGCCAGCATCATATTCGGCTTCGGCCAAGGCGGTCAGCACCCCGGGATCATCGGGATAGCGTGCTGCAATCGCCCGCGCATCTTCGAGGATTTCAGCGGCCTGCTCGCTATTCACCCCACGCTGCGAACGGATCTGCAATGGCATCATCGCTGCTTCACCCGGCGGCAGTTTGCGCAAACTTATTGCGCCAGTTGTCAGCTTTTCAGGCCCAAGCACAAAGGTCATCAGGCGACGGCGCATATAGGCCCGCAGCTCGCGTTCCAGCACATCAAGATCGCCAAATGCCGCCTCTGCCGCGGCAAGCGGTTCTATGCCTTGCACCAGGTTCATCTGGTATTGCCGCAGCTGGCCTGTGCGCTCAGTGGAAAAGGTCAGGTAGTGGTAAAGCAGCCAGCTTTTGCCATAAAACGCATCATAGGGTGAATTGCGCTCCTGATCGTAGAGCGCTGGATCGAGCAGTTCGCGCACCGGCACCGGATCGCCGTTGATCAGCTCTGGTCCGCGATGCTGCGCGGTACGGCCGATGGTAAGGCTGCCATCATCCTTAAACGTCGCCGCCGCAAAAAATTCTGCGGCCCCTTCGTTGAGCCAGCGTGGCATTGCAAAACGCGACGACGACATCAGGAAGTGATGCGCATATTCGTGCAACAGCACGATGGTGGAAAAATCGGGATAGCCGCTCTTGTTGCGGATATCCTGCACGAATGCTCGGCTGCCCCCGGCGCGCGGGATGTAAAAGCCCGCCACTCTGCGGTTATTGCCGCCAGCCAGTTTGCGGATGTCGTTCGCTCCGCCGACCGCATAGATCACGACGCGGTTGGATGGGCTGGGCGTTTCCAGGCTGCGCCCGGTCAAAAACGCCATCGCGCTGTGATAGCGTTCAAGGTTTTCGGCAAATCGCTGGATATCGCGTTCACTATCATCGGCATAGATCACGAAGTGGTCACTTGACGCTTCGTACCATTCGGCCAGCGCCGGATGGGCCAACACCAACAGCCACCCCGCCGCCACAACGCGTACGATCTCTCCAAATTTCATTGCCCAACCCCTCGCGCTTTGCCTGCGACTGCACTGCGAGGGGACAAGGATAATGAAAAATCTGCCGTTTGCCAGCACCTTTGCTTACGTGCAGGCAGACCGCGCTGTGCGCTTACCCCCGCGCGCCCGCGATGTAGCGGCTCACCGTGTTCGCCACCACCGATAGCGGGGCGTTGCCGCCCAGCACCACCGCAGTGTTGAACGCCTTGAAATCATACGCGCCGCCCAGTTCCGCCTGCGCCCGCGCGCGTTGGCGCACGATTTCGCTGTGGCCGATCTTGTAACCGCAGGCCTGCCCCGGCCAGCTGCAATAGCGATCAACCTCGCTCGCGACTTCCTCGACCTTCGATCCATTGCGCTCGACAAAGAACTGCCGCCCCTGTTCGCGCGTCCAGCGTTTGGAGTGCAGCCCGGTATCCACCACCAAGCGGCAGGCGCGAAAGGCGAGCGATTGGAGGTAGCCTAGTCTCCCGACCTTGAATTCATCATAAGCGCCCAATTCATCCGCCAATTGTTCGGCATAAAGCGCCCAGCCTTCGGAAAAAGCGTTGAAGGCGAGGATTGAGCGGATCAGCGGCAGGCGGTTAGAAAATTCGCCTTCCCACACGTGGCCGGGGATCGATTCGTGGAAGGCAAGGTCGGCCAGATCATATTTGCGGTGCAGATCGGTGGTGCGCAGGTTGATCCAGAAGCGGCCCGGTATCGAACCATCCTTGCTGCCCGCCCCGCCATAAGCGCCCGGCGCGCCGGGTTCTTCGGCGAGCGGCAGGCGGCGGATTTCGAGCGGGGGGTCGACCAGTTGGTTGAACGCGCGCGGCATCTGCGCCTTGATCCACGCCACCCGGTCATTGATGAAGGCGAAGATTTCCTCGCGCCCCGGATCGCCCTCGGCAAATTTGTAACGCGGATCGTCTGACAGCCCGCGCATCCTGTCACCCACGGTGCCTTGGGTATAGCCGATTTCGCGCAGGATCGGGTCCATTCGCCCGTGGATTTCGTCGAGTTCGGCCAGCCCCTGACGGTGGATTTCATCGGGCGTCATCGCGGTGGTGGTCGATGCGCCGACCGCCCAGCTGTAATATTCCTCACCCAGCGGCTGCGCCCACATCCCGGCGCTATCCGTGGCGAGGCTGCGCTGGATTTTGAGTTCGGCAATCTGGCGTTCGAGCGCGGGGACAATCCCGTTGGCGACGATCCGTCCGGCTTGCGGTGCGGCCCAGTTACCGGTGTTGAACGGTGCGGCGGTGAGCGGCCCGGCGTAACTATCGCTGGCGCTGGCGATGCTCGCTTCCATCTGCGCGATCGCCTTGTCGATCAGGAAGGCCGGCGGCACCACGCCCATGGCGCGCGCGGCGCGGATGCGGTCAAGCTCTCCGTCGAGGATCGCGGGAACTTCGGCGAGGCGGTCCATGTAAGGGCCGACATCTTCGGACGCATTCAACGGCTGGGTCGAACCGAAGAACCGCGGCAGATCAATATAGCCGCCGACATTCTGGATCACCACATAGGGCGCGTTGCGCCAACTGCCGACCGCGACATCGCCGTAGGGCATCGCCATGCCTTCAAGCGCTTTGGAAAACGCGGTTTCGACGACCTCAAACCCGATCTGCTGATCGCTGGTCAGGCCATCCTTGGGGTAGGCGCGGGCTTCGGCGACCAGTTCCTTGAGCGTGGCCGCATATTCGCTGCGCCCTTGTTCGCCCGCAGTGCCGAAGGTTGATCGCCACGCGGCATATTCGCCGGTGTCCACGCCCAGCCCGGTGGCGCGGCCCGGTTCGTGGGCGAGCATCCGGTAGGCGATCCTGTCCAGCGCGGCATCAGGGTCAAGCCCAGCGACCGGCGCGGCAGCATTGGGCGCGGTGCTGGTTGCGGCGCAGGCGGGCAGCAGCGCAAGGGCGGAAACGCCTCCCAGCGCGGCAAGGGTCTGGCGGCGGGTGAAATCAGCGTGGTTCTCTCTCATGAGCGCAAGGTTTGACGAGGCGGCTTGCTCAAGTCAATTGCGCGCGGGCAGGATCGCGGGCTAAAGCGCGCAGCATGACCGATATCGTATTATCCATCGTCATGCTCGCCGCGCTGGCTTTGCTGGCCGGGGCCTATGTTCTGTGGCGTCGCACGGGGCAGATCAAACAGCCCGCGTTGATGGTGGTGCTGGCGGTGATCGCGGTGCTCAACGTGCTGATCTGGACGCTGCCCACAGCGGGCGGCGAAGCGCCGATCACCCAGATCAAGGCCGCCGGGGAAGGCTGAGGCGATTTCGAGTGAACTGGCCATTTCACTACGAGTAAATCGCCTCAAGCAATTGATACCTCCCCCGGCGGGGTACATTTATTCAGGAATCCGCCAGTTGATCGAACCGTCATAACGCCCCGCCACAGCCTTCCCGTTGCCATCGCGCGCGGGTGCGAAGCGGGCACGTTTGCTCACCAGTTGGCAGGTCGCCTGATCGAGCGCCACGTGTCCGGTTGAACGGGCGATGGTGCAGCCTGTCACCTTGCCGCCCGCATCAATGCTGAGCGTAAAGCGCGCACTTCCGGTCAGTCCTTCCCTGATCCAGCGCGGGCGGTAATCGCTGTCGGTCACCCAGTTGCCGGGATTGCCGCGCGGGCTCGCCGCGACCGGATCGAACGGCGATGCGGACGGCGCCGGCCCCGGAATGCCGAAATCAACCGGGTCGATGGGGCCGACAAGGTCGCCGATGCCGGGCAGGGTGCCAATCGGATCGCTGATGCCAAGGTCTGACGGAATGGCCGCCGGGCGCGATGTGGTTGTGGTGTTGGTGGTCTGCGTCTTGGTGCTGCGTGTCGTCGGATCGGGCGGCGGTGGGGGAATCGCGACGGGCTTGAACGTCAGGCTTTTGAGCGGGGGCGGCTCCGGCGCTATGACGACATTGACCGCAAGGCCCACCACCAGCAATGCGCCAATAGCAGCGGGGATGCCGAGCGCGCCAAGCATGGCGACGGGATTGGGGCGGCGGGTGTTGGAGGCATAGGTCATTCTGGGGCTCCTCTCTCCATCATCGTGGGAGCGGTGGCCGGAGCGCCGATGCCGAGCACGAACCCTCCGGCCCCGCTCAGGTGCAAGAATACTATGCTTTCCGCCAGGAACGAAGCAGTTTCGCGTTGCGATTCAGGACGCAAAGCCGCCGGGGGATAGGCCCCTACTTGATCGGGCAATCGGGCGAGAGCCGGAAATCCAGATAATTGTTCACCGAACCCATCAATTCCTCGATCTCGTTTTCGAAGAAGTGGTTGGCGCGCGGGATTTCTTCGTGGTGGATGGTGATGTGCTTTTGCGTGCGCAGCTTGTCGACCAGTTTTTGCACCGCAATCGGCTGCACCACGGTATCGGCCGCGCCCTGCACGAAGATGCCGCTCGCGGGGCAGGGGGCGAGGAAGCTGAAATCATACATATTGGCGGGCGGCGCGACCGAGATGAACCCGCGCACTTCGGGGCGGCGCATCAGCAATTGCATCCCGATCAGCGCGCCGAAGCTGTAGCCCGCGATCCAGGTGCTTTGTGCCTCAGGGTGGATCGACTGCACCCAATCCAATGCGCTCGCCGCGTCGGACAGCTCGCCGATGCCGGAATCGAAGCTGCCTTGCGAACGGCCCACACCGCGAAAGTTGAACCGCAGGGTGGCAAAGCCGCGATCGGCAAAGGTTTTGTAAAGCCGCTGCACGATCCGGTCGTTCATGGTGCCGCCGCCTTCGGGGTGCGGGTGCAGTATCATCGCCACGGGCGCACGCGGGCGCGGCGGGGGGGAGAAACGGCCTTCAAGACGGCCTTCGGGGCCGGGGAAGATGACGGATGGCATGGACAGACCTTGTCAACGAGGGGACGCACTGCGCCGGGTGGCGCCTGCGAAAGCGCGCTCTATATAGGGACGCGCGCGCAATTCGCAATTTTTTGTAGGGGCTGAGCCATTCCGGAGCGGATCTATCTCGACCACGCGGCCACATCGCCGCTGCGGCCGGAGGCAAAGGCGGCGATGGATGAGGGGTTTGCGCTGTGGGCCAACCCGTCCTCACCCCACGCGGAAGGGCGCAAGGCGCGGGCTGCGCTGGAGGATGCGCGCGAGCGGGTGAAGCGGTCGCTGGGGTGGAGCGGGGAACTGATCTTCACGAGCGGGGCGAGCGAGGCGCTGTGGATTGCGCTGAACCGGGCCAAGGTGAACCGCCGGATTGTCAGCGCGGTCGAGCATGACGCGGTGTTTCGCGCCGCGCCGGATGCGGAGATTTTCAGCGAAGATTGCACCTTTGACGGGCGCACGATCCTGGCGGTGCAGCACGTCAATTCAGAAACCGGCACGATCAATCCGGTGAGCGATATGGTCGGCACCGTCCGGCCAACGGGTGCGCTGACGCTATCGGATTGCGCGCAATCGGCGGGCAAGCTGGCGCTGCCCGATGCCGATATGCTGGTGATTTCGGCCCATAAATTTGGCGGGCCAATCGGGGTGGGCGCATTGCTGGTGCGCGATTTTGCGATGCTTGAACCCACGGGCGGGCATGAGCGCGGCTATCGGCTGGGCACCGAGAACTTGCCGGGTGCAATGGGCATGGCGGCAGCGCTGGAGGCGGGCGATTGGGAAACAACCCCGGCGCAGCGGGCTGTGTTCGCTGAAAGGGTCGCTGAATACCGTCTCACTGTCGGGGAGCAGGTCGATTACATTGTCGCGCTGACGCACCCCACGATCAGCGCGCAGGCGTTGCTCATCCGCCTCGACGCCATGGGCTTTGCCGTGTCGGCGGGGAGCGCGTGTTCTTCCGGCACGCTCAAGAAAAGCCGGGTGCTTGATGCTTTCGGAGTGCCCGATGATGTGGCCGCGCGCACCATCCGGGTGAGTTTGGGGTGGAACACCCGCGCGCAGGAGTTGGAACGGTTTGCCGATGCTTGGGCTTCGTTATGCTAGTTCGTCATTGCGAGCGCAGCGAAGCAATCCAGAGTGTCTCGCGATACGCTCTGGATTGCCGCGCGCCTGCGGCGCTCGCAATGACGAGGGTGGGGGCGTGAACCGATGATCTACCTTGATTACCAAGCCACCACGCCGCTTGCCCCCGAAGCGCGTGAGGCGATGCTGCGCTGGCTCGGCGGGCCGGACAGCGACACGTTTGGCAACCCGCACTCGCCCCACCGCATGGGCCGCATGGCGGCGGCGGCGGTGGAGGCCGCGCGCGAACGGGTGGCGGCTTTGCTGCCTGATGATGGGAAAGTGATCTTTACCTCCGGCGCGACCGAGGCACTCAACATGGTACTGCAAGGCACGCCGGGCGATGTCATCACCTTCGCCACCGAACACGCAGCGGTGCTCGATTGCGCGCGGGTGGTGGAGGCGCAGGGGCGGCGCTTCACCGTGCTCCCCGTCCTGCCCGATGGCCGCGCCGATCTTGACGCGCTGAAGGCCGCGATCACGCCCGCAACCGGGCTTGTCGCGGTGATGGCGGTCAATAATGAAATCGGCGTGATCCATCCGCTGGCCGAGGCCATCGCTATCGCTCACGCCGCCGGAGCGCGTGTTCTGGTTGATGCCGTCCAGGCTATCGGTAGGCTCGCCTTGACCCCCTTTAGGCCCGACTACATCGCGGTATCGGCGCACAAGATTCACGGTCCAAAGGGGATAGGCGCCTTGTGGATCGCCGCAGACGCGCCGCGCCCCGCACCCCTGCTTTGGGGCGGCGGACAGGAGGCTAGCTTGCGTTCAGGCACCCTCTCGCCCGCGCTGTGCGCCGGGTTCGGCGCGGCGGCGCAGGTCGCGGCAGAAGGGATCGAAGCGCAAATGTTTCACGTGAAACATTTGGCGAACATTGCCCGCGATGCCTTTGCCGCATGGGAAGTCAACGGCAGCGTCGACCACCGCTGGCCCGGCAATCTCAATGTGCGATTAGAAGGCCTTGATGTCGCCCGCTTGATCTCAGATTGCCGCAATGTGATGTTTTCGGCAGGCAGCGCCTGCGCCAGCGGATCGGGCCGGCCGAGCCATGTGTTGAAGGCGATCGGGCTGACTGACGGGCAGGCAAAGTCCTCTATTCGGCTGGGATTTGGCCGCTATACCACGGCGCAGGACATCGAGGTCGCCGCCAGCGCGATCCTCTCTGCCGCCAAGGAGCAAGGCTTGTGAGCATCACCATCACCTTCGTCGATCCCCATGGAAAGCGGGTGGAAACGGCGTGCGAAGCGGGCGACAATTTGCTGCGCGTGGGGCAGGCGGCGGGTTTGCCGCTGGAGGGCACGTGCGAAGGGCAGATGGCCTGTTCGACCTGCCACGTGATCGTCGCCGCCGAATGGTTCGACCGCCTGCCCGCCGCTGCCGATGAGGAGGAGGACATGCTCGATTTCGCCGCCGGAGCGCGGCGCACGTCGCGGCTTTCGTGCCAGATCGAAGTGACCGCCGCGCTGGACGGGCTGACGGTCAGCGTGCCGTCAGAAAGCAATGATCTGCGGCGGATGTAATCCACTCAAGCCTGTGGAAACCCCTCTCCCTCGCGGTGCGGCGGATTGCTAGAGGGGGGCCATGTCCGACACCGTTACCACCCCGCCCGAAAACCCGTTTGATGCGATCGTCGATGCGCCGTTCGATGCCGCGCTGTCCGAACGCTACCTCGTCTATGCGCTGTCCACCATCACCGCGCGCTCGCTGCCCGATCTGCGCGACGGGTTGAAGCCGGTGCACCGCCGATTGCTGTGGGCGATGCGGCAGTTGAAGCTTGATCCATCCTCCGCGTTCAAGAAATCGGCGCGCGTGGTCGGCGATGTGATCGGCAAATATCACCCGCATGGCGATGCCTCGGTTTACGACGCGATGGTGCGGCTGGCGCAGGATTTTGCGCTGCGTTATCCGCTGGTTGAAGGGCAAGGCAACTTCGGCAATGTCGATGGCGATAACGCCGCCGCCTACCGTTATACCGAAGCGCGGCTGACCAAGACCGCGCTGGCGCTGATGGCGGGGCTGGATGAAGGCACGGTCGATTTCATCCCGACTTACAACGGGGAGGAGATCGAGCCGGAGATTTTCCCCGGCCTGTTCCCCAACCTGCTCGCCAATGGGTCAAGCGGGATCGCGGTCGGCATGGCGACCAGCATTCCCAGCCACAATGTTGCAGAAGTGATCGACGCGACGCTGGAACTGATCGACAATCCCCACGTGGAACACGAAAGGCTGATGGAACTGTTCCACGGCCCCGACTTCGCCACCGGCGGGCAGGTGGTCGACAGCGCGGCAGCTATCTGCGAGGCCTATCGCACCGGGCGCGGCAGTTTCCGCCTGCGCGGCAAGTTCCACGCGCCAGAGGCCAAGGACGCCGATGATATCGCCGCCGGGATCGAACGGCTGGGCGGCGGGCAGTGGCAGCTGGTGATCTCGGAAATCCCCTATCAGGTGCCCAAGGGCAAGCTGATCGAACAGATCGCCGCGCTGATCGGTGATCGCAAACTGCCGATCCTGGAAGACGTGCGCGATGAAAGCGATACCGCGATCCGCATCGTGCTCACCCCCAAAAGCCGCAATGTCGATCCTGAACTGCTCAAAGAAAGCCTGTTCAAGCTGACCGATCTGGAAACCCGGTTCAGCCTCAATCTGAACGTGCTCGATGCGCAGCCCGGTTTGGGGCGCACCCCGATGGTGATGGGGCTGAAAGAACTGCTGGGCAGCTGGACGGCGGCGCAGATCGACATCCTGCAACGCCGCGCGCAGCACCGGCTGGACAAGATCGCATCGCGGCTGGAACTGGTGCGCGGTTACATCATCGCCTTTCTCAACCTTGACCGGGTGATCGAAATCATCCGTTCCGAGGATGAGCCCAAGCCGCTGATGATGGCCGAATTCGACCTTACCGACCGGCAGGCCGAAGCGATCCTCAACATGCGGCTGCGGTCTTTGCGCAAGCTGGAGGAAATGGAGCTGCGCAAGGAACAGGACGCGCTGCTGGCCGAGGAGGCCGAATTGCAGGCGCTGCTGGAAAGCCCCGCCAAACAGCGCACCCGGCTGAAACGCGATCTCAAGGCACTGCGCAAGGAATATGCCGAGGATACCGCGCTCGGCGCGCGCCGTACGCTGATTGCCGAAGCCGCGCCTGCGGTCGAATTCAGCATGGATGCGATGATTGAAAAGGCCCCGGTCACGGTGATCCTCAGCCAGAAAGGCTGGATCCGCGCGGCGAGCGGCCACGTGCCGCTGGATCAGGAATTCAAATACAAGGAGGGCGACAGCCTCGCCTTCATCCTCCACGCGCAGACGACGGACAAGCTGTTGCTGGCCGCATCGGACGGGCGGTTCTATACGCTGGGGTGCGACAAGCTGCCCGGCGCGCGCGGGTTCGGCGAACCGGTGCGCACCATGGTCGACCTTGAAAGCGAAGCCGCGATCGCTGCGATGATGGTGCACCGTCCGGGCGGGCGGTTGCTGCTCGCCTCAAGCCACGGCAAGGGCTTTGTTGCGGCGATGGATGATCTGCTGGCCGAAACCCGCAAAGGGCGGCAGGTGGTGAACCTGAAAGATGGCGCATTGCTGCGGGTGATCCGCGAGATTGCGCCCGCCCACGATCATGTCGCCTGCGTCGGGGACAACCGCAAGTTGGTGGTGTTCAACCTTGAAGAACTGCCGGTGATGGCGCGCGGGCAGGGGGTGCAATTGCAGCGCTACCGCGACGGCGGGCTTTCCGACGCGATTACCTTTGTGCTGGGCGATGGCCTCAGCTGGCAGATGGGCGGATCGGGCGAACGCACCCGCACCGAAACCGAAATCCGCATGTGGAAGGTGGCGCGCGGGGCCGCCGGGCGAATGCCGCCGCAGGGTTTCCCCAAGTCGGGCCGGTTTGACTGACGCTGTAATTGAAAGGCAAAAAGGGCTGCGGATGCGATTGCAGCACCCGCAGCCCGATTACGACCCTTGTGAGGGAGCGGTCGGTAGGGTTATCCGCCCGCCTTGCGGCTAGCGGCAGCGTTGGCGATCTGATCACGCGTAACCAGCGCCTTGAGCTGGCCATCGTTATCGACCATGAAATATTCTTTCTTGAGCAAGATCGGCCCATCGGGGCTTTCCAGCGTGATTTCATCGGCCGCCAGATCAACCTCGCCCAGCGTGCCTGCCGGATTGCCGTTGATTGACACCACCGCCGCACCAGTGACCAGCGCCGCATCACGCTTGGCCGCAGCGGCAGCGAGCTGTTGATCCATCATCGCATCAATCTGTGCCGTGGTCGCGTTGACGGCATGACCCTTATCGTTTTCGAACAACAGATTGGCGGGAATCGGGGCCTTGTGCTTGCCGGTGTTGATCACGACCACCTGTTCGGTCTTCTGTTCGACCGTGCCGATCGGGTTGCCATCATTGCCATAGATTGTCGCGCCCACGTCCTGTGCGAAAGCCACTGCGGGGGTCGCAGCAAACACGGCGGCAATCAGCGCCAGCTTAACAGATTTCATTGATGTACTCCATTGTTACACGTTGCCGGAGGATTGCCGAACGGGACGACAAGCTCTGCGGGATACGGAGGATCCCAGCGACCGGTTTGGCCGCAGCGAGAGGCCAGAGAGTGTGGCCGAGGTCAATCGCAACGCTGCTGCCTTCGCGGTAGCGAATGCGGTGCATTGACCCGTGACGTGATCCTAGCCCGCGCAGGACGTGGGTGACAACCGCAAGGCACCCTTCTTGAATGCAGCCTGCCGCTCTTTAGCCCCGGTTCATCCCGCCGGACAGGTCACGTCGCGGTCTTGGCCAATTCCTCGTTGAGCAGGGTTTCGACCCGGGCAGGATCGGGAAAGCCTTCAGCGACCCAGCGTTGCTCCACCGCTTGCAACATACGCGCGACCGCCGGGCCAGTGGTAACTCCGCGTGCAACAATCGCTCCGCCTTTCAGCGGGAAGACCGGCGGCGTCCATCCAATCAGCGCGCGCGCATCGCCGCCCAGCAGCAGCAGCCGGTCAACCGCCGACGGCACTGTGACACGATAGGCAAGCGCGTGGGGGTTGGCGGTGTCGTCTGCCACGCGTTCAGCCGCGCCAATCAACCGCGCGCGCTGCGTCTTGGACAGCCGCAGCCGCGCGGCGACCGTCTCGGCGACATCGGGCGAAGGGGGGAGCAGGGCTGCCAACCGCCGCACCGGATCGGGGGCGATGGCTTGCGCGCTCTCCTGCGCGATCAGCCGGGCAAGCGCGGCAAGCTGCGCGGCGCAGGCCTCGGGCAGGATCACGCCGAGCACGCCGTGCCCGCGCATCCGTTCCAGCGTCGCGTGCGGATCGGGGAGGGCCAGCAACGTCAGCAATTCCGCCGCCACCCGTTCGCGGCTCAGCCCTTTCAAGGTGTGGGCGAGGTCTGCGCAGGCAGCCTCCGCCTCCGCATCCAGCGCCGCGCCAAAGCGCGCCTGAAAGCGGTAATAGCGCAGGATGCGCAAGTGATCCTCGGCTATCCGTTCGCGCGCATCGCCGATGAACCGCACGCGGTGCGCCGCCAGATCATCCAGCCCGCCGAAATAATCGGCAATTTCGAGTGTCTCCGGATGGGCATAGAGCGCGTTGATGGTGAAATCGCGCCGCGCGGCATCCTCTGCCCAATCGCGGGCAAAGGCGATGGTGGCGCGCCTGCCATCGGTGGCGACATCGCGGCGCAAGGTAGTGATTTCGACCGGGCCATCGGCAAGGATTGCCGTGACCGTGCCATGTTCGATCCCGGTGGGAACGGTGCGAATGCCCGCGCGGGCGCAGCGGTCGATCACCTCGGCGGGCATCAGCACGGTGGCGCAATCGACATCATGCACCTCTACGCCCAGCACGCCATCGCGAACCGCGCCGCCGACCCAGCGGATATTCGCTGCGCCCAGCGCCGCTATCAGCGCGGCAAGACCAGCGCGGTGCGGCCATTCCGCTTGGGTGAGATCACGCCGCATCGCGCAGCGCCTGTATCGCAATCCGGCGCGACAGGTTGGCGATGATCGCCGCGGTCACGCCCCAAATGCGGAAACCCTGCCATTCCAGTTCGAGGTAACGCCGGGTCGCACCGCGCCAGAACACTTCGTTCGTCGTCCAGCTTTCCGGATCGAGCAGCAGGCCGAGCGGGGCTTCGAACCATGCTTCCACCTCCGAAGGGTTGGGGGTGAGGCACAACCCCGGTGGCACCACGCCGACCACCGGCGTCACCAGAAAGCCGGTGCCAGTATGATAGACATCGCTGGTTCCGATCACTCGAACCGCATCGCGCGGCAGGGCGAGCTCCTCCTCGGCCTCACGCAAGGCGGCGGTTATCGCGTCCTCACCGGGATCGATCTTGCCGCCGGGAAAGGCGACCTGCCCCGGATGATCGCGCATCGCGCGCGGCCGCTGGGTCAGGATCACCTGCGGATCATGCGCCGCATCGGTCACCGCAATCAGCACGGCGGCAGGCGTGGTGCGGCCACCCTGTGCGAAATGCGCGTCGCTGAGCAGATCGGGGATGGGCGTGCGGTGGCCTTCGGCAAAGGCCTGAGCAAGCGGGTCGTAGATGCTGGCGGCGGGGGATGGCGTCATGGCAGCAGCGAAAACGCCTGACCTTTGCTGGTGACTTGCCAGCTATTGTCCTCGGCCCCTTCGGCCAGCGCAATTTCGGCCAGTTGCGCGTAGGTTGAGCGGTTCAACCGCGCCTCGCACCCACGCCTGACATCGAGGTAGAGCGCCGGGGCATCGGCATCGCCTGCGGCGCGCAAGGGGTGATCCGGCCCGGCGATCACGATGTCATCGGTGTTGAGCCGGAACACCAGCGCATCATCGGCGCGCACGCAATCAACCGCGATGAAGGCGGCGTCATCCACTGCGATGGTAAGTCTCTCGAATGGGGTGATCAGCCAGTGCTGGCCGCTGTCGTCGCGTTTGAGCAGCCCGGCAAAGGCGCGCACCATCGCTTCACGCCGGATCGGGCTGCCTTCGTGATACCAGGTGCCGTCCGCGGCAATTCGCATCGCGCTGTCGCCCGATTGCTGCGGTGCCCAGCCTTCGACCGGGGGCAATTTGCGCTGCGCCACTAGATCGGCGATTTCGGCCAGCGTCAGTTCGGCGAGATAGGGGGGCGGTTCATAGGGCATGGTTCGTTTAGAGCGATGCCAGAAGCTTTGCGCAAGGTGAAGGGGCTAAGCTCTGCTCCTTCTTATTATTCCCACGTTCTAATCATACCCACGGGCCCAGCATCCCTTCAGCCGGCATGGCCGCCAAACCCGCACCGCGCGCCAGCAGCCGATGCGGTTCATAGGGGCCGGGGCAGCGCCAGCCACCTGTCATTGCCGCGGAAAAGCCCCAGCGCCCATAGTATTCGGCATCGCCGATCAGCACCTGCGCCAGCGCCTGCCCGCCCGCTGCCAGCCGCGCATCTTCAGCGATCATCGCGCTCATCAAGCCGACGCCAAAGCCTTCGCCCTGTTGTTCGGGCACGACTGCCACCGGCCCGACCATCACCAACGGCACCGGCCCCTGCTGCGTCTGGAGCGCGATGGGCCAGCATTGAATCGTGGCGACCAGCAGATCGTCTTCATCCAGCGCCGCCAGGCTCAGGCCCGGCAGCCAGTCCATGCCTTCGCGGATGCGGTAGGCCGTGCGCGCGTGGCGATCCGCGCCAAACGCACGGTCAAGCACCGCCTCGATCATGGCGGGGTCAACCGCCTCCAGCGGGATCAGCGTTGCGGTGGTGGGGGCAGTGGCGGCTGTTGTCATTGCGGGGAAAGCTTCAACACCCGCGCGCCCTTGCCATCCTCGGCGATCCACAGCGCGCCGTCTGGCCCTTGCGCAAGCGAGCGCAGCCGACGGTCGAATTCATGGCGGCTGACTTCGCTCGCACTGTCACCGTCGATGGCGACTTCGACCAGAGCCTGCGAACCAAGCCCCACAATCAGCGCGCGGCCTTGCCAATTGTCGAACATTGTGCCGTCATAGATCAGCATATCACCCGGCGCGATCACCGGGGTCCAGGTAAGTGCGGGCTTGGCGAAGCCATCATCGGCGCTGTGATCAGGAATTGCGCCGCCGTTGTAATGTTCGCCATAGGAACGCACTGGCCAGCCATAATTGGCACCGCGCTGAACGAGGTTGAGTTCATCCCCGCCCGCCGGGCCGTGTTCGACTTCCCACAGGCGCCCTTGCGCATCCCAATCCATCCCCAGAATGTTGCGGTGCCCGTAAGACCAGATTTCCGCTGTCACGCCGCCCTGATCCGCCATCGGGTTGCCCGCCGCCGGTGTGCCATCAAGGTTGAGCCGGACGATCGTGCCGAGTGTATTCGATGTGTCCTGCGCGGGCTGCATTTTCTGGCGATCACCGCTGGCGATATAAAGGTGCTGGCCATCGGGCGACACGCTGATGCGGTGCGAATAATGCCCGCGCCCGGTCACCTTGGGCGTTTGCCGCCAGATCACGCTGAGGCCTTCGATGGCGCAAGTCTCGGTGCTGGCGCACACCAGTGTCCCTTTGCCAACCGCCGCCCCGCGCGTGTCATCCGCGCCCGCCTCGGCCCAGCTGAGATAGATTGTGCGCTGACCCAGAACGTCTGAGGCTTCGGCGGGCAGGAAGGCGATGTCGCCCAATCCGCCTTGCCCTCCATAGGCCACTTCGGGAACGCCGCTGACCGTGCCGATGGTTCCCGTGGCCGTGTCGATAAACTTCACCGTGCCCGCCTTTTCGGTGACGAACAGCACCGCGGTGCCGGGCGCAAATTCAATCGCCCAGGGTTCCTCAAACGTCGCCACTTCGCTGATGACAAACGGCGCGCCATCGGCTGCCGATGCGGCGGTTTCCCCGGTTTCGGCATTAGCGCAGCTTGCCAGCATCAACGCGGGTAGGGAAAGTGCAGCGGTCAGAGGGAAAGAACGGGTCATGTTTGGGGTCACTCCGGGTTTCACGGTTACAAGTGGCGGCCTTGTCATCGGGGTTGACGAGGCCGGTCGCGGGCCGTTGGCCGGGCCGGTGGTGGCCGCGGCGGTTGTGCTTGGGGTTGAGATACCCACTGGGCTCGATGATTCCAAGCGGCTTTCGCCCGCCCGCCGTGCGCGGCTGGAAACGGCCATTCGCGCAAGCTGCGGCTGGGCAGTGGCGGTGGTGGAGCCTGACGAGATCGACCGGCTCAACATCTTCATCGCGACGATGGAGGCGATGACCCGCGCGGTGGCGCGAATAACTGCCGCGATTCCTGCGCCGGTGCGCGAAGTGCTGATTGATGGCAACATGACCCCTGCCGGACGCCGTGCCGGATGGGGCTGGCCCGCGCGCGCCATCGTTGGCGGAGACGGGATCGAACCGGCGATCTCTGCCGCGTCGATCATCGCCAAGGAATGGCGCGACCGGTTGATGGTGGAGGCCGCCCGCGCGCACCCGCAATACGGGTGGGAGCGCAACAAGGGTTATGGCACGGCCGAACACATCGAGGCGCTGCGCCGCCATGGCCCGACCCCGCTACACCGCCGCAGCTTTGCCCCGGTTGCGCAGCTGACGTTGATCTGATCGGAATTTTGCACGGTTGATGGCGTGGCAGGTGAGTCCTGCGGGCCACACCGCTGCATATCGAGTCCCTTGCGCGGCGCGGGACTCAACATCTTGTGCCGGTCTTGCTTCGTTCCGCTGCGTTGATGCAGTGTTAACCATAATGCACGCATAATTAGGCGCTTGACGCGGTCTCCTCAAAGACTCATGCCTGTGGATAAGTTGCAAGCAAATCAAGTGGGGTCGATCTGGTGGGCGTTATAGAAAAGACGAAGTTGCAGGAAAAACGCGCTGTAAAAGCGCCAAAAATCATGCCTGCGCTCGATCTGCCGCTGGGCCGCATCCTGCCGGGGGACTGCATCGAAGCGATGCGCTCGCTCCCCACCAACAGCGTTGATCTGGTGTTCGCCGATCCGCCCTATAACTTGCAGCTTGGCGGCGATCTCAACCGTCCGGACGGCAGCCATGTCGATGCCGTGACCGATCACTGGGATCAGTTCGACAGCTTCCGCACTTACGACACTTTCACCCGCGAATGGCTGACCGAAGCGCGCCGGGTGCTCAAGCCCGATGGCGCGCTATGGGTGATCGGTTCCTATCATAACATCTTCCGCGTCGGAGCGATTTTGCAGGATCTCGGGTTCTGGATTCTCAACGACATCGTCTGGCGCAAAGCCAATCCGATGCCCAATTTCCGCGGCACCCGCTTCACCAACGCGCATGAAACGCTGATCTGGGCGAGCATGGGGGAAAAGGCGCGCTATCAGTTCAATTACCGCACGATGAAGACGCTCAACGATGAATTGCAGATGCGATCAGACTGGGTGATGCCGATCTGCGGCGGGGGCGAACGGCTCAAGGAGGGCGGCAAGAAAGCCCACCCGACGCAAAAGCCCGAAGCGCTGCTTTATCGCGTGCTGCTGGCGACGACGGAAAAGGGCGACGTGGTGCTCGATCCGTTCTTCGGCACCGGCACCACCGGCGCGGTGGCCAAGCGGCTGGGGCGTCAATGGATCGGCTGCGAACGCGAGGATTTTTACCGCAGTGTCGCTGAAAAGCGGATCGCACGCGAACTGCCGCTCGATGAAAGCGCGCTCACCACCATGCAAAGCGCGCGCACCGCGCCCAAGGTGGCGTTTGGCGCGGTGGTTGAAACCGGCCTGATCCCGCCGGGCACGCAGGTATTCGACAAGAAACGCCGCTGGATCGCCACGGTGCGCGCCGATGGCTCGTTGGAATGTGATGGTAAAACCGGATCGATCCATGGGCTGGGCAAGGAATTGCAAGCCGCGCCAAGCTGCAACGGCTGGTCGTTCTGGCATTACGAGGTCGGCGCGGATGTGCAGCCAATTGACGCCGCGCGGCAACTCTATCTGCTGGCGAACGAGGACTAATTCCCACAAGGGAAAGACATGACCGCCACCGTCTATCTCCACCCGCTCACGCTTGTCTCCGGCCCGCAGGCGGTGGAGGGCGAGGCCGTGCGGCTGGGTGGCAGCATGGCCTATGCCCGCGAATTTGCGCTGGTGCTGCGCCGCGATGGGGTGGTGGCTGACCGGATCATCTGCACCGCAGGCACGGTGGAACAGGCGCTGGCCAGCCTGCCTGATGCGGTGGCCGATGATGCAGCCGCGCAGTGGGCGAACCTCAACAAAGCGCACCCCCCGGTGCAATTGGGCGCGCGCACCATCCGGCTCGATCAGCCGCAGGTCATGGGTATCCTCAACGTCACGCCCGACAGTTTCTCCGATGGCGGAGCGCATGATGATGATGATGATGCGCAGGCCGGCCGTGCCCACGCCGCCGCGATGCTGGAGGCAGGCGCGGCGATCATCGACATTGGCGGCGAAAGCACTCGCCCCGGCGCTGCGGCGACTTTTGAGGATGAGGAAATCCGCCGGGTGATCCCTGCTGTCGAATATTGCGCGGCAATGGGGGCAGCAATCAGCGTCGACACTCGGCGCGCAGGCGTCCTCGAAGTGGCGCTGGCGGCGGGCGCGCATATGGTCAATGATGTCTCGGCTCTGCGATACGATCCGCGCAGCACCGAACTGGTCGCGGCGCGCGGTTGCCCCTTGGTTTTGATGCACGCGCCGGGTGCCGGTGAAGACCTGCATGCGGGCGCGGTGTATGGCGATGTGGTCAGCGAGGTGTTCGACTTCCTCAAAGCGGCGCGCGCGCGCGCCATCGCGGCGGGCATTGCTGAAGATCGCATCATCGTCGATCCCGGCATCGGTTTTGGCAAATCGCTGGCGGATAACCTTGCGTTGATTAACGCCTTGCCGTTGTTCCATGCTCTGGGCAGCCCGGTCATGCTGGGGGCGAGCCGCAAGCGGATGATTGGCGCGCTGTCGGCTGAGGAGCCTGCCGATCAGCGGCTCGCCGGGTCGCTTGCGCTGGCGGTGAGAGGGATGGAGGCAGGCGTGCATATCCTGCGCGTCCACGATGTGGCCGAGACGGTGCAGGCGCGCAATGTGTGGCGCGGTTTGCGCGACGCGGCGCTCACCGATTTTTCGACGATCCCGGCGGAACTACCTGATCGCGGATAATAGCGATCGCGGCGTGCTGTGCGTGTCGTTCCGACGATTGCATGAATCGGGTATCCAGTTGGCGATGTAACTTTGTCGGTGTGAGCGGCGAACACCTTCATGACAGTAGAAAATTGTTTCTCAGATCATTTTCAGATTTGGAGCAAGTCGTCATGCGCCTCCGCTATATTTTCATCGCATCATCTATGCTCTTTGCAGCATTGCCTTCAACTGCATTTGCTCAGGATGATGATTTTAAACTCGATGAAGGTATTTATGCTTCGGTTCGTGGCGGTGTAACATCGCCCTCCAGCAAAACATTCGACGGTATTCAGGCTCCCGCAAATGGCTCACCCGGCGTTGCCGGTGACCCTGCTACCACGCGGGTCCAATTTGATGAGGATTTCACTGTGTCTGGCGCGGTCGGGTATCAAATTCCCACGCGTCTGCTGGGTATTTTCCAACCCAGTGTTGAATTGGAATATAATTATAGCAGCCCCGATATTGATGGTGGTTCGTCCAATGGCGGTAATCAGACGTTTGGCGGCGGCGCTGACATCAACTCGTTCACGCTGAATTATCGCGCTGATGTGCGGCTCAAGGAAAAACAGACTGTCGTGCCCTATGTCGGCGCGGGTATCGGGATTGCCGATGTTGATCCCAATATCGGCTATTTCCCCAATAACGGCACGGCCACCACCGATACATTTGCCATTCGCGGCAATGATACAGGCTTTGTGCTACAAGGCGACGTGGGGTTGAGCTTCCGCCTGAATGACCGCATGGATCTGGAAACAGGCGTGCGTTATCAACGCATTTCCGGGCTTAATTTCGAACGCGAATTTGTGGCCGGTGGCGGTGAAATCTTTAATGCAGAACAGGATGGCCGCTATGAAACGGTGTCCGGCCTGGTCGGCGTTCGTATCCGGTTTTGATTTCGGCGGTCTGGCGCGGATTATTCCAGCGAAAACGACATAAAATCAGAGTGTAAAACCGCCGTCTGACACCATCACGTGCCCAGTGATATTGGCCGCAGCATCGCTCAGCAAATAGAGGATGCTGTCGGCCATCTCTTCTGAGGTGGCAAAACGGCCCAGCGGCGTGGTTTTGGCCATTGCCTTGATCGTCGCCTCGCGGCCAATCGCTTCGACCGAGGCTGTGAAATCCGCGCCGCTTTCCCAGATCGCAGTGTCCACCCCGCCGGGGGCTATCGCATTGACACGGATTCCTTTTCTGGCGCTTTCGGCCGCGGCAATGCGGGCCATGTGGGCGACGGCCGCCTTGGATACGCCGTAAGGGCCGATGCCTGGCACCGGCTTGATCCCGGTGACTGAGGCGACCACCACCACGCTGCCGCCGCGCTGCTCCATCGCCCGCAGCGAACTCGCCAATGTCATGAACGCGCCGTCCAGATTAACCGCCATCACCCGGCGCCATTCGGCCAGCGAAATCGACGCAATCGGGCCGCCCGAACCGATCCCTGCGTTGACCAAGGCATGGTCTAGCCCGGCCAAGCGGGGGTCTAACGCCTGCCACAATGCCTCATCCGCGACGCTTCCGACAATGCGGTGCACTTCGCCCGGTAAATCGAGCCCATCCAGCCCCGCGCCATCAATATCGACCAGAAACAGCCGCGCCGCACCGCGCGCCGCCAGCGCCTTGGCCGCAGCCGCACCGATCCCCGAAGCCGCTCCGGTAACGAGCGCAGAGCGCCCGGCGAAATCTTTTTGCTGAGGTGTCATGCCCGCCGAGTTAGGTCGGGCTGGCGCGCTGATCAAGCCGCGTTATCAATCCCCAGATCGGACAGCTTGCGATAGAGCGTCGAGCGTCCGATCCCCAATCGCCGCGCCACTTCGGTCATGCGGCCGCGATAATGGCCGATGGCGAGGCGGATGACGTCAGCCTCGATATCCTCCAGCGGGCGCAGGTTGCCGTCGGGGGTGTAGAGCATGATGCCCACCCCTTCATGCGCGCTCGCCACCGTGACGCTGCCTTGTTCGCCCAGCATTTCGGACAATTGCGGGAAACTGTCAGCGGTGAGCGAGTTGTCGTCGCAATAGACCGCGGCGCGGAACAACACCGATTGCAGCTGGCGGACATTGCCCGGCCAGTCATAGGCGGCGAGCAACGCCAAGGCGCTGTCGGAAACGGACAGATGGTTCAGCCCCGGTTGTTCGCCGATCCGGGCGAGGAAATGGCGGGTCAGTGCGGGAATATCACCCACGCGTTCGCGCAAGGGTGGCAGCACGATCCGGGTGCTCCCCAGCTTTGCTGCGAGTCCGGCGTTGAACTGATCGCCCGCCACCATCCGGTCGAGCCCGACATTACTGGTCACCAGCAGCCGCACATCGACCCGGAAGCCATAGCTCGCGCCGACCGGACGGATGATCCCGCTGTCCAGCGCATCACCCAGCCGCTGTTGCAGCGCCGGGGTCAGGCGGTCTATCTCGTCGAGCACCAGCGTGCCACCGTCGCAATGCTGGAATGCGCCGATCTGGCGATCAAACGCGCCGGGAAACGATCCGGGTTCATGCCCGAATAACACCGATTCGATCGACCCGGGCGGAATGCTGGCGAGGTTGATGATCCGCAGCGGCTCCTTGGAGCGCGGGCTGGCGGCGTGCATCGCGCGCATCAGCATTTCCTTGCCGGTGCCGGTTTCGCCTTCGATCAGCACATGGCCGTGGCCGCGCGCGGCCTTGGCAGCCTGTGCCAGCGCGGTGCGGAATTGCGGTGCGGTGCCGATCATCGCATCGAAATCGAGGCTGGCGGACATTTTCTCGGTCAGCGGGGCGAGTTCATCGCGCGCCGTTTCGCGGGTGGTAACGCTGCGCAGTGCCTCCATCAGCCGATCGGGCGCGACCGGCTTGACCAGATAATCGCTGGCCCCTGAACGCATCGCCTCAACCGCGAGCAGCGGCGAGGCGCTGGTGGTGAGCATCAGGATCGGCAGCGCTGGGCGGCGCGATTTCAATTCGGCGATCAGTTTGCAGGCATCGTCGCCCGGCACCCATTGATCGAGCAAAATTGCCGATAACTGCATCCCTTCGCGTGTGCCGAGCATCGCAATCGCGGTTTCGGCATCGGCGGCGACAATGGTGCGCCAGCCATCGCGCGCGGCAATCGCGGTGATCAGGCGCGACTGCGCAGGCTCATCATCGATCAGCATCACGATTCGCGCATCGCTGTGCGCGTCTGGGTGGCAATCCATCTCAGCCATCAACCTTGCCGCTCACTTTCTCTCAGCCCGGACAAGAGTCCCCGGATGACACAATCCACAGTGAATAGGGCAAGGAGGTAAAAACGGGATTAAGGCTGTTTGCAGCGATGTCCCCGCCTGTCATGAATGGTGACTTGAGATAGCGCGCCCGCTTCGATACGAGAATGTCAGACGCTCTTCGTGGGCGTGTTTTTTCGGCGACTGGACGCGCGTTTGCGGTTTGGAATGCCCAAGGGGAAACAAGGATAATGACAGTTCACGATATGGAAAAAGCCCAGGCGACCTATGGCGGGTTCATGGCCACGTTGAAATGGGCGGTGCCGATTGTTGCGGTGATCGTATTCATCATCGTTGCGCTGATCGCCGAATAAGGCGCGGCGGTTGAAAATCGCGATCCTGAAAGAACGCGCGCCCGGTGAGACGCGCGTTGCCGCCTCGCCCGAAACGGTCAAGAAATTCGCCGCGCTCGGGCTTGATGTCGCGGTTGAAAAGGGGGCGGGGGTGATGGCTTCTGTCACCGATGCGGCCTATGCAGAAGCGGGCGCGAGCCTTGGCACCGCCGCCGCAACGGTGAAGGGTGCCGACATTGTGCTGGGCATTCAGGCGCCTGACGTGGCGCTGCTGAAAGGCGCAAAGCCCGGCGCGTGGGTGGCGGCGCTGTTCGATCCCTTTGCGAAACGCGACTTGGTGGATGCCTATGCGGCCGCCGGGTTTGAGGCATTGAGCATGGAGTTCATGCCGCGCATTACCCGCGCGCAGTCGATGGACGTGCTGTCCTCGCAATCGAACCTTGCGGGTTACAAGGCGGTGCTGGCGGCAGCGGATACGTATGGCCGCGCCTTCCCGATGATGATGACGGCGGCGGGCACGGTTCAGGCCGCGCGCGCCTTCATCATGGGCGTGGGCGTGGCGGGGCTTCAGGCGATTGCCACCGCACGGCGGCTGGGCGCGCAGGTTTCCGCGACCGACGTGCGTTCCGCGACCAAGGAGCAGATCCAGTCGTTGGGTGCCAAGCCGATCTTCGTCGAGAATGTCGCCGGGATCGAAGGCGAAGGTTCGGGCGGCTATGCCACCGAAATGAGCGAGGAATACCAGAAGGCGCAGGCTGAACTGGTGAGTTCGCACATTGCCAAGCAGGATATCGTGATCACGACCGCCTTGATTCCGGGCCGCGCTGCTCCCCGGCTGATCGCCGACGCGCAGATTGCGACGATGAAGCCGGGTAGCGTGATCTTCGATCTGGCGGTGGCGCAGGGCGGAAATGTTGAAGGATCGAAGCCGGATGAGGTCGTGGTCAAGCACGGCGTCAAGATCATCGGCTTTTCCAACACGCCCGCGCACCTGCCTGCCGACGCCTCGGCGCTGTTTGCGCGCAACCACTACAACTTCCTCAGCGCCTTCTGGGACAAGGAGACCGGCAAGCCCGTGCTCGACGAGGAAATCGGCGGCGCGATCCGACTGACGCAGGGCGGCAAGGTTGTGAATGAAAGGCTGATCGGGTGAGTGCGGTTATACCGCTTGGCCGGATCGAATCAGTGGACCTTCGAAAGGCTTGGCCGGACGAGGCGAAAAACTTCACCCCATGGCTTGCCGAAGAAGAAAATCTTACACTTCTCGGGGATATCCTCGGTCTTCGTTTGGAACTGGAGGCTGTTGAAAAACAAGTAGGACCGTTCTCGGCCGATATCCTTGGTAAGGATATTGTGAGTGGCAAGTGGGTTCTGATCGAAAATCAAATCGAAGGGACTGATCACAGACACCTAGGGCAAATCTTGACATATGCCGCAGGTTTGGATGCTCCGATTGTTGTATGGGTTGCCCGAACTTTCCGTGAGGAGCACCGCGCCGCTATCGACTACCTCAACAGAATAAGTGACGAAGATCACCTTTTTTTCGGACTTCAGGTTGAGCTGCTGAAAATTGGGGAAAGCGCTTTTGCTCCCAGTTTTTCGATCGTTGCAAAGCCGAACGACTGGTCGAAACAAAGTGCTGCGGCCAAGTTTGCCGTTGACGACGTGCTGACGCCGACTCAAGCCCTCTATCACGAGTATTGGGCAGCATTAATCCAGAAGGCCGCAGGTGTATATCCAGCGCTGGCGGCTAGAAAGCCCTACAAGGGAAACTGGCAAACTGGCGAGAGGATCGGCAATGGAAACGGCTTTTCGGTAGATGCGAACGCCTGTTTTGCAAGCGGCAATAAACTCAGGGTTGAAGCTTATATCAGTGGCGTGGCTGCGCCTATCGTGTTTGAGCAGCTTTGTGAGAGGAAAGCGGAGATTGAGCACCTTATGGAGCAAGAGCTTTCATGGGAGACCTTGCGGGGCCACGAGAAGCGAATCGCTCTCTATATGCCGGGCACTCAGAACAAAGAGGACAAGGGTCGGTGGGTTCATCAGCATGATTGGCTCTTGAAAAATTGGCCTAAGATGACTGAGGTTTTTCGTCCGATGATTGCGCAAATCCACATTGGCGAAGCAGAGGGTGGTGATTGACCAATGGACTTCATCTCAATCCTCTCGATCTTCGTGCTGGCCTGTTTCGTGGGCTATTACGTCGTCTGGTCGGTGACCCCGGCGCTCCACACGCCGCTGATGGCGGTGACCAATGCGATCTCCTCGGTGATCATCGTCGGCGCGCTGATTGCGGCGGCTGAGGCGCAGAGCCCGGTCGCCAAGTATCTCGGCCTGTTCGGGGTGGTGCTCGCCAGCATCAACATTTTCGGCGGGTTCGCGGTGACGCAGCGAATGCTCGCGATGTACAAGAAGAAGGAGAAGTGAGGATGGGGCGCTTCTCTCAGACTTCGTCATTGCGAGGCGACGCAGTCGCCGCGGCAATCCATGGACCGGCGATCGCCAAGCGCGGTTCGGCCATGGATCGCTTCGTCGCTTCGCTTCTCGCGATGACGATCTTATTGTTCGCGACCCCGGCCTATGCCGCAGGCGGCGGCGAAGGCGGCACGCCTGCCTGGGCGATGCTCGCTTACCTGATCGCGGGCGTGTTCTTCATCCTTGCGCTGCGCGGGCTGTCCAGTCCGGCGACCAGTCAGGCGGGCAACCGCAATGGCATGATCGGCATGGGAATCGCGGTGGTGACGACGCTTGTCACCCACGACATTGCCAACATTGCCGAGACCGGCATCGCGATTTTCCTTGGCGGGATCATTGGCGTCACCGTCGCTCGCCGCATTGCGATGACGCAGATGCCAGAGCTTGTCGCAGGCTTCCACAGTCTCGTCGGCCTTGCCGCGGTGGTGGTGGGCTTTGCCGCGTGGCTGAACCCGGCGGCGTTCGCGATAACCGATGCGGCGGATCAGATCCTTCGCGTCAGCCGTGTGGAGCTGGGCCTTGGCATCGCCATCGGGGCGATCACCTTCTCGGGGAGCGTCATCGCCTTCCTGAAATTGTCGGGCCGGATGAGCGGTTCGCCGATCATGCTGCCGGGGCGGCATGTCATCAACCTGGGCACGCTGATTGCGATTCTGGCGCTGATCGGGATTTACACCATCTCGCCCGAAGGCGGCGCGGGTGAAGGCTATCTGGTGATTGCCATCGCGGTGTTGGCCTTCATCATCGGTTTCCTGCTGATCATCCCGATTGGCGGGGCGGATATGCCGGTGGTAGTGTCGATGCTGAACTCCTATTCGGGCTGGGCGGCGGCGGCGATGGGCTTTACGCTGGGCAATTCGGCGATGATTATCACCGGCGCACTGGTCGGCAGTTCGGGCGCGATCCTCAGCTACATCATGTGCCGCGCGATGAACCGCAGCTTCATTTCGGTGATCGCAGGCGGGTTCGGCGCAGCGCCCGATGCAGGCGGAGCAGGCGGCGCGCGCGAACAGCGGCCCTATAAACAGGGTAGTGCGGAAGACGCGGCCTATATGCTCGAACAGGCCGAAAGCGTCATCATCATCCCCGGTTACGGCATGGCGGTGGCGCAGGCCCAGCACGCGCTGCGCGAAATGGGTGATAAGCTCAAGGAAAAGGGTGTGGACGTGAAATACGCCATCCACCCCGTCGCAGGGCGGATGCCGGGGCACATGAACGTGCTGCTCGCCGAAGCCAGCGTGCCCTATGACGAGGTGTTCGAACTCGAAGACATCAACTCCGAATTCGCGCAGGCCGATATTGCCTTCATCATCGGCGCGAACGACGTGGTAAACCCGGCGGCCAAGACCGACAAATCCTCGCCGATCTACGGAATGCCGGTGTTCGATGTCGACAAGGCCAAGCAGGTGTTCTTCATCAAGCGGTCAATGGGCGGCGTCGGCTATGCCGGGGTCGATAACGAAGTGTTCTACATGAACCAGACCGTGATGCTGCTGGCCGACGCCAAGAAGATGGTCGAGGAAATCGTCAAATCGCTCGATTAAGCATCGCGCCGAAAAGTGGGAACCGGTTTTCGGCTTCTCGGCGATGCGACAATAACTGAGCATCGCGCCGAAAAGTGGGAACCGGTTTTCGGCTTCTCGGCGATGCGACAACAAATGAAGGCACAGCCGCTGATGCGCAAGCTGATCATCCTTTTTCTGCTGCTCGCCGTGCTGGCGGGCGGGGCGGTGTATAGCGGCCTAGCCAACCCGCTGATCGAACGGCAGGTTGCGGGCGCATTGGTGCAGGCAGGCGTCAATGAACAGCGCGCCGATTGCATGGCGGGCCGCATGGTTGACCGGCTGAATGTGGTGCAATTGTGGAGGCTGCGACAGGGCATGGCCCCGCAGGAAGGCGAACCAACATCGGGCTACGGCCTCGGCGAGTTGATCAAGCGCGTGCGCCGCACTCAGGATGGCGAAGCGGTCGCCGTGTTGACTACCAGTGCGGGCCTGTGCGCGCTGGGTATCGGCTGACGCTGCAACCCGATTACGCGGCCCTTGCAATTTCCCTTCCGCTTGCGCCACACTGCTGGGCGAAGAGGGAGAACATCATGAAACGTCTGGTCATGGCCGCTGCGCTGCTGGCTTCTGCCGCGCCGCTTGCCGCCGAAATCCACACCATTGCGCCGGGCGAAGGCGCTGCCGAACGCTTGCAGGAGGCGCTGATCCTTGCCGCACCGGGGGACGAAGTCGTGCTCGAAGCGGGCCGGTTCGTGCTGACTGACGGGCTGAGTCTGGATGTTGACGGGGTGACGGTGCGCGGGGCGGGGCCGGCGCTGTCCATTCTCGATTTCACCGCGCAGGCGGGCGCGGGTGAGGGGCTTTTGGTGACGTCCGACAATGTCACCTTGCGCGATTTCGCGGTCGAGAATCCCAAGGGTGATGGGATCAAGTCCAAGGGCGCAGATAATATCGTCTATCATCGCATTCGCGTGACGTGGACCGGTGGGCCGAAGGCGGAAAACGGCGCATACGGCATCTACCCGGTCGAAAGCACCGGGGTGCTGGTGAGCCATTCGGAAGTCTCCGGCGCTTCGGATGCCGGGATTTACGTCGGCCAATCGTCAAAAATCACTGTGCGCAATTCGATTGCGACCGACAATGTCGCCGGTATCGAGATTGAAAACAGCCGCGATGCGATCGTCACCCAGAACTATGTCACGCGCAATACCGGGGGCATTCTGGTGTTCGATCTGCCCGGCCTGCCGGTGATGGGCGGCGGCAATGTGCTGATCACCAACAACTTGGTCGCAGGCAACAACACCCCCAATTTCGCGCCGCCCGGCAATATCGTTGCAGGCGTGCCGCGCGGCACCGGGATCATGGTGATGGCGAACGAGCAGGTGTGGATCGAAGACAACGTGGTGCAGGATAACCCGACCGCGCCGTTCATGGTGGTCGCTTACACGCAAGAGTTTGATGATGCGCGTTACAATCCCTTCGCGCGCGCAGTGGTGATTGCGAATAATGTCGTTGATGCTGGCGCGACCGATCCCGATTTCCCCGGCGGCGCGATGCTGCTCGCCGCGTTTGGCGGCACGCTGCCGCCGATCATGTGGGATGGGTTGCAACAGGATGCCGATACGCCGGCATTGCTGACCATACCGGGCAATCCCGGCTGGTCGCTCAATCTCAGCCGTCAGGGGCAATCTTTGGCTGAGGCGCAGCCCGGCCCGCTCGATGTGCCAGCTTACGGCCAGCCGTGGGCGATGGACGGGATCGGCGCACCGGCTGAACTGGAGGCGCGGCTGAAGTGAGGCGGGGGCTTGCCCTGATGGCTGCCGCTAGCGCTACGCTGGGCGCAGCGCTGACCCACGCCGGGGTGACGCCAGCGGTGGCGGTCAATGATGCGGCCATTCTGGAGGAGGGCTTCGCGCGCACCCTGTCGGAATATGGTTTCTTCGCCGATGGCGCGCAGCAGCTGCCGGGTGCGGGGGTGACGCCCTATGCGCTCAACACCCCCCTATGGTCAGATGGGGCGGAAAAGCTGCGGTTTATCTATCTGCCCGATGGCACACGGATGACTGCGGACGCAGACGGCCTGCTGCAATTCCCGGTGGGCGCGGCGATTATCAAGACCTTTGCCTTTGGCGAGGGGCCGGAACGCCGCTTGATCGAAACCCGCCTGCTGCTCCACCGTGCGGATGGCTGGACGGCGCTGCCCTATCGCTGGAATGCGGAGCAGACCGAGGCCACGCTGGCGCTGGCAGGCGGGCGGATCGATCTGGTGACGCCTGCGGGGGAGGCGATTTCCTATGCCATTCCCAACAAGAACCAGTGCAAGGCCTGCCATTCGAAGGACGGCGTGGTGATCCCGATTGGGCCGAAGGCGCGCAATCTGCCGGCTGAATGGCTGGGTCAGATGGCGAAGCGGGGCGCGCTCGACACGGTGCCTGCGGGTGCTGACAGCCTGCCCGATTGGCGCAATCATGCCACCGGCCCGGCAGCGCCGCTGGCGCGGGCTTACCTCGATGTGAACTGCGCGCATTGCCACCAACCGGGCGGCGGCGCGTCCAATTCAGGGCTTGATCTGCGCTGGGAACAAGATGATCCCCACGCCATCGGCATCATGAAACGCCCGGTCGCCGCCGGGCGCGGGGCAGGGGGGCATGAGTTTTCGATCCTGCCTGGTGCGCCCGACCAATCAATCCTGCTGTACCGCATGGACTCAGCGGAGCCGGGCATCGCCATGCCCGAAATCGGAAAGTCCAGCGTTGACCGCGAAGGCTCGGCGGTGGTGCGGCGTTGGATTTTGGAGATGCAGCAATAATGAAATGGTTTGTTCGCGGGGTTCTGGCGCTCATTGCGCTGCTGGTGATCGCCTTCCTGATTTTCCGCACGCCCGATACCGATGCGGCGGAAATGCGCGCCAAATATGGCGGGGCGCCTTCGCAATTCGTCGATATTGGTGGCGGCGTGACTGTCCACCTGCGCGATGAAGGGCCCAAAGATGCGCCCGCGATTATGCTGCTCCACGGATCGAACGCCGATCTGCACACGTGGGAACCGTGGGTTGCTGCACTGAAATCGCAATACCGGGTGATCCGTTTCGATCAGGTCGGCCACGGGCTGACTGGGCCCGATCCGGCGCATGATTACAGACGCGCGAATTATGTCGCCGATATCCGCGAAGTGGCTGACACGCTGGGGCTGGAACGCTTCATCATCGGCGGCAATTCGATGGGGGGAAAGCACGCGCTGGCCTTTGCGATTGCGCACCCGGATCGTGTTTCCGGGCTGGTGCTGGTCGATGCCAGCGGCGGGCCGATGCCGCAGGATAAGGCCGCCAAAAAGAACAGCGGCGGCGGCAATATCGGCTTCAGAATTGCGCGGATGCCGGGGGTCAATCGGCTGGTCGAACAGATTACCCCGCGCAGTCTGATCGCGCAGAGCCTTGAACAATCCGTCTCGCTCAAATCGATCATCACCGAACCAATGATCGATCGCTACTGGGAACTGCTGCGCTATCCCGGCAATCGCCGCGCGACATTGAAGCGTTTCAGCCAACCGCATGAATCACTGACCGAGGCCGAGATTGCCGGAGTGACTGCGCCGACGCTGATCCTGTGGGGCGAAGATGACCGGCTGATCCCGGTCGCCGCCGGGCAATGGCTGGCCGAGGTGATGCCGACCGCACAGATCACCGTCTATCCGAACATCGGCCACCTGCCGCATGAAGAGGCACCCGCCGCAACGCTTGGCGATCTTTTGCCGTGGCTTGCTGAGCACGCTCCGGTGCCAAACGCGCAATAATCGCGCACCGGCTTTGTTGCGCACTGGACGCGCGCAACGCTTGCGCTTTACACCGTCTCGCACTTGCACACAGAATCGAAGGAAAAGCCGGCTTTGCGCAAACTCGGGATCATTGGCGGCATGAGCTGGGTGTCGACCGCGACATATTACGATCACATCAATCGCATTGTGCAACGCCGCGCTGCGCCGATGGCCTCTGCTCCGCTGCTGATCGAAAGCCTCGATTTCTGCCAGCTTTACGCCTTGCGCGAAGAACGCGACTGGCAGCGTGCGGCCAGCGTGCTGATCGACAGCGCGCGGCGGCTCGAAGGCGCGGGGGCGCAGGCGCTGATCATCGGCGCCAATTCGATGCACCGGCTGTATGATGATGTTGCCGCTTCGGTGGACATCCCGATCCTGCACATTGCCGAATATGTCGGGCTGGCGATGAAACGGGCGGGCAAGACCAACGCAGCGCTTCTGGGCACGCGCAACGTGATGACCGAAAGCTTCTATCGCAAGCGGCTGGTTGCCCACGGCATCAACCTTTTGCCGCCCAACATGAAATATGTCGAAGCGCTCGACCGGATCATCTATGATGAATTGATGGTCGGAAAAGTGACGCGAGAGGCCCAGCGCACATTGAAAACCATCATCACCAACAAGGCGCAGGAAGGCGCAGGGGCGATTGTGCTGGCCTGCACCGAGCTTGATCTGGTGGTTGATATTGATGCGAATGTGCTGCCGGTGTTCGACAGCACCCGCATCCATTGCGAGGCGGCGGCCAACTGGATTCTTGAACAGGAAGCGGGGCAATAATCTGTGCTGGTCGCGCTTAGCGAATAATTCACCCATTTGTCGGGTTGCAACGGTTTAACTGGTCGGCTACGCGCTTGCACGGATTTTGTCGCGGAAACGCAACTGGCATTTTCCGGGTCTTTCGGGTCGCACCGACAGGCCCTTGGGGCCACCCTCCTTCCCCCCCAACCACCGGAGGGTGGCCCCATAATCCGCGATGTCGGCGCGGCCATTTGCACCTTTGTGGCAGGTTCCCTTCCTGTTCCGGTTGAGAAGCGGGGCTGGCTGGCCTATTCGACAAAGCCGTGATGTCCCGCGCCCCCTATGCTGCTGATCCTGATGCCCATGGCGGGCGTGAATGGCGCGGCGGCGCGGCGGGCGAACAGCGCGGCCCGCGCAGCCAATTCCAGCGCGACCGTGATCGCATCATCCATTCGATGAGCTTTCGCCGCCTCAAATCCAAGACGCAGGTGTTCATCGCCCCCGATGGCGATCATTACCGCACCCGCCTGACCCACAGTCTTGAAGTCGCGCAGATTGGCCGGGTAATTGCCCGCGCGCTGGGGCTGGACGAGGATCTGACCGAGGCCCTGTGCCTGGCGCATGATGTGGGGCACCCGCCGTTCGGCCATGCAGGCGAAGCCGCCTTGTCCGAGGCGATGGAGCGGTACGGGGGGTTCTGCCACAATGCGCAGACGCTGCGCACGGTAATGCGGATCGAATCTCCCTATCCCCAACATGACGGGCTGAACCTGACGTGGGATCTGCTCGAAGGGCTGGCCAAGCATAACGGCCCTGTAACAGCCCCGAACTGGGCGCTGGCTGAACTGGATGCAGCTTTTCCGTTGATGCTTGGCACCTGGCCATCACTGGAAGCGCAGGTCGCAGCGGTGGCGGACGATATCGCCTATGATAATCACGATATCGATGATGGGCTGCGCGCGGGATTTTTGGCGCTGGATGATCTGCTGACGCTCGATTTCCTCGCAGACCAATGGCGGGTGGTCGAAAAACGCTTTCCCCACGCCCCGAAAGACCGTCTGCTGCGCGAGATGATCCGCGATCAGATCGGCTTGATGGTAAAGGACGTGATCGAGCATACCCGCGCGCAGGTGCATGGCATCGGATCGGTTGCCGAAGTGCGCAATGCCGGGCGGCAGCTGGCCGGGTTCTCGCCCGAAATGACGTCACGCGAACGGCGGCTTAAGACGTTCATGTATGACCGGCTGTATTTTCACCCCGAACAGATTGCTGCGGCAGAACGCGCGCGCGATGTCGTCGCCCGGCTGTTCGCCGCCTATTCGCAGGATGCGAAGTTGATGCCGTCTGATTGGCATGAACGCCTGCCCGCACACGAACCCCAACGCAGCCGGATGATCGCCGATTTCATCGCCGGGATGAGCGACCGGTTCGCGATGCAGGCCTGCGCCGCGATTTATGGCGCACAGCCGGCCGGGCTTATCAATGTCTGAGGCGCGCAGCCCGGTGCGGATTGCGCTGGTGGGGGCGACGGGCCTTGTCGGACGCCATGTGATCGACGTTGCCAGCGCCGGGGATGAAGCGCGGATTGTCGGCATTGCCCGGCGCGAGGCTCCGCTGCCGTCGGGCGCGCGGATGGAAATGTTCGTTGCGCAGCCAGCCAAGTGGGGCGAGGTATTAGAGGCGGTGCGCCCGCGGGCGTTGATCTGCGCGCTGGGCACCACCTGGAAAAAGGCCGGGCGCGACGAAGCGGCGTTTCGCAGCGTGGATCATGATCTGGTGCTGGCGACGGCTGAGGCCGCCAAGCGTGCGGGCGTGCCCAACATGGTGCTGGTGAGCGCGGCGGGGGCCGATGCGCGCGGCAAGAGCGTCTATTTCCGGGTCAAGGGCGAAACCGAGAATGCGGTATCGCGGATCGGCTTCAAACGGCTGGATATTCTGCGCCCGGGGCTGCTGCGCGGTGAGCGCAGTAATGACCGGCGTGTCGGCGAAAGGCTCGGCATCCTTGCCGCGCCGCTGATCGATCCGCTGCTGTCAGGATCGTGGGAACGGTTCCGGTCGATTGACGCCGCATTGGTGGCAGAGGCCGCGTTGGGCCTCGCCATGCGCCGGGCAGGCGGGCGCTTTACCCATGATAATGACGCGATCCGCCGCGCCGCACGCGAATGGCGGCGGATAGGCGAAATGGAGTCAGCAGCATGATCGACTGGGGCCTTGTTTTCAACGCGGTGAACATCATCGCGGCGGTGGGTTGGGCCGCGCTGATCCTGCTGCCGCGCTGGCCTGCGCTGTTGTCGGCGGCGCTGTATCTGGGGGTGGGGCTGCTGTGCCTGATCTATGCCACCGGACTGATCGGGGTGTTGACCGGGGTGATCCCCAATCCCGATGGCGGCGGCGCGGATTTCACCACCATTGCCGGGGTGCGCGCGATTTTTGCAAGCGATGCCGGGGTTGTGATCGGCTGGACGCATTACCTCGCGTTTGATCTGTTCGTGGGGGTTTGGATCGTGCGCGATGCCGATGCCAAGGGCCTGTCGCGCTGGGTGCAGGCCCCGATCCTGCTGGCGACCTTTATCGCCGGGCCGCTGGGTCTGCTGGTCTGGTTGCTGGTGCGAGAACCGGCGGCGCGCCGTCAGGGGCGGTTCCGTTAGGGCCAGACCCAATCGCTGCTGGACCGCTTCACCCAACTTCGCCTAACCTTTGCCCAAACAGCTTTTGGGAGAGAGCACGATTATGGCGAACAACGCTTATCACGATCATTCGACCTTTGATGCGATCCTGAACTTCTGGGCGAAGGAGCGTCCCGATGGGACTGCTTTCGATCAGGACGGGCGGATAACTTCATATGCCGAGGCTGACCGGTTGACACGGCAGTTGATCGCGCTGTTGCAATCGCGCGATATTGCCAAGGGTGACCGGATCGCGTGGCTGGGCAAGAACCGCGATACCTATTTCCTGCTCTATATCGCGGCGGCGCGGATGGGGGCGGTGATGGTGCCGATCGGCTGGCGGCTGGCCCCTCGTGAAATCGCCTATATCCTGTCGGATACCGAGGCCAAGCTGCTGTTTGCCGATGCCGAATTTGTGGACGCGGCCCATGCCGCCGCCGCCGATGTTTCGGCCAATCCCGAAGTGATCGAGGGTGAAGCGGCGCGTTTGGCGGCGAGCGGGTTTGAACCGGCGGATTACACTCCGCCAGCGCCGAATGATCCGGTGTTGCAGCTTTATACTTCGGGAACGACCGGCAATCCCAAGGGAGCAATGCTGTCAAACGCCAACCTGCTGGGCCTGCGCAATCCAGCGCTGGCTGCCGGTTTGGAATGGCAATTTTACGAACCGACCGACTGTATGCTGGTCGCCATGCCATGCGCGCATATTGGCGGGACGGGGCTGGTCAACATCGCTGTCGCCAACGGGGTGCGCAGTCTGGTGCAGGCGGAATTCACCCCGGTCGGCGTGCTCGATGCGATCGAAGCAGGGGCGACCCACATGTTCATCGTGCCGGCAGCCTTGCAGATGGTGGTGCAGCACCCGCGCGCAGCCACCACCGATTTCAGCGGCTTCAAATATCTGATGTATGGCGCTGCGCCGATGCCGCTGGAATTGCTGAAGGAAGCGGTGGGTACCATGCCCACCACCCGGTTCCTGCAAGCTTACGGCATGACCGAAACCAGCGGCACGATTTCGATCCTGCCGCCCGATGATCACAGCCTTGAAGGCAACCAGCGGATGCGTTCTGCGGGCAAGGCCTGTCCCGGAGTGGAGATTGAAGTGCGCGGGCCTGACAATGCCGAAGTCCCGCGCGGCGAGATTGGCGAGGTTTGCGTTCGCTCACCTTCAAACACCGCCGGATACTGGAACCTGCCCGAAGCCACCGCCAAAACCATCGACCCCGATGGCTGGCTCCACACCGGCGATGCGGCGGTGATGGACGATGATGGCTATGTCTATATTCAGGACCGCATCAAGGACATGATCATCTCCGGCGGTGAAAACGTCTACCCCGCCGAGGTTGAAAGCGCGATCTACGGCCACCCCGCCATTGCCGAGGTCGCGGTGATCGGCGTGCCGAGCGCGCGCTGGGGTGAGGAGGTCAAGGCCTGCGTCGTCGCCAAGCCGGGGCATGAAATTGACGCAGCCGACGTGATCGCCTGGGCGCGTGAACGTATCGCGGCGTTCAAGGCGCCCAAAAGCGTCGACGTGATCCCGTTGATGCCGCGCAACGCCAGCGGCAAGATCCTGCGGCGCGAACTGCGCGCACCCTATTGGGAAGGGCAGGAGCGGCAGGTTTCGTGAGTGTGAAACAGCACGCCCCCGCAGCCCTGCGCAACCGCGAACCGATTGCCAAGGTGCTGGCGCAGGAGCTGCCTGCGCCGGGCACGGTGCTGGAAATCGCCAGCGGCACGGGCGAACACGCGGTGTTCTTTGCCGAACGCTTCCCCGCGCTGCATTGGCAGCCGACTGACCCATCGGCAGCGGCGCTGGCGTCGATCGCGGCCTATCGTGCAGACTACGCGGGGGATAATCTCGCAGCGCCGATCATGCTGGATGCGGCGGCTCCCGCAACCTGGCCGGTCAGCGCCGCAGACGCCCTTGTGTGCATCAACATGGTCCACATCAGCGTGTGGGAAGCGACAATCGGATTGTTCAGCGGCGGCGCGCAAGTGCTTGGGCCCGAGGCTCCCGTAATCCTCTATGGGCCGTATTTGGAAGACGCGGTGGAGACAGCGGCATCCAATCTGGCCTTCGATCAATCGCTAAAAGCGCGAAACCCGGCATGGGGGCTGCGCAATATCGCAGATGTTGATCGGGTGGCTGCGGAACACGGATTTGCCAGATCAAACCGCCGCGCCATGCCGGCCAATAACCTCACACTGGTTTACCGGAAAAAACCGGCATAGCGCCTGTTGGCTTCGATTGCCGGGTGGGGCAGGCAAGTCCGGAGTGGCGATGAACGCGGATTGGCAGGCAATCCACCCCTCCACGCCACGCGAACCCTTGCCTCGGGAGCCTGAAAGCCGACCTTCGCGACAATATCGCGTTTAATCGATCGCGCGTTCGCCCGCGCGGCCGACCGACTGGATATCCTCACCTGCGCCCTTCACCGTGTTGCAGGCACTGGCGGTCAGCGTGATGGCGGCGAGTGCGGCGGCGATGATGGTCTTGCGAATCATGTTTCGGTTTCCTTCTGTTTCGCGCTATAGCGCACAAAGATTATTACTTATTCCTGACTCGCCGCAGATGCGACACGCCTTGCCTTGGCAAGCTGACGTTCGCGCCACGCGATCAGCAGCCCCGCCCCGATAATCAACGGCGCGCCCAGCCACAGACTGGCGGGCGCGGCGCGGTCAAACACGGTATAGCCGTAAAAACTCGCCCATAGTAGCGCGGTATAATCCATCAGCAGAATAACCGCCGCCGATCCGAACCGCAACGAGGTGGTCAGCAGGATCTGCGCCAACACCCCCATCAACGCCATCGCCAGAATTATCCCCCAGGTTGCCGCATCGTGCGGGCCGATCACGAACGGCAGGCCAATTGCCGCGACCGGGATGCTGAGTGTGGCGAACCAGAATACGATGCTCCACGGGTTTTCGGTTTTGTTGAGATCCTGAATCTGGAAACTGATGAGTGACACCATCAATGGCGCCATCAGGCCAACGGCGATTCCGGCAAGCGTCACCCCCTCAGCCAATCCGCCGCCGCCCGGCTGCATCGCCACGATGACCCCGACAAACCCCATTGCCACCGCTGCCCAGCGGTAGCGGCCGATCTTTTCGCGGAACAATACCATCGCAATCAGCACGGCAAACACCGGCGCGGTAAAGCTGAGCGTGGTCGCCTCGGCCAGTGGCAGCAGCAGCACCGCGCCATAGGTAAAGATCATCCCGAACAATCCGGTGGCCGATCGCGCTGTGTGGGCGCGCAAACGGTCCGTCTTCAGTAGCGCCAGGCGGCCCGCCAGCGTCAGCCCTGCGCCCAGCAGCACTGCGGCGAGCACCTGCCGCCAGAATATCAGCTCGATCAGATGCACGCCGCGCTCTCCGGCGAGCTTCACCAGCATCGCCATCGTCGCCAGCGCAGCCGCTGCGAGCAGCCGGATTCCAAGCGCCAGCAGCGGGCGGGGGCGAGCGATCGAGCCATCCATCGCCTCCGCGCTTGGCCGAGCCGCAGGGATTGCGCAAGCGCGCCCGCGCCCCATATGCGTGAGCCATGAATATAATCGCCCAATTCGAGCTGCTGAGCGATGCTGGACAGCTCGCCATTATCGGCGGGTTGTTCTGGGTGTTTGCAGGCTTTGCTGCGGTGATGGAGCGGCGGCGGAGCAAGCGCCGTGATGTGGGGCGTCTGGAACAGGTCGGCTGGGTACCGTGGACGGGATTGTTCGTCGGAGCGGCGATGATCGGCGGCGGGTGCCTTGCGATGAGCCTGCCGGTGGTGATCGGGCGTCTTTGATTTTCGCACGCCCCTCCGGGCGCGCGATATCCTCGCTTATGCGACCTGAAGGTCGCAACGCTGCCGACGGCCGGTTGGGCTGCCCCGCCTGCCTTAAAGGCAGGCCTCCAAAACGAACCCGCAGGGTTCGCAAGGCCGAACGATCCGGGCCGGACGGCCCGGATCGGCGTGTCAGAGACACGCCTCCAAATAAGCCTGATCGAACCCGAATTGCCGCGCTTTTTCCAAGGTGTAGGGGCGCAGGCCGGACGCACGAAATTCGCCGAGGATCTTCCCGTCATCGGTCTCGTCAAGATATTCGAACTTGAACAATTCCTGCGTCACGATCACGTCGCCTTCCATCCCGATCACTTCGGTGATGTTGGTGGTGCGGCGCGAACCGTCGCGCAGACGCTTGACCTGCACGATCAGATCGACGGATTCGGCGATCTGGCGGCTGATCGCTTCCTTGGGGATCTTGATGTCGCCCATAAGGATCATGTTTTCCATACGGCCAAGGCATTCGCGCGGGCTATTGGCGTGGAGCGTACACATTGAACCGTCGTGACCGGTGTTCATCGCCGCGAGGAGATCGAAACACTCCGCGCCGCGGATTTCGCCGAGGATGATGCGGTCAGGGCGCATACGCAACGCGTTCTTAACAAGGTCGCCAATGGTGATCGCGCCTTGCCCTTCGAGGTTGGGCGGGCGGGTTTCCAGCGGTAGCCAGTGCGGCTGTTGCAGACGAAGTTCGGCCGCATCTTCGATCGTCAGCACGCGCTCGCCCGGATCGATCATCTTCGACAAGGCGTTAAGCATAGTGGTTTTACCCGAACCCGTGCCGCCCGAGATGACCACATTCATCCGGCACGCACCGGCAATTTTCAGCGCGGTGCACATCTTGTCCGACATCGAACCGAAATCGCGCAGCATATCCAGCGTGATCGGCTTTTCGGAAAACTTACGAATCGAGATCGCGGTTCCGCGCAGCGAAAGCGGCGGCACGATAACGTTGACGCGGCTGCCGTCTTTCAGGCGGGCGTCAGCGAGCGGGGTGGTCTGGTCGACGCGGCGGCCGACCTGGTTCACGATCCGCTGGGCGATCTGGAACAGGTGCTGTTCATCACGGAACCGGATCGGGGCGAGCACGAGCTTGCCCTTCTTTTCGATGTAGGTCTGATCCGGGCCGTTGACCATGATATCGGAAATATCCGGATCATTGAGCAATTCTTCGAGCGGGCCGAAACCGAGCAATTCGTCGATCAGCACCTTTTCCAACGCGAATTGTTCGCGCCGGTTCAGTGTGACCTTCAGTTCGGCCAGCACTTCCATGATGATCGGGCGGAATTCTTCGGAGAGTTCCTCCTTGGAAAGCGTCGCCGCTGCTTCCGGGTCGACGCGTTCGAGCAGGCGCGGCAGCACCTGTTCCTTGATCTTGTGGACGCTTGCTTCAAACCCGCCGACTTCGGAATTGCCGTCGTTGACCGAGGTCATGCGCTCGTTCAGGCGGTCCATCGCTTCGGCGGTGGTGGCCGGACGGCTTGGGTTGGGCGACTGGGCGGGCGCGGGGCTGGCACCGCCGCCTTCGCCCGGAATGGGAGGGAATTGCTCGCCGCCGCGCGGCGCCGCACTGGAGCCGCCAGAGCCCTTCATCGGGCGCGCCACACCAAAGGCAGGCCGTCCGCCGGGCGTTACTCCGCCCACATTGCCCTTTTTGCCGAATGCGCTCATTCTCAGCCCCCAAGGCTCGCTAATATTACGTGTCTCTCGCCTCGATCATGCGAAAGCGGCGTCTCGAAGCATGGTGAATAAAACGGAAAGGTTGTTTTTTCCCTAAGGATGCGCGCTTGAGTTTGAACGGTCACGGTGAGCGCTTGCCATTCCGCCGCCGCCGCCGCAAAGGCGCAGCCCATGAATGATAACCAACGCAGCGGGCTGATTTATGCCGTGGCCGGATTCGCGACCCTTTCGGTCGGCGATGCGGTGGTCAAATCGATGGCCGGAGCGTGGCCTGCCTTTGCAGTGGCGGCGCTGCGGTTTACCTTTGGCGCGGTGGGACTATCGCTGTTGCTGCTCCGCACTGAAGGGCCGCGCGCCTTCATCCCGACCCACCCGTGGTTGCAGGCGGCGCGCGGACTTTGCCTGTCGGTCGCCACGGTCAGCTTCTTTTCCGCAATCTATCTGATGCCGCTGGCCGAGGCGATGGCGATCAGCTTTCTCTCGCCGGTTCTGACCCAGCTTTTGGCGGGGGTGTTGCTGCGTGAAACAGTGCATCGCCGCGTGTGGTTTGCGTCACTGGCGGCGTTTGCGGGCGTGGTGATCGTGCTGCGCCCGAACCTGGCTGAACTGGGCGTGGCGGCGCTGTTGCCATTGAATTCGGCGCTGTTTTTCGCGCTTTTGATGATCGCCAATCGGGCCAGCGCAGGGCAGGGCAGTGCATTGTCGATGCAGGTGTTTGTGGCAGGCGTATGCGCGCCGATCCTGATAATCGGGGCGGCGGCGGCCAAGTTTTCGGGCGTTCCGGCGTTCGATTTTGGCTGGCCGACATGGGATATCGTGCTGCGCTGCGCGTTTGTTGCCGTCACGGCCAGCACCGCGCACTGGCTTGCCTATATCGGCGCATCAAGGGCGGGCGCAGCGGCGATTGCACCGGCGATCTATGTCCAGATTCTGGTGGCAATTACGCTTGGGTGGTGGTGGTTTGGCGACCGGCCCGACCTTGCGACACTGAGCGGGGCGGCGCTGATCGTCGGTTCGGGGTTATATTTGTGGCAAGCCGGAAAATCGCCTCGGGGCGCATGATCAGCGGACTTGCTGTTAAAGCACGAGCGGTTAGAGCGTAACGCAGCAAATATCGGGGACTTTCAGGCAATGTGCGGCATTATCGGGATCGTGGGAAAGGCAGCCGTTGCTGACCGGCTGGTTGATGGCCTCAAGCGGATGGAATATCGCGGCTATGACAGCGCGGGGATCTGCACGCTGCACGATGGCGCGCTGGTGCGCCGCCGTGCGGAAGGGCGGCTGGCCAATCTGGTCACGGTGCTGGCAGGCGATCCTGCGCCCGGCAATGTCGGCATTGCCCACACCCGCTGGGCTACCCACGGCGCGCCCAATGCCACCAACGCCCACCCGCACGCCACCGGCGAAGTCGCGATCGTCCACAATGGCATCATCGAAAATTTCAAGGAGCTGCGCGCCGAACTCGCGGCCAATGGCCGGGTGTTCGAAAGCGAGACCGATAGCGAGGTGGTCGCTCACCTAATTTCTGCCGAGATTGAGCGCGGGGCCGATCCGCAAGAGGCGGTGCGCGAAGTGTTGCCGCGCCTGCGCGGCGCGTTTGCGCTGGCGATTGCGTTCCGTTCGCATCCCGATCTGCTGATCGGCGCGCGGCTCGGTTCGCCGCTGGTGCTGGGCTATGGCCCCGAAGGCGCGGAAGCGGAGATGTATCTCGGCTCGGACGCGCTGGCGCTAGCCCCGCTAACCCAGCGCATCACCTATCTTGAAGAAGGCGACTGGGTGGTGCTGCGGCGTGAGGCTGCGCAAATCTACGATCTGGAGAACAATCCCGTCACCCGCGAAATCCGCGCATCGGGCGCATCGGCGGCGGCGGTGGAGAAGGGCAATTACCGCCACTTCATGCAGAAAGAGATTTACGAGCAGCCCACGGTGGTGGCGCAAACGCTCGCTTCCTATCTGCGCCGTTCGGACAATTCAGTGGCGCTGCCGCAGATCGATTTCGACCTGTCGAGCATCCGCCGCCTCACCATCGTTGCTTGCGGCACATCGTTTTACGCCGGGATGGTGGCGAAATACTGGTTCGAACAATTCGCCCGCGTGCCGGTCGATATCGATGTGGCGAGCGAGTTCCGCTATCGCCAGCCGGTGTTGGAGGAAGGCGGCCTCGCGCTGTTTATCTCGCAGAGCGGGGAAACCGCCGACACGCTTGCCGCGCTGCGTCATTGCAAGGCTGCCGGGCAGACCATCGCGGTGGTGGTCAACGTGCCGACCAGCACCATGGCGCGCGAGGCTGATCTGCTGTTGCCGACCCATGCCGGGCCGGAAATCGGGGTGGCTTCGACCAAGGCGTTTACCTGTCAGCTTGCCGTGCTGGCCGCGCTGGCGGCGCATATGGCGGTGAGGAAGGGGCGCTTGTCCCGCGACGAAGAAGCCGAGATCGTTCGCCACCTGCTTGAAGCCCCCGCTGCGCTCAACGCCGCGCTCGATCATGATGATGACATTGCATCAATGGCGCACCTGATCGCTCCGGCGCGGGACGTGCTCTATCTGGGGCGCGGGCAGGATTATCCACTGGCGCTGGAAGGCGCGCTGAAATTGAAGGAAATCAGCTATATCCACGCTGAAGGTTATGCCGCAGGCGAGATGAAGCATGGGCCGATCGCGCTGATCGACGATGCCGTGCCGGTGGTGGTGATCGCGCCATCGGGCCCGCTGTTCGAAAAGACCGTGTCGAACATGGAAGAAGTGCGCGCGCGCGGCGGGCAGGTGGTGCTGATTTCCGACGCGCAAGGCCTTGAAGCGGCGGGTGAGGGCTGCATCGCGACCATCGAAATGCCGGTGGTCCACCCGCTGATCGCGCCGCTGGTCTATGCCATTCCGGTGCAATTGCTGGCTTATCACGTCGCCGTGGTCAAAGGCACCGATGTCGATCAGCCGCGCAACCTCGCCAAATCGGTGACGGTCGAGTAAACGTCGCCCTCACCTTAATCATTAAGTTCCATCAGGCTTTACCGCACTCTAACCTTTGATGGTTATGGGCGGGGCTGTGATCGAACCTTCCCCATCTTCTGCCCCGATGCATCCGGCGCAAATGCCGATTTCGACCGTGCTCGGCCTGTCGGACAAGGGCGATGTGGATTGGGCGCGTCTGCGCGGTCTGCAATATTCGGCGCTGGCAAAGCTGGCCTTCTACCGGATCATTGCCCAAGGGGTGCTCGCCCTGTTCGTGTTCCAGATTTATGGGCGATCGGTTGGTGCGCTGAGCCTGTGCATCTGGATGATGATGCTCGCGGCGGTTCATTTCCGTGGATACAAGATCGATCTGACACTGGTCGACACCCAAAAGCGGCGGATTACCCGCTCCGAATTGTCGCGTCAGGCGACCACGCCGATCATGTCGGGTTTGCTCTGGGCGGTCGCTATGGTGGTCTTTCCGTTCTTCGGTTCCGAAGGCGACCGGATGGCGATGCTGATGGTGATCGCATTGATGATGGCGGTATCGGTGTTTTTCTACACCGCCGCGCCGATTGGTATCGTTGGCTTTATCGCGATTGTCGGCTTGGGGGCGGTGCTCCACCTCGGGATGGCCGGATACTGGCTGGCGATGGTGGCGGTGCTGTTGTTCACGGTGGCGGCAATCCTTGGCACCGTAGAGGTGGGCCGGACCTACCTTACCGCGCGCGTGGCCGAGGCGATGGTGGCTGAAAAGGAAGAAGTCGTTTCGCTGCTGCTGCGCGAGTTCGAAGAGAACGAGGCTGACTGGCTGTGGGAAATCGACCCCGCCAGGCGTCTGCGCTCGGTCAGTCCGCGCTTCGCCTTTGCCTTGGGTCGGCCGCAGGCTGATATCGAAGGGCGACCGTTGCTGGAAATGATCGCGGGCAACAAGTGGCAAAGCGGCCAGTTTCCTGCCAGCCTGCACGATCTTGCCGAACACCTGAAGAATCGCCAATATTTCTCGAATCTTATCGTTCAGGTTTCGATTATGGGCGAAGAGCGGTGGTGGGAACTTTCCGGCACGCCGATGCGTAACGAACATGGCCACTTCACCGGCTTTCGCGGGGTTGGCTCTGATGTGACCGAGCAGCGCAATTCGTCCGAGAAGATCGCCTATCTTGCGCGCTATGACACGCTGACGCAGCTCCCTAACCGCTTGCAACTGACCGAGGCGTTGGCCGAGGCACTGCGTTATTCCGATCAGTGGCGTTCGCGCTGCGCGCTACTGATGATCGACCTTGACCGGTTCAAGGCAGTCAATGATTCACTTGGCCACCTCATTGGCGACAAACTGCTGGCTCAGGTGTCCGCGCGGCTGCAATCGCTGATGAGCGAAAACGAGATGTGCGGGCGGCTGGGCGGTGATGAATTCGCAGTGGTGGTGCGCGATATCGCGGCTTCCGGCAATGCGCGCGACCTTGCCCGCCGTGTGATCGACAGGCTTAGCGAACCCTACCAGGTTGACCATCACACGCTTTATATTGGCGCCAGCATCGGTTCGGCTGAAGGGCCGCGCGATGGCCGCAGCGTCGAAGACCTGATGCGTAATGCTGACCTTGCGCTTTATCGTGCAAAGGACGTGGGTGGCGGTGAGCATTGCGGCTTCGAACCGATATTCCATGCGTCTGCGGAGGAACGCCGCCAATTGGAGGCTTCGCTGCGCGGCGCACTGGGCGGCAACGAACTGGAACTGCATTATCAACCCGTCGTCGACGCCCGCAGCGAAGGCATTGTGAGTTTCGAGGCGTTGGTGCGTTGGAACAGCGCCGATCACGGATTTGTCAGCCCAGGAAAATTTATCCCGCTGGCCGAAGACACCCGCCTGATCCTGCCGATCGGCAAATGGGTGATGCGCAAGGCCTGCGAAGAGGCGCGCAGCTGGCCCGATCATATCAAGGTCAATGTCAACGTTTCGCCTGAGCAGTTGCTGGAGCCCGGTTTCCACGCCGAGGTGGTCGAGGCGCTGGCGGCGAGCGGTCTCAGGCCCGAGCGGCTCGAGGTTGAAGTGACCGAGAGCATTTTCCTGCGCGATGCCAGCGTTGCGCGTAATGCGCTTGAACAGGTGATGGCGCTGGGCTGTTCGGTGGCGCTCGACGATTTCGGGACTGGCTATTCCTCGCTCGGCTACCTGCGCAAGTTGCGGTTTTCGACGATCAAGGTTGACCGGACATTTGTTCAAGGTGCAGCGCAGGGAAGCGCCGAAAGTCTGGCGATCATCAACGCCGTGGTGGCCATGGCGCGGAGCCTTGACATGACGACCACTGCCGAAGGGGTGGAGACTGCCGAAGAAGCGGAATTGATCCGCAACCTTGGTTGCGACAAGATTCAGGGATATTACTTCGGACGTCCCATGGCAGCCAATGACGCGCGCAAGTTGTTCGACCTCGCCCGCGCCGAACGCGCCTGAAACCGGCCCGCTATCAGGCGCTGGCTAGCGCTGCAAAAACACTTTCGAACAGCCGCCGACCATCTGATCCACCCAGCGCCGAAACCGCCGCTGGCTCAATCGCGCGTTCGGGATGCGGCATCATTCCCAGCACCCGGCCATTGGCGCTCAGCACCCCGGCGATGTCGCGCGCTGATCCGTTGCACGGTTCGGCATAGCGAAACGCGACGCGGCCTTCGCCTTCCAGCCGGTCAAGCGTTTCGGCATCGGCGAAGTAATTGCCATCATGATGGGCAACCGGGATGCGGATTTGCTCGTCCCGAACATAGGCTGAAGTGAACAGCGAATCGGTGTTCTCGACCGTCAACGCCACGCTGCGGCAGATAAACCGCTGACCGGCGTTGCGCAGCAGTGCACCGGGCAGCAGCCGCGCCTCGGTCAAGACCTGAAAGCCGTTGCACACGCCCAGCACCGGCACCCCGCGTGATGCAGCGGCGATCACCGCGCGCATGATCGGGCTGGTCGCGGCCATCGCGCCCGATCGCAGGTAATCGCCATAGGAAAAGCCGCCGGGCAAGGCGATCAGATCAAGCCGTTCGGGCAGTTCGGCGTCGCCATGCCAGACGCGAATGGCCGGCGCGCCCGATATCTGTTCCAGCGCCACTGCCATATCACGATCGCAGTTGGAGCCGGGGAAGGTGATTACGGCAGACCGGAACGTCATCAGCGCGTCCCTTCGGGCTCGCCCAGGCCCTCGATCGTGAAGTCTTCGATCACGGTGTTGGCGAGCAGTTTTTCGCATATCGCGGTCAGCGCGGCGTGGTCGGTGCCGTCTGCCACATCGAGTTCGATCAACCGGCCGATCCGCACATCCTCGACCCCGGCGAAGCCCAGTCCTTCAAGGGCATGATGCACCGCGCGGCCCTGCGGATCGAGGACGCCGGGTTTCAATCGGACGAGAACGCGCACTTGCATGGATGCTTACTCCATCTTCACGGGCGATGAGCCGGGGGAACGAGATGCCGCCGCTATAACGCGCCAGCCTGCGCGTGCAATCGCGCTGATCAGACTTCTGCACCACAGGAATTGCGGTCGCGTTTGTCATAAAGCGGTCGAGAAATCTGCATAATTGTAACTTTGATGCAACAACTGGTGAAAGATTGCTTTCAGATTGCTAGTTCTGCGCGGCGTTCTTCTTGCCCGACCTCGCGCGAATCGCCCGAAACTGTCACCTCGTCCGGCGCACCCAATATCCACCCAATCAAACATAGGGGTTGTTTGATGTCTCACCGTTTTTCCGCTTTCCGTGCCGCATGGGCCGGTTCGACCATCCTTGCTGCTGCTGCGTTTGGCTTTGCTGCTCCCGCGACCGCGCAGGATGGTGAGGCCGCTTCGGACATTGATGGCCAGCTTGCCACCATCATCGTGACTGCCAACCGCCGCGAACAAAACATGCAGGACGTGCCGGTTTCAGCCGACATTCTGGATCAGGAACGCCTTGGCGCGATCTTCAGCGGGGCGGGGGACATTACCGCGCTGGCTGGCACCTCGCCGGGGCTTAACGTTGAAAGTTCGAATGGCCGGATCGCGCCGCGGTTCTATATTCGCGGGCTTGGCAACACCGATTTCGATCTTGCCGCATCGCAGCCGGTTTCGGTGCTGCTTGATGACGTTGTGCTCGAAAACGTGACGCTGAAAAGCTTTCCGGTATTCGATGTTGAGCGGGTTGAGGTGCTGCGCGGGCCGCAGGGCACGCTGTTTGGTCGCAATACCCCGGCGGGGATCGTGAAGATCGATTCGATCAAGCCATCGTTCGAAAATGATGTCCGCGCATCGGCAAGTTATGGCCGCTATGACACGGTCTCGTTCAATGCTGCGCTGGGCGGGCCGTTGGTGGAAGACGTGCTGGCGTTCCGCGTTGCATTGCAATCGCAAAGCCGCAACGACTGGATCGACAACGGCTTTACCGGAGAGAACAACGCGCTGGGCGGCTATCACGATTTCGCGGTGCGCGGGCAGTTGCTGTTCACGCCCACTGAACGTGCGAGCGTGCTGGCGTCGATCAATGTCCGCGATCTGGATGGTTCGTCAACCATCTTCCGCGCCAACGTGCTTGGCCCCGGCAATAATGATCTCAATGAAAACTTCATTCGGGACACCGTGTTTTTCGATGCTGGCGGCGGCAATGTTGCCGAATATGAACAATTCGGCGCGACGGTCACCGCATCCTATGAATTTGATGGCGCAACGCTGACCTCGATCACCAGCCATTGGACCAGCGAAGGTTCCAGCCGGGGCGATGTTGATGGCGGGTTTGGCGCATCGTTCCTACCTGTCATGGGGCCGGGTTTTATCCCGTTCCCGTCAGACACGCAGGATTCGCTCGATCTTGATCAGACCACCCAGGAAATCCGCCTGGCTTCGAACGGCGGCGGGCCGCTCGACTGGCAGTTTGGCGGGTTCTATTTCGATAGTGATTTCGATGTCACCACCATCGGGTTTGATTTCCCGCCGCCGGTCACCGTCAACCATACCAACGAAGCCTGGGCGCTGTTCGGCCAACTGTCTTATCAGCTAACCGAAAACCTGCGCGTTACCGGCGGCCTGCGCTATACCGACGATGAAAAGGATTTCTTCGTGCGTGCAGGCGCTCCGCCGCAGCCGGTCAGCGTGGGGGATGAACAGCTTGACTGGGATATCAGCCTGTTTGCCGACGTGTCTGACGATGCCAGCGTCTATGCCAAGGTCGCCAATTCATTCCGGGGGCCGACCATTCAGGGCCGCGACGTCGCCTTCTTCGCTGCACCTTCGGTGGCACAATCGGAAAATATCACGTCTTACGAAGTCGGCTTCAAAAGCGAGCTGGCTGATCGCCGGGTGCGCCTCAACGGGGCGGCGTTTTACTACACTGTCGATGACCCGCAGTTCACCGCCGTGGGCGGGGCGGGGAACCTCGTCCAGCTGCTCAATGCCAACAAGGGCGAAGCTTGGGGCTTTGAATTCGACAGTGCGGTTCAGATCACCCCCGAATTTCTGGTGACGCTGGGGCTGGCTTACAACAATACCGAGATCAAGGATGAAAACCTAGCGGTTGGCATTTGCGCGCAGTGCACCGTGACGAACCCGACCGTGGTGATCGGAGGTGCGACCCGCGCGCTGATTGATGGCAACCCGTTCCCCAACGCGCCCGAATGGAGCGGCGATTTCACCGCGCGTTACAGCCTGCCGGTTGGCAACAGCGGAGAGTTCTTCATCTTCACCGACTGGGTATACCTTGGCGATACCAACTTCCTGCTTTTCGAAAGCCTCGAATTCAACGCCAAGAGCCGGATCGAAGGCGGTCTCAGGATTGGCTATTCGCATGGCAACGGTTTGTGGGAAGTGGCCGCGTTCGCGCGCAACATTACCGACGAGAAAAACGTTCAGGGCGTGATCGACTTCAACAACAACACCGCTTTCGTCAATGATCCGCGCATTATAGGCGTGTCGTTGGGGGTGAAGTACTGATCGCGCCAGTCTGAAAGGCCCAATGAATGGAAGAAACCGGCAGGGGCGACCTGTCGGTTTTTTCGTATCTGCCGCTTATTCGGCGGGAGCCAGAGCAGGAACCACCAGCAACTCCACCGCACCTTCGGGGGTGAGCCATTGGCGCGCTGCCTGATGCAGATCTTCCGGCGTGATCGCCGCAACCACCTGCGGCACCGCAAGATAGCGATCCAGCCGATCCGGCTCACTCTGCGCGCGCGCGGCAAGGTTGAGCCAGCCGTTCAGATCTTTCAGAACGTTGTTATAATCTTCAAGGAATGGTTTGCGGGCGCGTTCCAATATGTCCGCATCGAGGGGGCGATCCCTGAGGTCGGCGATGAGCTGCCGGAGCGCCGCGCGGCTCGGTTCAACCTGATCAGCGGCGACAGAGGCGCTGATTCCGAAAGTGCCGAACCCGGGATAAAAATGGCTGGGATTGGACCCGGCTGAGGGCGAATAGGCCTGCCCCAGTTCCTCACGCAGCCGGTCGGTCAGTTCCAGCCCCACAACCCGCGACAGCAGATCAAGCCGCAGGGTTTCGGCAAGGTCGCTGTCGTCCGTCGTGGGCCAGATCCATTGCAGCACCGCCTGATCGGCCTCACCCCTGTGGGTCAGGATGCGTTGGCCGCGCTGCGCAGTAAAGCCGCGGGTGCGGGCATCGGTGCGCGGGTTGAACGCAGGCTCGCGCACCGGCAGCGCGCCGAGCGTGGCGGCAACCGCTGCGATTGCCTGATCCTCGTCAAAATCGCCGACCAGTGCCAGCTCGATCGCGCCGTTGGCCAGCCGGTCGCCGATTGCGGCCTTCAACTGCGCGTAATCGAGCGCGAAGAATGCGTCTTTGGATTGGAGCGTGAAGCGCGGGTCATTATCCGACAATATCCCGCCAATCGCCGTGGAAAGCGCGCGGCCGGGAGTGGAATCGATTGTCGCGAAATAGTTCTCGATGCTTTTGCGAAAGCGCTCCTCGCCCTCGCGGCGATAGCCGGGGTCGGTTAACCCGGCCGCCAGCAATTGCAGTTGCAGCAGCAAATCTCGCGGGGTGGTGCCGCCGGATGCGGCAAAGACATCGGTTTCGCTCGACAGGTTGAACGACACGCTGCGCCCGGCCAGCACGCTGTTCATTTCGTCCTGGCTAAGCTTACCAAGCCCCCCCGATGCCAGCGAACCGGTTAGATAGGTGCGCAGCGGCGCATCCCTGGTATTCATCAGATCACCGCCATCAACCGCCAGCGCAAAGCCGATCCGGTCTTTGCGCACATCAGTGTGTTTGAGCGTCAGCCGCACGTCATTGGCAAAGCGGATGAAACGCAGGCCAAGCCGGGGTTCCAGCGTATCGGCCACTACCGTCCCCGGCGAGCCGAAATCGCTGTAATCAAACGCCAGCGGGCCGTTATCCGCAGGTGGCGCAATCGGCAACGTCATGGCGTCATCAAACGCGGCGCGCAGCGCTTGTTCACCGCCATCGGGCGCGGTGCGGCCTTCAAACCGGATCAGCGGCTGTTCCAGCGCCGCTGCATCGTCCAGCACGGCCTGCCACACGGCCTGCGGCGTGATGTCAGGCAGCAATCGCTCAAACTCAGTCAATTGCCATGCGGGCGTGGTTGGCACCTGCTCGTCACTCACCAATGCCAGCGCAGCACCTGCAAACGCATTGTGCCCGCGTGTCGAAGCGGCCTTCACCGCATTTTCCATCGCGGCGCGGTAATTGGCGGTCTGTTCGTCAACCTCGGCCTGGCTAAAGCCATAGGTCAGCGCCTGATTGATCTCACGCACCGCTGCCAGCACGCCCTTGCTCCATTCGCCGTCGACGCTGGACACCCTGAGGTTGGTGGCCCGCGCGGCTTCGAAAATGTCGCCGGTGCCAAAGCTGGCGCCGCGAAAAGGTGCATCCTCGCCCCGCGCCAGCCGCGCGAGGCGGCGGTTGATGATCGCGTAACCGACCGCGCGCAGGCTCCGTTCGCGGCGGTTGGCGATCGTATCGGGTTGATCGCGCCACGGGCCAATACGACTGATGGTGACGCTTTCGGACAGGGCAGGGTCAAGGTGAATATCGGTGAGGCCCGCGCGGGCCGGGTCAACCGGGCCTGCGGCTGGGGCGGTGGGAGCAGGCGCTGGCTGCCAATCGGCAAAGCGTGCTCTGATCGCAGCCTCGACGTCGGCGACCGCATAATCGCCGACCACCACCACGACGGTATTGGCAGGCGTGTAGGTGCGTTGATACAGCGCGCGAAGCTGGTCAGCGGCGGCGTTTTCCAGAACTGCACCCGTGCCAATCGGCAGGCGTTCGGCATAGCGCGCGCCGGGGGCGATGAAGGCGGTGTAGTCTTCGTAATTGCGTTCTTGAAACCCCGCCCGGTCGCGGCGCTCGGCGAGGATTACCCCGCGCTCGCGCTCGACCGCACCGGCCGCGATGGTGAGTTCGCTCGCGGTTTCCCGCATCAGCATCAATGCAGTGTCCAGCAGCGCCGCATCATTGCGCGGCAGGTTGAGCATATAGGTAATTTCTTCAAACCCGGTCGAGGCATTGGTATCCGCGCCGAACGCCAGACCTTCGCGTTCCAGCAGCTTGACCATCTCGCCTTCGGCAATGTTGGTTGATCCGTTGAAGGCCATGTGTTCGAGAAAATGCGAAAGCCCGCGCTCGCTATCGGTCTCCTCCAGCGAGCCCGAGGCAATCCGCATCCGCACCAGCGCGGTGCCTTCGGGCGTGGCATTGCGCCGGATGACGTAGCGCATCCCGTTATCCAGCCGCCCGAATGTATAGTCGGGATCGACCGGCACATCGCTTTGCTCGAATGCCCAGGTGGAGGTGGGTGTGGGGGTCTTGACGGCGGCTTCGGCGGTAATGGCATCTTGCGCCGCTGGCGCCGTGGTGAAGGCAAACGGCGACAGCGCCAGCATCGCGCTGGCAGCAAGGGTGCGAATTCGCATCAATTTCAGGTGTCTCTCGCGTCGATCATAAGGGGTATCGAGAGACTAGGGCCTGAAACGCTTCTGTCAGCTTATTTCTGCGACCTATTTCTTCAGGGGCGGCGTGCCGCGCAACCGGCTGCGGGCGTGTGAGAGGTCGAACACCTCGCCCGGCCCGGCGTCTTCACCGTTCAGCAAGCCGAGCCGGCGCGCAACTTCGCGGTAGGCCTCTTCCTCGCCTCCCAGGTCGCGGCGGAAGCGATCCTTGTCGAGCTTTTCCCCGGTCGCCATGTCCCACAAGCGGCAACCATCGGGGCTGATTTCATCCGCCAGTATGACGCGGCTATAATCGCCATCATAAAGCCGTCCGAACTCGAGCTTGAAATCGACCAGACGAATGTCGATCGCGGCAAACATCCCGCACATGAAATCATTGACGCGGATTGCCATCGACGAAATGTCGTGCATTTCTTCAATGCTGGCCCAGTTGAAGCAGGCAATGTGTTCTTCGGCGATCAATGGGTCGCCAAGTGCATCGTCCTTGTAATAATACTCGATCAGCGTGTGCGGCAGCGGCTCGCCTTCTTCAATCCCGAGCCGTTTGCAGATCGATCCTGCGGCGACATTGCGCACCACCACTTCGATCGGGATGATGTCGACCTGCCGGATCAACTGTTCGCGCATGTTGAGGCGGCGGATGAAGTGGGTAGGAATGCCGATATGCGCCAGCCGCGTAAACACGTGTTCGCTGATGCGGTTGTTGATCACGCCCTTGCCGTTGATCGTGCCTTTTTTCTCGGCATTGAAGGCGGTCGCATCATCCTTGAAATACTGGATCAGCGTGCCAGGCTCTGGCCCTTCGTAAAGGATTTTGGCCTTGCCTTCGTAGATTTTGGTGCGGCGGGACATGATATTGTAACTCCCAGCTCGGCTCTTGCAGCCAGCGAATGGTGCCCGGGGGCGGATTTGAACCACCGACACGCGGATTTTCAATCCGCTGCTCTACCCCTGAGCTACCCGGGCATTCGCTGCAGCGACGGGTTTTGCAAGCATTGCTTACCCGGCGAGCAAATGAGAGCGGCCCTATGACGAAGGCTGGCTGGCTTGGCAAGAGGGATTTCTCCCCAGCCTGCGGGATTATCCCCTCGCATCAATCCTGTTCGCGCCAGTCGTTGGACGCAACCGCTTCAGGGTCGGCTGGCGGGCCAGCGACGGTATAGGAATCGGAGAACCAGCGCGCCAGATCGCGATCCTTGCAGCGCTGCGAGCAGAAGGGGTGGAATGGGTTTTCTTGTGCGCTACCGCTTCGCTGCTTGAGCGCGTGGTTGCGCGGCTTGCGACAGATCGGGCAGGGTTTGGATGCGGACGTGCTCATGCGTTCAGTAATTGGGCATGGGCGGCCTCGATGGCAAGCCCGGGATCGGTCGCGATCCGCACTTCGCGCCCGGTGCGCCGAGCCAGCTCGTCGAGCCATTCGTCTTTCAGCTTGGCCTTGAGCGCCGGGTGAACCGTCAGCAGCACCGCGCGCCCTGTGCCGCCTTCCGCCGCCAATTCTGCGTGGCGCAGCGCAATGCGCGCCGATGCGCCAAGACGCGCCGTGGCGAATCGGTGCAGCAGCGATGGCCCTTCGAGCCGGGCGACCAGTTGGACGAACCCGAACCCGTTCATCGCCGTGCGTTCATGCGGCCAATCGGCCAGCGCGGTTTCCAGCGCTTCGTCCACCAAGCGGCGTTCCGCCTTGGCGGCCAGCGTGGGAAAATCGATCCCGATATTGCCGCCAAGATCGAACCAGCGAAGCGCGCGGGCAATCGCTGGCACCGCCGCCAGCGCCACATCGCGCGCAGATCCGATGCCGTCCACGTCGATCACGGTCATCGCCGGGGTCACGCTGACGAGGATTTCGCCGCCCGGAAAATCGAGGCTGGCCGATGATGCGGCGTGCCACACATCCTCCCACAACCCGGCGGGAAAGCGGTGCACCACGCGGCCTTCGGTGTGCGACGCAGGCGCGGGCGGCATTTCTTCGGCCACCACGCGTGCCTGCGCGCGTTTCAACCGTCCACGCTCGGCCAAGGCGGCGCGGGTGATGATGACCTCCAGCGTTTGCCCTTCGGTCACGCGCGGGGGCAGGTGATCGACCAATGCCTCGCCGCCATTGCTCAGCAACGCCACCCCGCGCCGTGTTCCGGCAAGTTTGGTGATCAGTTTGGCAGTGGGGCGGTCGCCAGCGCGAAGTTCGCCCGGCCATTCCACCCGCGCCGCCAACACGCGCTCGCCTGCGATCAGCAGCGCGCGCCGTTCACCAATGCCGTCTTCGATCAGCCATTCTGGCGCTGTTCGTTCAGCCAATGGAAAATCCTGCCGCTTTCAGCAGCGCGCGCGTTTCATACAGCGGCAGGCCCATCACGCCCGAATGGCTGCCCCTGATCCATTCGATCAGTCCCTCGGCTGCGCCCTGAATGGCGTATCCGCCAGCCTTGCCGCGCCATTCGTCGCTGGCGAGATAGGCGGCGATTTCCTCGTGCGAGAGCCGCTTAAAATGCACCACGGTTTCCGAAAGCCTTGTCCGCAAGCTACCATCAGGCGCGCGCAGCACCACGCTGGAGAGCACCTGATGCCGCCGCCCGCTCATAAGCGCGAGACAGGCGCGCGCTTGCGCTTCGGTTTCGGTCTTGGGCAGGATCCGCCGCCCGACCGCGACCACGGTATCGCCCGCCAGCACATGGCCGGGCGCGTCCACAGCCAAAGCCTTTTCGCGCCCCATGCGCAAGGCATAGGCGCGCGGGAGTTCGCCGGGAAGCGGCGTTTCGTCGATGTCGGCAGGCGATACTGCGTCCGGCGTAAGGCCAAGCCGCCCGAGCAGCTCGCGCCGCCGGGGTGACGCGGACGCCAAGGTGAGATGAGGCGAGCCCATCCGGGCTGCCAGCCCTTACTGCGGGCCGGGGCCGCCGCGACCCGGCATGAAACGATAAGTGATGCGCGCCTTGGTAAGGTCATACGGCGTCAGCTCGCACAGCACTTCGTCACCCACCAGCACACGGATGCGGTTCTTGCGCATCTTGCCCGCCGTGTGGCCGAGCACCTCATGGCCGTTTTCAAGCTCCACCCGGAACATCGCATTGGGCAGCAATTCAACCACGCGCCCGCGCATTTCGAGGAGTTCTTCCTTGGCCATGTAATTCCTTCTTTGGTGTTGCGGCGCACAATACGCCCGTCGATGCGGTAGCGCGCTTTAGCGATGCAGAAGCCAAAAGGGAAGGCTCCTGCGTTAAGCGATCGCACAGGTTTGTTCAGGCAGGGCAACGCATCCACAAACCGGCGGGAATCGTAACAAAGCAGCATACCGAAGCCCGTCGTAGGGCAAATCGCAAAAACCATTGACGTAAAGGGACATAATGAACCTCTCCCGGCTTTCTCGTGCTCTGCTTCGCGCTGGCACGTGTGCTGCCAGTCTTGCTGTGGCGATGCCGCTGCTGGCGAACAGCACTACTGTTGCCCAGCCGCAGCCTGCCGCCGTTCCGCAGGCCGATGATGACGAGATCGAAAGCGCCAGCGGTAATGCTGTTTCAAGCGGAGAGATCATTGTCAGCGGACAGCGTTTGCGCGGGCAGCTGGTGGTCGATCAGGCGCCGCTGCTGCAATTGGATGAGCAGGCGATTGCGGCTGAAGGCGTGACGTCGATCACCGATCTTATCGCGCAGATTAGCGCGCAGACCGGGTCAGCACGCGGTCGCGGAGGCGGACAACCGGTTATTCTCGTCAACGGCATCCGCATCGGCTCTTTCCGCGAATTCGCCAATTACCCGCCCGAAGCGCTCGCGCGGGTTGAGGTGTTTCCCGAAGAAGTCGCCCAGCGGTTCGGCTTTCCGCCTGATCGCCGCGTGATCAACCTGATCCTCAAGGAAAATTATTCCAACCGTCGGGCCGATCTGGAGTTCGAGACACCCTCGCGCGGCGGCTATACCCGCAACGAACAGCAGTTCGGCGTGCTGAAGATTGCCGATGGCGGACGGATCAACGCCAATATCGAGGTGGAGGATACCTCGCTGCTGACCGAGGACGAGCGTGATATTCGCCAGACCGAAGGCTCGGTTTCCGATATTTCGGGCGATCCTGATCAGGCGCGGTTTCGCAGCCTGTTGGCGGATACTTTTGACCTTGAAGCCAACCTGTCGTGGGCCAAGGCTATCATTGATAGCGGCACATCGCTGAGCGCGAACGTCAATTACGAGCGCAATGAAAGCCGCAGTCTTGACGGGCTGAATACCGTGGTGCTGACCGATGATCCCAATCAGGCCGGGATCGTGCGCACGTTTGGGGCGGATACCCCTTTGACGCGGCGCTCATCGACTGACACGATTTCGGCTGCCGGTTCGGTGACCCGGCCAGTCAACAGGTTCCGCCTGACCAGCACTTTTGACGGCTCGCTAGCAGAGACCGAGACTGAAATTGACAAGCGGTTTGACACTCAACCGCTGCGCGATGCGGCGCTGGCGGGAACATTGGCGCTTGATGGGCCGTTGCCCACCAATGCTGCCGCCGGGTTCGACGTTGCCCGCAACCGCGTGATCAACGGCCAGTCGCTAACCACGCTCGAAGGCCCGCTGGGAGAGCTTCCCGCTGGTGAAGTGCTGGCAACCTTCGATGTCGGGCTGGACTGGCGGCGAATTGAAAGCGCGGATACCCGATCAGCTGTTGATGTTGGCCTGACCCGGCGGCAATTGTCGAGCGGGGCGAATGTGGTGATCCCGATCACCAACCGCCGCACCGGCGTTGCCGATGCGCTCGGCACCTTCACGCTCAACGTGCAGGTCGGGGTTGAGGACTTGAGCGATTTCGGCACGCTGGGTGATTGGAACGCGGGGCTGAACTGGGAGCCATTTGATGGGCTGGCGCTGTCGGCGACCTATATCTGGCGCGAGGTCGCGCCCAGCCTTGGTGCGCTGGGCAATCCCACCATCGTCAATTTCAACGTGCCGGTGTTTGATTTCACCCGCGGCGAATCGGTGCTCGCCGATGTCACCACCGGCGGCAACCCTGATCTTCCGGCGGAAACGCAGCGTGACTGGAAGTTTGCGGCCAACTGGCAATTGCCGTTCTGGGACAGCACCCGCCTGACGGTGGAATATATCCGCAACCGTTCGGACGATGTCGTCAGCGGTTTCCCGCAGATCACACCTGAGATCGAGGCGGCCTTCCCCGGACGGGTGACGCGCGACGTCGATGGGCGTCTGATCGCGGTTGACCGGCGTTCGGTCAGCTTTTCCGAAACGCGGGCTGATCGATTGCAGTTCACGTTTTCTACCAGTGGCAGCATCGGCGCGCCTGCGCGTGGAGAGGGAGGCCGAGGCGGCTTCGGCGGCGGCGGTCGCAGCGGCGGCGCGCCTGCGGGCGCAGCACAACCGGCACCGCCGCAATCGGGTGCAGGCGCGCCGCCTGCGGGTGCGGCACGTTTTGGCAGCGGCGCTGCGCCGTCGCCCGAACAGCGCGAACAGTTCATGGCATTCCGCGCGCGGTTGTGCGCTGAGGACGGGCTGGCCTTTCTGGAAAAGCTGGCCGCCGCGATTGATAGCGGCGCGGATATTTCGGCGGAGTTTCCGGGGATTGACCCGGCACGGCTTCAACCGATGCTGGCGCGGCTGCGCGGGGCGGATGGCGCGGTTGATCCGGCGCGATTGGCCGAATTCCGCACTCGTATTTGCAGCATTGACCCGGCGATGATGGGTGGCGGAGCGCCGGGCGGCGCTTCGGGCGGTGCTCCACAGCAGGCGGCGGCGGGCGGTGGTGCGCCTTCTGGCGGCGGGGCTCCGGCGTTCAATCCGCTGGCGGGGCGGAACTTCGCTGGCTGGCGGTATTTCTTCAACCTCAACCACACCCTCGAACTCGATAACGAAATCCTGATCGCGCCCGGCCTTGACCCGCTCAATCAGTTGGATGGTGAGGCGACCGGTGCCTTCGGCTTCCCGCGCCATTCCAGCCGGTTGGAAGCAGGCCTGTTCGGCAAGGGCTTGGGGTTCCGCCTCTCGGGGATTTACACCGGTAAAACCCGGCTGGACGGATCGGGCCTGCCGGGCAGCAATGATCTGTTCTTTGACGACATCGCCACTTTCAACCTACGGGTGTTTGCCAACATGGGCGAAATCACGGGCAAGAATGACGGGGTGTTCAAAGACTTCCGGGTATCGCTGGTCGCCGACAATGTTTTCGATACACAGCGCAAGGTGCGCGATGCCAATGGTGATACGCCGATCAATTATCAGCCCTTTGTGATCGATCCGCTGGGCCTGTATCTGGGGATTGATCTGCGGAAGTTGTTCTAACCACGTGCTTGGGTGAGCGCCTCGGCGCAGGCATAGGCGCTCGCCCAAGCCCATTGGAAGTTATACCCGCCAAGCCAGCCGGTGACGTCCACCGCTTCGCCAATGGCATAAAGGCCAGGGGCTTTGGCGGCCTCCATCGTGCGGCTGGAAAGTTCGGCGGTGGCGATGCCGCCTGCGGTGACTTCGGCCTTGGCGAGACCCTCGGTGCCGTTAGGGGCAAAGCGCCAGTCGGCCAGCTGCGCCTGCGCGCTGCGCAAGGTCTTGTCGGTGATGTTGCCCAATTCACCATCCAACCCCAGCCGGTCAGCCAGCGCATCGGCCAGCCGCGCGGGCAGGGCTTCGCGCAGGACGGTGCGCAGATGCGTGCGCGGGCGGTCACGCTTGGCCGCGATCAGCCAGTCGGCATCGGCATCGGGCAGGAAGGTGATCGCCACCTGCTCGCCATGCCGCCAATAGCTGGAGACTTGCAGGATCGCCGGGCCGGACAGGCCCTTGTGGGTGAACAGCGCGGCCTCGGCAAATTCGGCCTTTCCTGCGCGCGCCCGCACCGGGGCGGCGACGCCTGACAATTCGCGGAACAAGGCATCCTCTCCCCCCAGCGTCAGCGGAACGAGCGCAGGGCGCAGTTCCACCACCTTCAGCCCGAATTGCCGCGCCAATCGATAGGCAAAATCGCTCGCGCCCATTTTGGGGATCGAAGGCCCGCCGGTGGCGATCACCAGCGTGGGCGCTTGCCATACGCGACCATCGGCGGCGGTGACGGTGAAGGTGCCGTCATCCCCGCGCGCCACCGCCGCCACCTCCACGCCGCAGGTCAGCATCACGCGGTCATCCGGGCATTCGTCCAGCAGCATCGCCACGATCTGCTTGGCCGAACCATCACAGAACAATTGCCCCAGCGTCTTTTCATGCCACGCGATCCCGTGCCGATCGACCAGTGCGATGAAATCGGCGGGGGTGTAGCGGGCGAGGGCGCTCTTGGCGAAATGCGGGTTGGCCGAGAGGTAATTGGTTGGCCCTGCGCCCAGATTGGTGAAATTGCAGCGCCCGCCGCCCGAAATCAGGATCTTCTTGCCGGGAGCTTCGGCCTTTTCGAGCAGCGCGACGCGCAATCCCCGCTGCCCCGCCTGCGCTGCGCAGAACAGCCCGGCAGCGCCCGCGCCGAGGATGATGACATCATGTTGATCCATTGCGGCGCGGATAGGCGCGCTTGCGGGAATTGCCAATCGCCCCCAGCAGTCCCTATCTGCACAACATGGCCCATACACCCGCAGGCACCCCCCATGACCCACGCGGAGCGGAGCGTTTCAACGAGGAACGCGCCGCCTACACTGTCGCCAGCGCCCAGCCCGATCTGGAAGGCGGGGTGCAGGCGATCCGCGATATGGTGAAGGTGTTGAAGCCGGTGCCCGGCGTGTACCGGATGTGTGACGCGCGCGGCGATGTGCTGTATGTCGGCAAGGCGCGCAGTCTGAAGGCGCGGGTGGCGAATTACACCCAGATCGCGGGGCTATCCGGGCGGCTTCAGCGCATGGTCAGCCAGACGCGCGCCATGGAGATCATCACCACCAATTCCGAAGCCGAGGCGCTGCTTTTGGAAGCGCAGTTGATCAAGCGCTTCCGCCCGCCGTTCAACGTGCTGCTGCGCGATGACAAGAGCTTCCCCTTCATCCTGCTGCGCGCCGATCACGCCTTTCCGCGCATCCAGAAACATCGCGGTGCGCGGCGGGCGAAGGGCAATTATTACGGCCCGTTTGCCAGTGCGGGCAGCGTCAACGCCACGCTCAACGCGCTGCAAAAGCTGTTCCTGCTGCGAAGCTGCACAGACAGTTTCTTCAACAACCGTGACCGGCCCTGCCTGCTCTATCAGATCAAGCGGTGTTCTGCGCCCTGCGTCGGGCGGATCAATGAAACTGATTACGACGCGCTGGTGCGGCAGGCGAAGGATTTTCTTTCGGGCAAATCGGGCGCGGTGCAGGCTGATCTGGAACGGCAAATGGCCGAGGCAGCCGAGAACCTGCAATTCGAAACTGCGGCGATGCTGCGCGACCGTCTGCGCGCGGCGACCTTTATCCAAGGGTCGCAGGCGATCAACGCGGCTGGGCTAGGCGATGCCGATGTGTTTGCGCTCGCGGCCAAGGGTGGGGTGATGGGGGTGCAGGCCTTCTTCATTCGCGGCGGGCAGAACTGGGGCCACCGCGCCTTTTTTCCGCGCCACACCAATGATGTGGACGAAGCGCAGGTGCTCGCCAGCGTGATGCTGCAATTCTACGAGGAAGTGCCGCCGCCGCCGAACATCCTTGTCGATCGCGATCTGCCCGAACGCGAGCTGATCGAAGCGGCTTTGTCCGAAGTCGCAGACCGCAAAGTGCGCATCACCATTCCCGAACGCGGCGACCGGCGCAAGCTGATGGCGCAGGCGCAGCGCAATGCGGTCGAAGCGCTCGAACGGCGGCTGGCAGAGACGGGCACCAAGGCGAAGATCAACCGCGAGCTGGCCGAGTTTCTGGAACTTGACGCCCCACCGCAGCGGATCGAGGTTTACGACAACAGCCATATTCAGGGCGCAAAGGCGGTCGGCGCGATGGTGGTGGCCGGGCCAGAAGGCTTTGAGAAAGGCCAATACCGCAAGTTCAACATCCGCGAGGCGCAGACCAATGATGACTTTGCGATGATGCGCGAAGTGATGGCGCGGCGGTTCCGCAGCTTTGGTGAGGGCGAGGCGGAGGCGGGGCAAAAGCCGGGGGGGCACGAGGCGACTCTCCCCGACCTGATCCTGATCGATGGCGGCAAGGGGCAACTGTCCAGCGTGATGCGGGTGCTGGAGGAGATTGGTATCGCTGATGACATCGCGGTGATCGGCGTCGCCAAGGGGCCGCACCACGGGCGCGAGGGGCGCGAAGTGTTCCACTTCCCCGACGGGCGCGAGAAAATGCTTCCCGTGAATTCGCCGCTGCTATTCCATTTGCAGAACCTGCGCGATGAAGTGCACCGCTATGTCATCGGCGCGCACCGGGCCAAGCGGTCAAAGGCGATCACGGCGTCACCGCTCGACGAAATCGCCGGTATCGGCCCAGCGCGAAAGCGAGCGTTGCTGCTGCATTTCGGCACGGCGAGCAAGGTGCGCGCCGCCGCATTGGAAGACCTGCAACGCGCCCCCGGCGTCAGCGCGGCGGTGGCGCGCAAGGTCTATGATTTTTACCACGCGGGCGGGTAGGGCAGGCCCCGGAAGACCCGCCCCAGCCCTGTTTGTGCTTACTGCTCGTCGAGCGCCTTGCTCACCAGCACATTGACCGAAACGCGGCGGTTCTGCGCACGTCCGGCGGCGGTGGTGTTGTCCGCTGCCGGGTCTGCGGTCGCCATCCCGGTCGGGGTTAGCATCCGGTAAGGCTTCCACTTGCACACCTGTTGCAGGTGATTGACCACGGCGGAAGCGCGCTTTTCACTGAGCGTCTGATTGACCTCCTGCGAGCCGGTGGAATCGGTGTAGCCCAGCACCAGCATCAGCGAATTTTCGTTCGCGTTGGCCTCTTGCGCCGCGGCGCAAAGTTCGGCCCGCGCGCCGGGGGTCAGCGCTGATTTGCCGGTGTCGAAATAGACATTGGTGGTGCTTTTGAGGTTGTATTTGTCGATATCGCCGAGCCGCCCGCGCAGGGCCTCGGTCGCGGCGGCGTTTTGGGTGACCCCAGCGGTGTTCTGCTCGATCGCGGCACCGTGCTCTGCGAAACGTTGCGATGTGCCGCCACGGATCATCGCGGCGATCTGGCGATCATCGCTGTTGAAGCGCACTTCGCTCGCGACCAGACCATCGCCATATTGCGCGGTCTTCACGATCACGGGCAGCCCGTTGATCAGCGCGCTGTGGTCGAAGGTCTTGTTGCCGATCCCCAGGAACCCGCCGCGTGTGCGGATTTCGGTTTCGGGATGGAGTGTCACGATGGTGTTGCTGCCATCATCGGCTGTAACCTGCAGGCGCTGGCCTTGGCGCGCGGAAATGATCCCGGTGATCCGGGGGCCTTCGTTCATTGCGGCCATGGGCGGCAGATTGCCGTAAACCGTGGTCAGCACTTCGCTGCCGTCAGCCGGTTGCGTGGATTGAGCGGAAAGACTGGTTGCGGCGGTGGCGCCAAGCAGGGCGATGATCGCAAAGGTGCGCGGGGCACGGAATTTGGTTGTCACGGCGGGGTTGCTCCTGTGGTTTGGGCTGGCGATCCCTATGGGTCAGCCCTTATGGTGAATATGCGCCCGCGCTCCGTGTTCAGCAATACCTTGCTGCCAGATGAACAGCTTTACCCCGGTTGCCACAGGAGCGGGCAACCGGGGCAAGTTACGCGATGAGTTGAGAGTCAGAGCCGCAATGGCTTGGGCGAATTACCGGCTCGCTTCGCCTTCGATCCACCGGTCAATCTTGGTTTCAAGCACCGCCAGCGGCAGGCCGCCGGTGTTCAGAACCTGTTCGTGAAACGCCTTGATATCGAACCGCGCGCCCAGCCGGGTTTCGGCCCGTTTGCGCAGTTCCTGGATCTTGAGCGCGCCGATCTTGTAGGCCAGCGCCTGACTGGGGATGGCGATATAGCGTTCGACTTCGGCCACCACTTCGGTGTTGGTCATGCCCGAATTCTGCATCATGAAATCAATCGCCTGTTCACGGCTCCAACCCTTGGCGTGGATGCCGGTATCGACCACCAACCGCATTGCGCGCAGTTGTTCGTCCTGCAGCGTGCCATAGCGGTTCCACGGATCTTCGTAGAAACCCATCTCGTAACCGAGCGTTTCGGCATAGAGCGCCCAACCTTCGACATAGGCGGTGGTGCCGCCAAAGCGCATGAAGGCGGGCAGGTCTTCATTTTCCTGTGCAAGGCTGATCTGGAAGTGGTGCCCCGGTGCGCCTTCGTGCAGATACAGCGTGACATTGCCGGTCGTCAGGCGGCTGGGCAGGTCATAGGCGTTGAAATAGAACACCCCAGCGCGTTCCCCATCGGGCGAACCCGATTGGTAGGAACCGCCTGCCTGAAACTGCTCGATCGAAGGGTCGTAGGGTTCGATCTTCAATGCCGACTTGGGCAGCAGCGAGAAATAATCGCCGATCTTTTCGTCTACCGCGCGCCCGATGTCATAATAGGATTCGGTCAGCGCCTCACGGCTTTCTGGGTGGAAACGCGTATCGTTGCGGACATGATCGAAAAATTCGTTGAGCGTGCCGGTAAAGCCGACCTCGGCCTTGACCTTTTCAAGGTCAGCCTTGACCCGCGCAACTTCAGACAGCCCCAATTGGTGGATGGTTTCGGGATCAAGCGGCAGCGTGGTCGAATTTTCCACCAGCAATGCGTAAAGCTGCGCCCCGCCCTTCATCTGCGACAGGCCCACGCTGTCGCGCGCGGCGGGCAGGTATTCATCGCGCAGGAAATCGCGCAGGCGGGTGTTGGCGGCGTAGATTTCGCGGGTTTTGGCTTCGTATGCGGCAACAAGGCGCGCTTTGTCGGTGTCTGTGAACCCTTCCGGGAATGTCTTGGTCGGTGCCATGAAAGGCGAATCCGCCAGCGGGGTGTTGATCTGCGTATCAAGCTGGGTGACGGTGATGCCGATGGTCAATTTCGTCTCGAGCACGCCGCTTTCCATGCCTTCGCGGGACCGCTCGATCGCACGGTCGATGAAGGCGATGTAGTCATTGTGGCGCGACAGGTTGTCTTCGTAATTCGCCAACGTCTTGAACGGGGCGACCCCCTTGCCGCTGGCGAAGGTGGGGTAGAAAGTGTGGAGCCCGAAGAAGTGGTTGACCGGGCGCGCTTCGGTAAGGCTGCGCATTTCGTCACTCACACCGGCCAACGCCCGTTCCTGCGTATATTGGAACACGTCATAGGCAAGCGCATCGGTCTCAGACAATTGCGCGCGGTCAATCTGCGCCAGCAGCGCGAGGTTCAGTTTGATATCGGTGCGGCTGGCAAGAAAGCTGGAATCCGTCAGCAAGTCGCCCAGTCGGTCAACGCCTTCATCCTCTCCGCGAAACAGGCGATTGAGTGGATTGAGCGCCAGTTCGCGTGCGTCGGCATCCTCGAACAATGCGAACAGCTTGTCATGCTCGCTCTGCACGGCTGCGGTCGCTGCGGCAGGATCGGCAGCGGTTTCCGCAAGTGCCGGTGTGGCGGCCAGCAGCACTGCGGTGGAAGCGGCAAGAGCAAGGCGAAATTTCATAGAAGAAGCCCCCAAAAGGTCAAAGTTCAGTTGGGGCCCCGCTACGATGCGGCATCAATCGCGGCAAGCGCGCCTGCGACCAGCGACGCAGGCGCTTCGACCGGTGTCATGACGCGATAGTAAGACGCTCCGCATGAAACGCCGCATCGGCCCGCAATTGGTCATGTTCAACCCACACCGAATGCGTTCCCGAACAAATCTTGTGCGGCAGCGCCAGACGGCAGATCGGGCCTTTGGTGATGTCGCTCGCATCCATGATCGCACATTCGGAGGTGCCGGTGTTTTCGTCGATCAGGAAGGTGACCAGATAGCCATCCTCCTCACGTTCTTGTTGGCCTACCGCTTCGCTACTTGAGGCCGGGGTCGCCCCCTTTTTGGGGATCATCGGGCTTTCGCTAGCATAGACCCCTTCAGGCAGGCGATAGACCTGTTCTTGACCCGTTTCGGTATTGTGGCGGACATAGCCATTGAACAGGAACCAGCCGGGCCGCGTCGTGGTTGACCAGACATAGCGGCTTTTGTGCATGGCATAGCGCGGATTGATCATCCCGAATTCGACGATCCGGTCGGTCAGACGTTCTTCGCGTGTCTCGCCGGTTTTCAGGTTGAACCGCCAGCGGTGCAAGCGGCTTTGGAACGAATGTTCGTCGACATAGGCCATCATGTGGCTGTAACGGCCCATTTCCTCCAGCGGATCGGGCATGGGTTTGGCCTGATGATAGCCTTCGAGGATCACTTCATCGCCATCTTCATAGGCGTTGGTCCAGTGCAGCACATAGGTTGGCGCGGCTTCGAACCAGCGAATGTCTTCGGGCTGGCCGCGGCGCGGGATCAGCGCGAAGCGGGTGGGGATGCCTTCGTGCAGGCGCGCCGCGTGAATATCGCGGCGCAGCAGGTCTTCGTCCCAGAACAGCGGCATATCGTTGAGGATCGACCAGTTCGGGGTGATCGCCATATCATGCGGCAGGCGCGGGCCGGGCAGCGGGATCGGCACATAATGCACCAGCTGCCCGGTGCGGTCGACCACGCCGTAATGCATGAAGGGCGCGTATTTCGAATAGTTGAAGAACATCATCTCGCCGGTCGCCTCGTCCACCTTGGGATGGGCTGAAATCCCGTCGAGCGGCACCCACGGAGCCTTGCCCCGGTTGGCCAGCGTCACGGGATCGAGCATCCATGCCTCCCCGCATTGATATAGCGTGGCATAGGCGATCCCGGCGTGGACGATAATATCGGTGCTGCCAGTATCCTTCAGCCCGCCATGCGCGCCAAAACCGGGGCGTTTGGATGTGCCCGCCGGGTCCATCAACCCGCCCCACAGCGATTGGCCCGCGATCTGTTCTGCGTCAAAACAATGGGTGCGCACGAAGCGGTTGCGGTAACTTGCCTTTCCGCCGGAGATATTGACCTGATGGATCATCGAATCGCCATCAAACGGGTGATGGCGGCCCAGCGGTTGATGCACCTGATTTTCGGTGTTGCGCAGGTAAATCCCGTCAATATCCGGCGGAATCGCGCCCGAAATCACAGGCAGTTGCGCCACGTCGACCACTTCGTGCAGCGGTGTCCACGGCCCTGTCAGATAGGGGTGGTTCGACGGTTCCAGCGACGTTTTTACCGGCGGGTGGCGCGTGATCTGCATGGCAATTCTCCCTATGCCAAGACTAACGATGGGCGGTGCGCTGGCAAGCTGGTATGATACATTTTCATGCTGCCCCAAATTTGATTCCGATCAATGTCAGGAACGCGCATCGGGGCGATAGTGAACGCATCAGTGGGAGATACGCCATGAAATCGATTTTGCTGCACATCGATCACGACAGCGCGATGCAGGCGCGGTTGCAAGTGGCACTCGACATCGCGCGGGCGATCAACGCCCACATCACCTGTCTGCAAGCGGTCAGCTATGAAGTGTTCGCGCCCGGCGACTTTTACGGGTCAGCAATCGCGGCGGCGATGCCGGTGATCAGGGAAAACGCCGAAAAGCTGAGAAAGCAAATTGAGTCGGAGCTCGAAAATGAAGGCGTGGCGTGGGATTGGCGGTTCCTTTACGGCATTGCCCAGCACCGCTTGCTTGAACATTCGCCGCTGGCCGATCTGGTGATTGTCGGCCCGTCCGATGGGGGTGACCATGGCCCGTCGGCATTGATCGGAGACCTGGTGCTCAAGGCATCGTTACCAGTTCTGGTGGTTCCCGAAGGCACCAAAAACTTCGATGTAACCGCGCCCGTGCTGGTCGCGTGGAACGGTTCGTCCGAAGCCTGCCACGCGCTGCGTGCGGCGGTGCCGCTGCTTGCCTGTTCGTCCAAAGTAACGCTCGCCAGCGTTGCCGAACCTTCGGAAAAGACGCGGTTTGATTTCCCTTCGACTGAAGGCGCGAAATATCTCAGCCGCCACGGGATCGATTGCGAGATCGTGGAAATCCCGCGTGGGGACGCGAAGATTTCCGACACGCTGTTTTCGGCGGCGCAACTGCGCGAATGCGGGCTGATGGTGATGGGCGCCTATGGCCATTCGCGGCTGGCGGAAATGCTGCTGGGCGGGGTGACGCGGCGGATGATCAGCGAACCGCAGATGCCGATTTTGTTGGCGCATTAGGTTAGGGACGGCAACTTTTCGACAAACTCCGTTCGCCCTGAGCTTGTCGAAGGGCCGTCCTTCTCTTCGAATGCAGCGCGATCCTCGCAAAGAAAAAGCAGCCCTTCGACAAGCTCAGGGCGAACGGGTCGTTGTCAGGTCAGCCCTTCACTCTCCGCCGCATCATGCCTTCCTGCGCGACGCTGGCCACCAATTCCCCCGCGAGGTTGAATATCCGCCCGCGGTTGAACCCGCGCCCGCTGCCTGACCACGGCGCGTCGGTGGCGTAGAGCAGCCATTCGTCGGCGCGCGCATCGCGGTGAAACCAGATCGCATGGTCAAGGCTCGCGCCGACCAGCTCATCTCGCATCCAGCTTAACCCATGCGGCAGCGCGCTGGTGCCGAGCAGGGTGTAATCGCTGGCATAGGTGATGATCGCGCGGTGCAGTTCGGGCGTGTCATCGGCCCCGGTGATCGGCGCGGCGACCCGGAACCAGCTGTGGGCGCGGGGCGCGCGGGGTTCGCTGCTCATCCAGTGGAGGCGGTCAATCGTGCGCATTTCGATGGCACGCGGGCGCAGCATCAGGCGGCGCTGAACCTCGTTCAGATTGTCACCCCAACTTTCCGCGATTTCGCGGCGCATTTCGATGTCGGGGCGCAGATCATCGGGCAGGGCGACATCGGGCATCGGCGAATCGATGTGCTCCAACCCGTCTTCGGGCAGTTGAAAACTGGCGGTGAGGTTGAGGATCGGCGACGAGGTGCCGTCATCGTTCTGCTGCGATGCCACCACCCGGCGATTGGCAAAGCTGCGCCCGTCAAAATCGCGTTCGATCCGGTATTCGATTGCCGAACCCTCACGCCCGCCGCGCAGGAAATAGGCGTGCAACGAATGGGCAGCCTTGCCATCGGTGATGCTCGCTTGCGCCGCCTGCAACGCCTGTGCGAGCACCTGCCCGCCGAACACCCGGCCAATCCCGTCGGTCTGCGGCGGCCCGGTGTAGATATCGGCAGCGCGCTGTTCGACGGTAAGCAGGCGGATCAGGTCAGCGACAAGGTCGGCGTTGGTTGGCGTGTCAGTCATGACACGGGGCCATGCGTGGCGCTTACGTGCCGGTCAACCCCAGCTTGCGCATGATCCGGAACGTATAGGCGCGCGCATAGTTTTGCTGCGGCCAGCGACCCGGCGCTTGCGGGGCAAACCCGCGCGCGCGCAACATCGCGTTGAGGATGCGCGCGTCGCTTTCACGGTAACTCCATTCGCTGCGCCAGGTGATCGACAGCGAGACCGACGGGGCGGGGCCGTTCTTGACGAAATGCGGTGCCATCACCGGCACGAACAGCGCATCGCCGGGGCTAAGCGGGAATTCGCGCCCGTGGCCAAGAAAGCTGTCATCCCATTTCAATTCGCGCGGGCCGCCTGCGTGATAGGTTTCGTGCGCTTCATCCGGCACGAACCGCGTGTCACCCGCCGGGAACTGCGTCATCACCTTGCTGCCACGGATTTGCAGCAGGATGTTGTGTTCCGGATCAAAGTGATAGGGCGTGACCGAATTGGGGCTGGAAACAAAGATGAACCCCTGCGGGGTCAGCATCGCGCCGGTCGCAGCCTCGATTTCGGGACGGATTTCATCGAGCAGGCCGATCAGCAGGTCGCGGTAGGTGGGCACCTGTTCGATATTCTTGAGCACCGCCCAGCTTTCCGCCTCGGCCACCCGGCGGATGGTTTCGGCGATGGTGAGGCCGTTGGAACCCGGCTTGCCATCCACCCCGATCGGCAGATCGCCGCGATTATATTCAACCGATGCGATCGGCAGGCGCTCTGCCAGCTGCGCCAGCGCCTCGATTTCCAGCAGCGGGTGGGCGGTGAGCGCGTGGCGCAGGACATGCGGGGTTTCGGGATAATGCGCAGCGAACCGCTGGCGCGCGGCATCGTCAAACACCGGGGCAGTGGCTGCGTCGGTGAAGTGGGCAGGGGCGTTCATCGGGTGCTCGTCTGGTTGGCGGTTCGGGTGCGGGTTTCGTAGGCCATCAGCAGGCGGAACAGCGCGCGGCGCAGCGGCCCGCCGATGGCGATATTGCGGCTGACCATGCGGCGTTTATCGCGCCACAGGCGTTCGATCATCGGGTGGCCCTCCACCGCGCAGCTATCGGCCCAGTGAATATCGGGACGTTCGATCAGCGTGAGGTTTTCCAGTTGCACCAGCATTCCGGGCGAGAAGCGCGCGTAATCTTCATCGAACGCGGTCTTGAAGCTGTAGGCACCCGGCGGGGTGACGAGGTTCACCAGCATCGCAATCGCCCGCCCATCAAGCCTGAGCGCCAGTCGTTCAAGTCGGCCCGACGCAGCCGCGCCTTCCAATGCCTGCGTGAAGAAGTCGCGGGTTTCGGGTGCGCTGGCGAGGGCTGATCCGGCGGCGCCCTTCCACCCGGCGGCTTCGAGCGTCAGGAATTCTGCAATCCATTCGGCAAGGCCATCTGCATCCGCGCACCGATCAAACGTCAGCGCGCCTTCTTCAGCCAGCCGATTGTGCTGGCGGCGCAATTCCTTGCGTTTCTTCGCGCTCATGGCCTGCGCGAGATAGGCTTCGGCATTGGTGTCACCGCTCAGCAAGGCGCGGCTTTCCTCGGCGACGATGTAATGCGCGCGCCCGCTGGCAGATAAAACCCGATCAAGCGCGGCGTGGGCGGGGCCATCGGCAGGCAATTTGGGCAGATGCAGAAACAGCGTTCGGCGCGGCGAGCGGTCAAAATGCGTGAGCAAGGCGTGCCAGAATGCGTCTTCGTGGCCTGCTGCGATCAGCGGCGTTCCGCAAAAGGCGTTGGCGTGCAGCCAGCCAGCCGCATGAGGAGTTCGGTGGCTGTAATAATTCGCGCTACGCATGATCGGCAGCAACCCACGCAGCTCTCCATCGCGATACCACGCCTTGATCACGACCTGCCCCGCCGTTGCCCATTGCCGCAGCGAAGGCAGCAGGAACCACGGTTCAAAAAACGGGTTTGGTTCGCACGCCTGCGCCACCAATTGTTCCCACTCTGCGAGAAAGGCGGGCAGTGCGATGTCGTTGACGGTCAGCAGGCGCAATTCGCCATCGCGCGGGGGCGCGGAGATGCCGCTTGGCGAAGGGATACGAAAATCGCTCGCCAGTGCCATGTCCATTGCCGTTAACCCCGTATGCGCGCGCCGATCCGTGCTTTGGGCAGGGATATGTCACAAGGCGATTAACAAAGCCTCAGCGGCGCAGGGGGCTGTCCGATGCGGGGACAGGGGCGGGGCAAAAATAAACCCCGCCGGAATTGCTCCCGGCGGGGTATTAAGTTCTAATTTTAATCAGTGTGTGACGATCAGCCCGCCGCCAGCGCCGCGAGCAACAGCAGCGCTACGATGTTGGTGATCTTGATCATCGGGTTGACCGCCGGGCCAGCCGTGTCCTTGTAAGGATCGCCCACCGTATCGCCGGTCACCGCAGCCTTGTGGGCTTCGGAACCCTTTCCGCCGTGGTTGCCGTCTTCGATGTATTTCTTGGCATTGTCCCACGCGCCGCCGCCTGAGGTCATCGAGATGGCAACAAACAGCCCGCCCACGATCACGCCGAGAAGCAGTGCGCCCAACGCGGCAAAGCCATTGGCCTGTCCGGCCACCGCAGTGATCACGAAATAGACCACAATCGGTGCCGCCACAGGCAGCAACGACGGGATGATCATTTCCTTGATCGCCGCCTTGGTGACAAGATCGACCGTGCGGGCGTAGTCGGGTTTGGTTTCGAAGGTCATGATGCCGGGGTTCTTGGCGAACTGGTCGCGCACGTCCTTCACCACTTCGCCCGCCGCGCGGCCCACTGCCGTCATGCCCATTGCGCCGAACAGATATGGCAGCAACGCGCCGAGCAGCAGCCCGACGATGACGTAGGGGTTTTCGAGGCTGAAATCGACCGTCACACCTTCGAACAGCTCTCGCAGGTCGGCGGTGTAGGTGGCGAACAGCACAAGTGCGGCAAGTCCGGCCGAACCGATGGCATAGCCCTTGGTCACGGCCTTGGTGGTGTTGCCCACCGCGTCAAGCGCATCGGTCTTTTCGCGCACGCTATCGTCCAGCCCGGCCATTTCGGCGATCCCGCCGGCATTGTCGGTCACGGGGCCATAGGCGTCCAGCGCAACGACCATGCCCGCCAGCGCCAGCATCGATGTGGCAGCATAGGCGATCCCCATCAGGCCAGCGAGTTGATAGGCGATGACGATCCCTGCGCAGATAACCAGTGTCGGCAGCGCGGTCGATTCCATGCTGATCGCCAGACCCTGGATCACGTTGGTGCCGTGGCCCGTTTCCGAAGCCTTGGCGATGGATCGCACCGGGCGGTAATTGGTGCCGGTGTAATACTCGGTGATCCAGATGATCAGGCCGGTGATGACCAGACCCAGGAACCCGCAATAGAACAGCGTGCGGCCATTAAAGGCCTGCCCTGCAATCGCGCCTTCCATGTCGCCCAGCGAATAGCTGATCGCCCACCAGATTGCCGGAACCGACAAGACGGCAGTGACCAGAAAGCCCTTGTACATCGCGCCCATGATGTTCGTCCCGCCGCCAAGGCGGACGAAGTAGGTGCCGATGATCGAGGTGACGATGCACACGCCGCCAATCAGCAGCGGCAGCGCCATCAACGTGGCGAGGTTTTCTGCGCCGCTCATCAGCAGCGCCGTCAGCACCATGGTGGCGCCCACAGTCACCACGTAGGTTTCGAACAGGTCAGCCGCCATCCCGGCGCAGTCACCCACGTTGTCGCCCACGTTATCGGCGATCACGGCAGGGTTGCGTGGGTCATCTTCGGGGATGCCCGCTTCGACCTTGCCGACCAGATCGGCGCCGACGTCAGCTGCCTTGGTGAAGATGCCCCCGCCAAGCCGTGCGAAGATCGATACCAGCGATGCGCCCAGCGCCAATGCGGTGAGGCCGATCACGACCGGACGGCTATCGGCCGCCAGACCCGCCGGGCCGGTGAGATACCAGAAGAACACCGCAATCGCGAGCAGCGCCAAACCCGCCACCAGCATCCCGGTGATAGCGCCCGCGCGGAACGCCAGCGTCAGGCCCTGTTGCAGCCCGGTCATCGCCGCCGCAGCGGTGCGCACGTTGGAACGCACCGACACGTTCATACCGATGAAGCCCGCCACGCCCGACAACACCGCGCCGATGATAAAGCCGACCGCCGGGATCGTCCCCAGCGTAACAGCGACGATCACCGCCACGATCACGCCGACCACCGCAATCGCGGTATATTGGCGTTTCAGGTAAGCTTGCGCGCCTTCCTGAATGGCGGCGGCGATTTCCTGCATTTTGGCGTTGCCGGCATCTGCGCCGAGCACCTGACGGCTGGTGATGAAGCCATAGACAATGGCAAGCAGCCCCAGCCCAATTGAAATGAGCAATAAATTCACGAGTAATCCCCTCTCGTTTTATTATTTCCGCGCGGGAAACGTGCGCCGCGATTGATCCCGTGGGCGCAGCGCCGGTATTCATAGGCACTCAGCGATGGGTGGCAAGCCTCCACGCCGCCGGGTGCACGGTTTTACGCCGCTTTCAGCATAGTTGCGCGGCAGAACTGGCGCTAACCGTGCCAGTAACCAAGGTTATCGGCGGTGGGGAATGCGTTTTCTCCCAGCACCAAAGGCGCAAGACCAGCGGCAACCACGTTTCCGATGCGGCTCGCGGCGACCGGAATCGCGGCATCGGGCGCGGCGGTGAACAGCAGTTCGTAATCATCGCCCCAGCGCATACATTCATCACGGCGGGCGTAATCGGCCACCGGCACCGCGTCAGGATCAATCGCGAAGGTGACGCCATTAAGGCTCGCCATTCGCCAGCAATCGAGCAGCAGCCCGTCGGACACATCCATCATCGCACTGACCAGCGGGGCGAGCGCCAGACCCTCGGCAAGGCGCGGTTCTGGCCGGTCAAACGCAGCGCGGTGATAGGCCGCGCCTTCAAACCCCAGCATCGCGCGCCCGATGGTGCCAGTGACGTAGACGGCATCGCCCAGCTTTGCGCCGCGGCGCGCAGGCACAGGATGGTGGGTCGCACGGCCAATCGCGGTCATGGCAAAAGTGCTGGCCCCGGTCGCTGCCACCGTATCGCCGCCCAGCAGCGGCACGTTAAAAGCCTGCAATGCTTCCTTGAGGCCTTGCAGAAACCGCACATCATCGCGCCCAAGCGAGTGGCCGAGCAGCACGCCCACAGGCTCTGCGCCTTTGGCCGCGAGGTCGGAGAGGTTGGTGGCGACCAGTTTCCACGCGACATCGGCCATATCGGCATCGGGCCGGAAATGGGTGCCCTCGGCCATCATCTCGTGATTGATGACCAGCGTTTCATCGCCAATGGTGATCAACGCGCAATCATCTTCCAGATTGCGCGCGCCGGGGTGCAGCGGCAGCCTGCGCAAGGCGGCGATGAATTCGGGTTCGTTCATGGCCATGAACGGCGGATTAGCCTGCGCGCGCATCCTTGGCCACGGCATCGAGCACGCCGTTCACAAATTTCGCCTGCCCATCATCGAAGAACGCCTTGGCGACATCGACATATTCGCTGATTGCCACCGCAGTCGGCACATCCTGGCGGGCGAGCAGTTCATAGGTGCCTGCGCGCAGCACTTGCAGCATGGCCTTGTCGAGCCGCGTGAGGCTCCACCCGGCGGCGAGTTTGCCGCTCAGCACGGTGTCGATTTCGTCGCGCCGTGCGTCCACGCCGCGCACCACATCGTCGAAGAACGGCACTTCGGCATCGGCATATTCCGCATCGTCGAAGGCGTCATCGTCAATCGTGCGGCCCAGCCGGTGCTGGTGAAATTCATCGAGCAGCTTGGCGAGCGCGGTGCCTTCCATGTGCTGCTGATACAGCGCCTGCACGGCGGCGAGCCGCGCGGCGGAGCGGGCGCGAGAACGTTGGGGGTCTCGGGCGGGACTGTTCATTTGATCCTCAATTCCACCGACTTGGCATGGGCGGGCAACCCTTCGGCATGGGCAAGCGTGGCAGCGGCGGGGGCGATGGCGGCAAAGGAGGCATCATCCAGTCCGAGAAAGCTGGTGCGCTTCATGAAATCGAGCACCGAAAGCCCGCTGGAAAAACGCGCGCGCCGCCCGGTGGGCAATACGTGGTTCGGCCCGGCGACATAATCGCCGACCGCTTCGGGGGTCATCCGGCCAAGGAAGATGCTGCCCGCGTGGTGGATCTGGCGCATCAACGCCTCTGGATTATCAACCGCGAGTTCGACGTGTTCGGCGGCCAGCCGGTTGGCGAGCGCGGGGGCTTCGGCCAGCAGATCATTGACGACGATGATCACTCCATGCGCGTCCCAGCTGGCGCGCGCGGTTTTGCCGGTGGCGAGTCCAGCAATCTGCACGTCAATGCGGTCTTCGACCTGCCGCGCGTATCCGGCATCATCGGTGATCAGGATCGATTGCGAAGTCGGATCGTGTTCGGCCTGACTCAACAGGTCGGCCGCGATCCAGTCGGGATCGTTCTTGGCATCGGCAATGACGAGGATTTCCGACGGGCCAGCGACCATATCGATCCCGACCACGCCGAACAGTTGACGCTTTGCTTCGGCCACCCAGGCATTGCCGGGGCCGGTGATGACATCGACCGGGCGAATCCGGTCGGTGCCATAGGCCAGCGCGCCCACGCCTTGCGCCCCGCCGATACGCCAGATTTCGTCCACGCCTGCGATATGCGCCGCAGCAAGCACCAGAGGGTTGGCATTGCCTTTGGGCGTGGGCGTGACCACCACCAGCCGTTCCACCCCGGCAACGCGGGCGGGAATCGCATTCATCAGCAGCGACGAAGGATAGGCCGCGCGCCCGCCTGGAACATATAAGCCTGCCGCATCCACCGGCCGCCAGATCGCCCCCAGCCGGACACCGGCTGCGTCCACATAATCGCGGTCTTCCGGCAGCTGAGCCTCGTGATAGCTGCGGATGCGTGCCGCAGCGAGTTCGAGCGCATCGCGCAGATCAGGTGCCAGATCACTATAGGCCTGCTCGCACTGATCACGCGAAATCGACCAATCGGCATCCTCAGCCAGCGCATAGCCATCAAAGCGCTGGGTAAATTCAGCCACCGCCGCATCGCCGCGCTGCTTCACGGTGCGCAGGATGTCGGTGACTTGCCCCGCAACCGCACTATCGGATTCCCGCCGGGCATCGACGATACGGTCGAACCTCGCGGTGAAATCAGGCTGGAGGGAGGAAAGAAGCGCGGTCATGCTGCGGCCTTCGCACTGCGCTGTTCCGCGTCACGGCGAAACGCGGCGACCAGTTCGGCAACGCGCGGATCGGTTTTCAAGGCGGTGCGGTTGACGATCAGGCGGGCCGAAATTTCGATAATCACGTCGGTTTCCACCAACCCGTTTTCCTTCAGCGTCTTGCCGGTTGAGACAAGATCGACAATCTGCCGCGCCAGCCCGAGCGAAGGGGCCAGTTCCATCGCGCCGTTCAGCTTGACGCATTCAGCCTGCACGCCCGCAGCCTCAAAATGGCGGCGGGTAAGGTTGGGGTATTTGGTGGCGACGCGCAGGTGGCTGACGCTGCCCGGTTCATCCATGTCGCTGGCCAGCCGCGCCACCGACAGGCGGCACAGACCGATGCCAAGATCGACCGGCGCGTAAAGATCGGCGTAGTCGAATTCTTCGATCACGTCCGACCCGACAATCCCGACCTGCGCCGCGCCGTGCGCCACAAAGGTCGCGACATCGAACGCGCGCACCCGGATTAACCGCATATCCGCGCGGTTGGTGGCAAACGCCAGCGCACGGTTTTTGGGATCGTGGAAGTCCGCAGCAGGCTCCACCCCGGCGCGCGCCATCACGGGCAGCGCTTCATCAAGAATGCGGCCCTTGGGGACAGCGAAGGTGAGCTGTCCGGGATTGTCGTGGATGTCATTCGTGTTCATGATCGTGGGCGCACTTAAGGGCGAGGCGGCGAAAGGGCAATGGGAATGGGCAATTCGGCGGATCGTCCGGCGTATGAATTCGTCGATATGAACACCGCCGGGCCGGGCGCGGTGGCGACCGCGTTTTCGAATCAGGTCGCCTATTGCCAGCACGCGGGCGCGCCGATCACTGCGCGGGTGGTGGCGGGGATCGCAGCCGTTCTGGAAACTGACGCGGCAAGCGTGCTGTTGGCGCGCATCCGGGGTTGGCAGGGTGCGCCGCTGGCTGATGCGCTGTCATTGCGGGTAGCAGGGGGCATCCACGCGCTCCACCTGTCCGGCGCTGCACCCGAACTGGCCCCGATCTATCGCGGCGAAAATGCCGATGACGCGGCGATTATCGGCGCGGTTATACGGGCGCACGAAGCCGCGTTGCTTCCGTGGCTCGATGGCCCACCGCAGACCAATGAGGCCGGGCGATCAGCCAATTTTATCGCCGCGATGCTGTGGCTCGCCGATCAAGGCCTGCCGCCGCGCTTCCAATGCCTTGAAATCGGGTCGAGCGCCGGGATCAACCTGATGCTGGATCGCTATTCCTATGATCTGGGCGGGGTGATGGTGGGGCCGGATGATGCGGTGATCCACTTCGCCCCGCAATGGCATGGCTCGCCGCCGCCGCAACGCAACATCGCCATTGTCTCCACCAAAGGCTGCGATGTCGCTCCGGTCGATCTGACCGATCCCGCGCAGGCGCTGCGATTAAAGGCCTATATCTGGCCGGAACACACCATCCGGTTTGAACGGATGGATGCCGCGATCCAGGCCGCCCACCAGCGCAAGCCCGATCTGGTGCCAATGAATGCCGCCGATTTCGTCGAGGCCGAACTGGCCAAGCCGCAAGCCAGCGGCGAAACGCGGGTGCTGATGCATTCGATTGTCTGGCAATATGTCCCAGCCGATCAACAGGTGCGGGTAACGGCGGCGATGGCGGCAGCGGGTGCGCGCGCGACCAGCGAGCGCCCGCTGGCGTGGATCATGGTTGAGGCTGATCGCTCCGTTCACCGCCACAAGCTGACGGTGCAATATTGGCCCGGCGGGGGTGAGGAAACGCAGCTGACGTGGTCGCATCCACACGGCGCGGATGTGGAGTGGCTGGTGGGCGCTTAACCCGCCAGAAACGCCTCAATCGCCGCATTCACTGCCTCTGGCGCTTCCCAAGGAACGAAATGCCCGCAATCAGGAACCTGCACGATGGTCAGCGGGTCGATGATATCCTCCAACCCATCAAGGTTTTCCGGCGGCAGAGCGAGGTCATCGAGCGCCCAGATCACCAGAGTCGGGATTGTGAGTTTGGGCAAGGCGGGCGGGGTGTAGCCTGCGGGAACTTCAAACGGCGCATCCATCAGTGGCACGTCAATCGGGCTGGCACGGTAGTAATTGAGCATCCCGAAGGCGGCATCGCGGTTCTGCCAATCCAGCAACAAAGCTTCGCGTTCCTCTGGCTCCATGGCGGATGGGCGATCCCATTTGACCTCCTTCAGCAGCAATCCGGTGAGGCCGTGCTCCTCGACCAGCGCATCATTGGCGAGATCGCGAAACCCGCGGATATACTGGCTCGCCGCGCGCTGGCCGGGGTGGGTGTAGAGCAGGCGCTGAAAGATCGAGGGGTGCGGGGCGTTGGCGATCACCGCCTTGTTCACCCGCGCGTGCTGCCCGCCCAGCGCCACACCCCAGGCAATCGCACCGCCCCAATCGTGGCCAACGATGGTAAAGCTGCCGATCCCCAGCGCGTCCGCCAACAGGAACACATCGCCGATCAGCTTGTCCGGCGTATAGGCGGCCACATCCTGCGGCTTTGACGATCCGCGATAGCCGCGCTGATCGGGGGCGATGCAGCGGAACCGATCCTTGAAATGCGCGATCTGATGTCGCCAGGTGCGGTGGCTTTCGGGAAAGCCGTGGAGGAAGATCAGCACCGGTGCATCGACTGGGCCTTCGTCCACCACGTTAAGGTGAATGCCGTTGGGCAGGGCCACGCGCTTGAGATCAAAATGCATCAGCCTTGCTCCATCTTGTCCATGTAGCCAGCCGCGACCATCCCTGCGACAGAATCGAACAAAGTATCGGGCGTGCGGCGCAATTCGCCCATCGCCTGTTCCGCGCCCTCGGCGATGATGATTTCGCGCTGCCCAGCCGCGATCCCGTCGAGCATTTGGCGCGCGGCGACCTCAGCAGGGATGCCTTCGTCGATCGCCTTGTCGCTGCGCCCACGCGCCTCGCCCGCGCCAGTCAGCGCATTGCGCGAGACATTGGTGGCGACCGATCCGGGGTAGATCGTGTGAACGGAGACGCCCGACTGCGACAGTTCGGCCCGCAGCGCATCGGCATAGCCCGCAAGCCCGAACTTCGCCGCGCAATAGGCGGTGCGCATCGGCACACCGACCTTGCCCGCGATGGATGAGATGAACCCCAGCGCGCCAGAGCCGCGCTCTGCCATGTGGCCGATCAACCCTTGGGAAAAGGCAATCTGTGCGGTCAGATCAATCGCGATGATGTCACGATAAACCTGCATATCGGTGTTCAATGCGCGGCTGCGTTGGGAAACCCCGGCATTGGCAAAGGCGATGTCGACCCCGCCTTTCCACGCGATGGCTTTTGCGGTGGCATCTGCCAGCGCGGCATCGTCGCGCACATCGAAGGGCAGCAGCAGGCTTTCTCCGCAGTCCGCCGCAACCTCGGCCAGCCGTGCTTCATCGCGGCCTGACAGCACCACATGCGCGCCGCGCGCCGCCAATTCGCGCGCCAGCGCCGCGCCGATCCCCGATGATGCCCCGGTGATCCACGCCACCTTGCCCGAATAATCCATGCCAGCTCTCTCCCGAATATGCGTTCAGGGATAGCTGGCGGTGTTGGGCTTTTCGGGCAAGGGGATAAATTCGTCTTCGTCGCCCGGCACCTTTGGAAAACGGCCCGCGCGCCAATCGTCCTTGGCCTGATTGATCCGTTCGCGATCAGAGCTGACGAAGTTCCAGAAGACGTGACGCTTGGTAGCGAAAGCCTCACCGCCGAGCAGCATCACCCGCCCGCCGTTATCGCTGGCCAACCGCATCGCCGCGCTCGGTGCGAGCACGGCCAGCTGGTATCGTTCAAGCGCGACGCCATCGACACTGGCGTCGCCGCTCACCAACATCACCGCGCGTTCGTCGGCATCGGCATCCAGCGGGATCGATCCGCCGGGCTCCAGCACAATCTCGGCATAGATCGTCGCGGCGTGGGTAGTGGTGGGGGCACGCGCGCCCCACAATTTGCCCATGATGACCCATGCCTTGGCGCCGTTATCGGCAACCACGGGGAGATCGGTCACGGCCTCGAACGCCGGGTCGATCTCCTCGCGCCCGTCAGGCAGGGCGAGCCATGTCTGCATTCCGAACATCCCCGGATTGGTCGCCAATTCCGCCTTGGGGCTGCGTTCGGAATGCACGATCCCGCGCCCTGCGGTCATCAGGTTGACCTGTCCGGGGCGGATCGTGGCAAAACTGCCAAGGCTGTCACGGTGGTCAATCGCGCCGTCGAACAGCCATGTCACTGTGGCAAGGTTGATATGCGGATGCGGGCGGACATTCATGCCGTCGCCGGTCAGATTGGCCGGGCCGAACTGATCGACAAAGATGAACGGCCCCACCATCGATCGCGCGCGCGAAGGCAGCACGCGCCGCACCTCAAACGCGCCCAGATCATGGGTGACGGGGGTGATGGTCTGCGTGATCATGGGTGTTGTTCCTGCTCGATCATGGCGATGATATTGGCAGGAAACACCGCTTCGGGCCAGTGGGCAAGCTCTTCGCGGGTGAACCAGCGGTGCTGGGTCATCATCGCCTGTTCGGTGGCAGTGTGGCGGCTGGTGTCGATCCGCGCTTCGGCCACGCGGACGAGATAGAAGCGTTCGTCGGCCTGCACCGGTTCGCCCTGAACCGTGATGAATTGCGGTGTCATCTGCGCGATTTGCGGCCCCGGATCGGCAATGATGCCGGTTTCCTCGAACAATTCGCGCCGCGCTGCATCGTCGAACGTTTCATCCGCTTCGCATTCACCGCCTGCTGTCACCCAGAACGGCGGCCTGCCCGGCACGTCGTAACGGAACATTAGCGCGCGGCCTTGTGCGTCGAGCACGATCAGCCGCGCCGCGCGGCGCAGGCGCAATACCGGGCCCGCGCTCATTCGGCAGGCACGCCCGCCTTGATCGCCACCGCATGAACCCGCCCGCCGACGATATCGCCCAACGCCGCAATCACCGCGCGCTGGCGGGCAAGGCGGTTCATCGGGGCAAACGCCGCCGCTTCGATTTCGATGGTGAAATGCGATTCGCCCGACCCGTCATCGCCGCTATGGCCGTGATGCTTGGCGCTATCATTGATGATGGCAAGCCGTGTCGGGGCAAATGCCTCGGTCAGCAGGGAGTGCATTTCGGCGGCAACGGTTCCGGTCATCAAGGCTTTCCTTTTTCGCAGGCATGGCGGCGCGATTATGGCTTGGAACTTGGGGGCAGGATCGCCATTCTCAAGCCCTATGTCGTCACGCCCCAAACCTTCATCGCGGTTTCATGGCCGCGTCGAGCGCGCGCAGGAACAATGTGAAGCGCCGGGTTGCCACGAGGCGGGCGAATTTCGCGCACCCGGTCGCCGCCCCAATGGCTTTGACGGGCCGGGCGAATGGCGCTGGTTCTGCCTTGATCATGTGCGCGAATTCAATGCGGGATATGACTGGTTTGACGGCATGAGCGCCGAGGAAATCATCGCCGCCCAATCACCGATTGCCGGGTGGCGCACTGAATCGCGCACCTTTCGCCCCGATGCGGGGGTGGACGGTGTGCCGCGCTGGGCGGATTATGCCGATCCGCTGGACGCCATCGCGGCGCGCGCACGCGGCATCCGCAGCCGTGCTGAACGCGAGGGTCAGATGGCCGCGTCGGGCAGGTTTTCGCGTGAGGAAGCGCAGGCGCTGGAAACCATGGGGCTGGGTTCAGATACTGACCGCACCCGGCTCAGGCGGCGCTATTCCGAACTGGTGCGGCGCTATCACCCCGATCGCAACGGTGGCGACCGGCGGCACGAAGCGCGGCTGAACGCGGTGGTGGACGCCTATCAACTGCTCAGGAAAAGCGCGGCGTTGACTTAGGGCTGCGACGGCGCATTCTGCCGGAACGCCCAGCGCAATGTCCGGCCCATGCCCCATGTTGCGGCGCGTGCCGGAATTGCGGTCAGCAGCGGGCGTTGCAGCCGCAACATGGTGCGCGCCCAATCGGGCAGCATCGCCACAGCATCCGCAGTCATCACCGTCTGCACGGCGAGCGGCGTGCCTTTAGGGCGCTGGGTCAGGACAAGCTGCGCCACCTCGCGCGCGGCGGGTGAAGCGTTCAGATCATGGCGCAACTCACGGAAAATCGCCTCGGCCTCGGCGCGGGTTTCGGGCACCGGATCGGCCCCCAATGCGCGGGCGATCACCGCAAACTGACGGTAATATTCGTCCTGCTGCGCGCCCTGCATATCGGGGCGGACATGGCGCAGATAGCCGGCAAGGAAGCTCTGCGCCTCGGTCACGTGCACCCACGCCAGCGTGCGCGGGTTGGTCGCTTCATAAGGCGAGCCATCGGGAAGGGTGCCGCCGACCTTCGCATGAATACGGTTCACCCGGTCAATCGCCGCCATCGCATCATCACGGTGGCCGAAGGTCGTCACCGCAATAAACCGCGCGGTGCGTTGCAACCGCCCGTGCATATCTTCGCGAAAATTGGAATGATCCAGCACCCCTTGCAGCGCGTGCGGGTGGAGCATTTGCAACAGCAGCGCGCGCACTCCGCCGGTCATCATCCCGACGATATCGGCGTGCACCAGCCGGATCGGGGTATCGCGCGCGAACAGCGCATCGTCCGAAGGCGGGGTCGGCGTCTGCCCCTTGCTCACATCGTGGAACACCCCGCGCACTTGCGACACCAGTTTCAAACGCAGCGATTCGACCGGATCGAGCATGGCGTCCGCTATAGGCGTGAAGCGTTGCGGAGGGAAACGCGCTTGCCCAGATTGCCAGCCCTTATTGGCAAACCACCGCTTGCAGGCCGCGCCCATGCGTTCTAACCGGACGGCACGATGACTGCACATTCCAAGAACAATGTCACCGGCGATACCGCCCTTCCGGCTCAGCCCGATACCACCGTCAACGTCCGCGAGACGTTCGGTATCGATGTCGATTGGCAGGTGCCCGCCTTCTCGCATCTGAGCGAGCACGTGCCCGAGATTGACGATTCCTATGTGTTCGATCCGGACACCACGCTGGCGATTCTTGCGGGCTTTGCGCATAACCGGCGGGTGATGGTGCAGGGCTATCACGGCACCGGCAAATCGACCCATATCGAACAGGTCGCAGCCCGGCTCGGCTGGCCGAGCATCCGGGTGAACCTTGATGCGCATATCAGCCGCATCGACCTGATCGGGCGCGATGCGATCGTGTTGAAGGATGGGCTGCAAGTCACTGAATTCAAGGAAGGTATCCTGCCGTGGGCGTTGCAGCACCCGGTGGCGCTGACCTTTGACGAATATGACGCCGGGCGGCCCGATGTGATGTTCGTGATCCAGCGGATTCTGGAATTCGATGGCCGGTTGACGCTGCTCGATCAGAACCGCGTGATCACGCCCAACCCGTGGTTCCGGCTGTTCGCCACCACCAATACCGTGGGCCTTGGCGATACCAGCGGGCTGTATCACGGCACGCAGGCGATCAATCAGGCGCAGATGGACCGCTGGAACATCGTGGTGGCGTTGAATTACCTCGCGCCCGAGGTGGAACAGCAAATCGTCAAAACCAAAACGCCTGAGGCGGATGACAAGCTGATCGCCGACATGGTCAAGGTGGCCGAACTAACCCGCCAAGGCTTTATCAACGGCGACATTTCGACCGTCATGAGCCCGCGCACGGTCATCACCTGGGCGCAGAACGCAGAAATCTTCGGGTCGGTGGGTTTCTCGTTCCGGCTCAGCTTCCTCAACAAATGTGACGAGGCGGAACGCACGCTGGTGGCCGAATATTACCAGCGCGTGTTCGGCGAAGACCTGCCCGAAGGCGCGGCGAAGAAGCGTTAAGCAAGCCGCTTGCCCCGCAGTGTCATAGGCTGATAATACAGCGACAACATGGAGCTGTTCGACCGATTCTGGAAAGGCCCGCGGGCCAGGGCTGATCGCGGTCGGGACGATGCGCCTGCCGGGTTCTACCCGCTGTACGAATCGATGCGCCCGATTGATGATGATGACGACGATGCACCGCGCCCGCGCGTCTCGGCCAAGCCTGATTTCGATGCGTGGGATGCGCGGCTGGATCACATCGATGCGGCGGTTGAGGTTGAGGAGCGCCGCCGTCGGCGCTGGTGGCAGCGCGATTACTGGCGCGCGCGCTCCAAACTGTGGTGGACGGGGCGCGGCATTCTGGCCAGCCTCGCGCTGTTCGTGCTGCTGATCGGCTGGCTTGCCACCACCGCGCCGCTATCCAAAAGCCTTGAACCCATCGCCCCGCCGCAGGTTACGTTGCTCGCCAGCGATGGCACGCCGATTGCGCGTAGCGGCGCAGTGGTTGAAGCCCCGGTCAAGGTCGCCGACCTGCCGCCGCACGTCACACAGGCCTTCATCGCCATCGAAGACCGCCGGTTCTACACCCACTGGGGCATCGACCCGCGCAGTATCGCGCGGGCGGTGTGGACGGGATATGGCGGCGGATCGACCATCACCCAGCAGCTGGCGAAATTCACCTTCCTCACGCCTGAACAAAGCCTCAGCCGCAAGGCGCGCGAGGCGTTGATCGCGTTCTGGCTGGAAGGGTGGCTGACCAAGGACGAAATCCTCGAACGCTATCTGTCGAACGCCTATTTCGGTGACAATCAATATGGCCTGCGCGCCGCCTCCTTGCACTATTTCTACCGCCAGCCCGAAAAGCTGCGCCCCGAACAGGCGGCGATGCTGGCGGGATTGTTGCAGGCACCGTCGCGCTATGCCCCGACGCGGCATTACGACAAGGCGCGCGCGCGGATGGATCTGGTGGTCGGCGCGATGGTCGAGGAAGGCTATCTGACGGCGGCTGAGGCCAAGGCGCTACCCGATCCCCGCATCGATGTGCGCACCCGTGACGATAACCTGCCGACCGGCACCTATTTTGCCGATTGGGCGCTGCCGCTGGCGCGTGAGGGGATGGAGGCGAGCTATTCAAGGCAGGTGCTGACCACCACGCTCGATGCGCGGCTTCAGGCGCTTGCCAACCGCGTGGTAGCGCGTGCGCCGCTTGGCGGAGCGCAGGTTGGCTTGGTGGCGATGCGCCGCAATGGCGAAGTCGTGGCGATGGTGGGCGGGCGCGACTACGGCAAATCATCATTCAACCGGGTCACGCAGGCGCGCCGCCAGCCGGGATCAACCTTCAAGACCTTCGTCTATCTCGCCGCGCTCGAAGCCGGGTGGGAGCCTGATGACACCATCCCCAACACCGAAATCACCCAAGGCAGCTACCGCCCCAAAAACGCTGCCGGGCGCTATTCCGATCAGATCACGCTTGAAGATGCCTTTGCACGGTCGAGCAATGTCGCAGCGTTCCGGCTGTTTCAGGCGGTGGGCAGCGACAAGGTGATCGCCCAGGCCCGCGCGCTCGGCATCACCGCGCCGATGGCAGAGGGAGATCCCAGCCTCGCGCTCGGCACTTCGGTGATGACGCTGATGGAGCTGACTGCCGCCTATGCCGGGATCGCCGCGAATGAATTTCCGGTCGAACCCCACGCCTTCCCGCGCGGGACACGCACGTGGTGGGAATGGCTGACCACGCGCAAGGACAGCCTTTCATCGCGCACCCACAAAGACCTTGAGACGATGCTGCGCGCGGCGATCAATCGCGGGACGGGGCGCAATGCCGTGCTGCCGATTGCCAACTACGGCAAGACCGGCACCTCGCAGGATTACCGCGATGCGTTGTTCGTGGGCTATGCGGGCGATCTGGTGGTCGGCGTGTGGATCGGCAATGATGACAACACCCCGATGAAGGGCGTAACCGGCGGCAGCACCCCCGCGCGGATCTGGCGCGATTTCATGCGCGGTGCCTTGAAAATCGAAGCCGCGCCGCAGCCCGAACCATCCGAATCGCCCGATCCCGAAGGCCCAATCCAGCAGTTTGATATTGAGGGCGGCGAAATTCCATTGGGCGAGAACGGCACCACGCTGCGAATTGATGGCGGAGGGGTGGTGATTGCGAAGGACGGCGTGCCGGTCGAAGTGCGGGTGGGCGAGGGCGGGGTGGTGGTGCAACCCGCGCCAACGCCTGCCGCGCCGCCGCCGCCCTAGCGCAGCAATGCGTATCCCTTTTCCGTTCGCCCTGAGCTTGTCGAAGGGTCGCATTTCCCTTTTGTGCCGGGCGAAGAAAGGACAGTCCTTCGACAAGCTCAGGACGAACCGGTTACACCATCAATATATTCATAACGGCTGTCGCAATCGGGCGGGAGCGGTCATCCTGCCATGCTTCCACCGTGACATTGGCATTGCGCCGCCCCAACCGGGTGATGCGGCCGATTGCGAAGCTCGGCTTGCTCTTGCCAGCGGCGAGATATTGCACGGTGATGTTGATCGGCTTCAACTGCGGATCGCGCCCGGTTGCCAGCAAGGCGGTGCGTAGCGCGGCATAGCCTGCCGTTTCCAGCAATCCGGCGGTCGCGCCGCCGTGGAAGTGGGCTGGGCGGCCTTCGACCATCGGGCCGAAATCGACTGTCAGTACCGGCATTCCGGCATCCTCGCTGTGCACCGTGATGCCGAGCGAGCGGGCATAGGCGGGAAGCTCCCCCAAACCTTCTCGCCCCTCAGTCATTTGCTTCGCCTCCACCAAGTGCCGGATTCGCCTCACGCGGATCGGCCCCGATGGTCATGAACACACCTGCAACATGAGCGACCGGATCGTCAGGGTCGCCATCATGGGCGATACCGCGCACGAAGGCTGCCGAACGCGTGCGGCGATAGCATTCCACCCGCCCGCGCACACTGGCCCGTTCGCGCGCCGGGCGCTGGTAATCGACGCGCAAATCGAGCGTCGCCACTGGCTTGAACGTTCCGCTCGCCTGCCAGATCGCCATGCCGCTGGCCATGTCCATCAGGCTGATGATCGGGCCGGAGGCGAGCACCGGGCGGCTGCGATCCCCCAGCAAATCTTCGCGCCACGGCAGTTCCAGTTCAACCCAGTTGTCGCCCTGATCGGCAAACCGCAATCCCAGCCAGCCGGTATGGCCGTGCTGGAAAAACCATTTGGATGCTTCGCGCGCATCGAACCGGGCGGGGGGCGTCGTCATGGCAGGCGCAATAGGGGCGCGGATGCACCGGGTGCAAGTCTTGTTAAAGCTACCAGTCGCGGGTTCACAAAACGCCCCCCGCCAGCCGATCAATCGCGCCTTGCAGGATGACGGCTGCGGCATGGCTATCAATCGCGGCGGCGCGCTTGGCGCGGCTCATGTCCTGCCCGATCATCGCGGCTTCGGCGGCCTGGGTTGACCAGCGTTCGTCCCACAGCAGGATCGGGAGCGCAAAGGCTTCGGCGCAGTTGCGGGCATAGGCGCGGCTGGCCTGTGCGCGCGGGCCTTCACTGCCGTCCATGTTGCGCGGCAGGCCGAGCACGATGCCGCGCACGCCGCGCATCTGGATCAGCGCGGCCAAGGTTTCGCGGTCGCGCCCCCACTTGCCGCGCGCGATGGTGGCGTTGTTGGTGGCAAAGCGCCAACCCGCATCGCAGGTCGCGGTGCCAATCGTTTTGGTGCCGAGATCGAGGCCGAGCAACACGCCGGCTTCTCCCAGCGCGTCGGCAAAGCCGTGCGCGTCTTCGAAGATCAACCCGCCTTCTGCCATGCCTCAGCCCGCCGGATCACGTCCGCCTTGGTGTTCGCCCAGAACAGCGGCAGATCATAGACGTGGTAATTGTTGCCCGGCAGCACGTAAGATCCCATTGCGGGCGGCGGGCCGATTAGTAGCAATCCGCGCGCATCGCACCGCGCCGGGACAAGGCCGGGGACAATTTCGCCCTTTTCCATGCTGTCTTCGGGCACCAGCGTGCCGAAGTTGGCGCTGGCTGGGGCGTTGCCGCCATAAACGCCGGTCAGCGGATTGGTGCACAGGATTGGGCTGTCGCCCGCCAGTTCACCATCCATCGCCTTGGAGGTGGAATAGATCTTGAGGACACTCGCCGGGTCAGCCGGTTCGGCAAAGCTTGACCAGCTCATGATGCAGCCTGACTGTTCAGCAGTGGCGCAGGCGGGAAAGCCCATTGCGGGCAGATCATGCTGCACCGAAATCGGCCAGCCGATGATATAGGCCGCTACCAGCCGCGTCGCCGTGGGCGATCCGCGCACTTCCTCGGCCAGCAGGCGCTTCAGATGCAGCGCGCCTTGGCTGTGCCCGGCGAGCACAATCGGGGTGTCGGGCGCGACCGAGGACAGGAAATAGCGGTAAGCCTCCAGCACATCGGCATAGGCGGCTTCGATCGCCTGCCCGGCTTCGGGTGCGTCGGTCAGGAAAGCGCCCATCGTCGCCTGCCGGTAACGCGGCGCCCAGATTTCGCTCGCCGCGTTAAACGGGCTGGCCATGCCGCGCAGGTAAATGCGGGCGATGCGTTCGGCGTCGGCATCGCCGCCATTGTCGAGCGGGGCGTTCCAGCTTGAACGGTTGAGGTAGCTGGTGGGATGGACGAAGAAGACGGCGAACGGCGCCGCTTTGGGTTCGGCTGGGGCTGGCAGCAGGCCGCGGTCGCTGGCGTAGGCGGGCTGCCAGCGTGCCGGATCGTTTACCCCGATGCCCGGGCGCGAATACCACAGGGCGGGGTCTTCGTAAGCGTTCGCTTCCAGCGGAGCGACAGGGGCAAACTCTGCCGATGGCACCAGCGCAATGGCCGTCAACTTGTCCGCAAATAGCGAAAGCAGGATCCCTGCGCTGATTACCAGAACAATGCAGAATGCGATGAAATAGAGAAACTTGCGGGCCATGTTTCAGTATGCCTCGAACTACTCGGCGGCGGGCGCTTGGACGACGCCCTCGGCCAGCGGCGGGCGCAGTGTCGTCCATGCGCGGTCGCCGCGCAGGCTGGTGAACCAGCTCATCGGGTTCCAGGTGGTCGACCCGTCGAGGCTGAAGGTGATAAACTCCGCCCGTCCGCCGATATTCGCCAGCGGCACCCCGTCGCCAAGCCCGTTTTCTTCCGCTGCTGCGCGGCTATCGGCGGATTGATCGCGGTTGTCGCCCATAACGAACACGTGGTCGGCAGGCACGGTATAAGGGCCGTAATCATCGAGCGGCTGATCGCGGTAATCGATGGTGAGATAGGTCGCGCCGTTGGGCAGAGTTTCGCGCCATGTGGGCGGGGCGAAGTATTCGCGCCCGTCCGGCCCAGTTTCCCGAAACTGCTCAAACCCGACAAGGCACGGCCCGTCCTTGCACATCAGCGCAGGTTCAAACGGGATTCGCACGGCTGGCACCACTTCGCGTTTGATCGGGGTGCCGTTAAGGATGATCTGCCCGCCGCGCACTTCGATGGTATCGCCGGGCAGGGCGACCACGCGTTTGATGTAATCCTCGTCCCGCAAAGGGTGCACGGGGATGACGATATCGCCATATTCGGGCGTTGCCGCCCACACCCGCCAATCAGAGCGCGGCAGCAGGTGAAAGCTGGCTGAGGCCCACGACCAGCCATAGGGATATTTGCTCACCACCAGCCGATCACCGACCCACAGGCTCGGCATCATCGAGGTTGATGGGATGTAGAACGGCTTGGCCACCAGGCTGTGGAACGCCAGCACCGCCAGCAGCATCAGCGCAAGGCCGCGGATTTCCGCCAGCCAGTTGACCTTCTCAGAGGCTTCATGCGCAGTTTTGTCAGTCACTTGCGGGCTTTCAGTGGTTGCCATGGGCGATGGGCCGATCACAGAGGGATAGCTTCGATGATCACAAAGGCCTGCGCCCAGGGGTGATCATCGGTGAGGGTCAGATGAATGCGCGCCTCATGGCCTGCCGGGATCATTTCTTCAAGCCGCAAAGCCGCGCCGCCAGTCAGCGCCAGCGTCGGCGCGCCTGACGGTGCGTTGACCACGCCGATGTCCTTCATGAACACCCCGCGCTTGAACCCGGTGCCGACCGCCTTGGAAAACGCCTCCTTCGCGGCGAAGCGTTTGGCGTAGGTGCCCGCGATGGTGAAGGGACGGCGGCGGGCCTTGGCGATTTCCACTTCGGTGAACACGCGGTTTTCGAACCGCTCACCAAAACGGGCGAGCGAATTGCCGATCCGCTCGATATTGCAGAGGTCTGATCCGAGGCCGATGATCATTTGAACGCTCGCAGAAATACGGCAACCAGCAACGCCAACGCGATCACGTGGAGCATGACCTGCGATTTGAACAATGGGTGCGCGAAATCGCCCTTGGCCACCCGCAGCGCGCCGACATAGCCGAAAATCTGCAAGGCCACCCAACCAGCCGCGAATACCACCATCACCTGCGCGTTGAGCGCAAAGCCGAGGAAGCCGATGGCGATCAGGAACAGCGCAGCAGCGGCAAAGGCCCAGCGTTTCTGCGCAGCGGCAAGCGGGGGGAGATCGGCGTCCGACACCTTATCGCGCCTCATCCATCAATTCACGCATCCGCCGGATCGCGTTTTCGAGGCCGACAAACACCGCCTCACCGATCAGGTAATGGCCGATGTTGAGTTCGGCGATCTGCGGAATCGCGGCGATGGGTTGCACATTCTCAAAGGTCAGCCCGTGGCCCGCGTGCGGTTCAATCCCGTTCTTGGCGGCGAGCGCGGCCATGTCGGTGATGCGGCGCAATTCGCGTTCCACCTGCGCGCGGTCGCCATCGGCAAAGGCGTGGGCGTATTGGCCGGTGTGAAATTCCACCACCGGCGCGCCCAGCCGCAGTGCGGTGTCGAGCTGGCGTTCTTCGGCCTCGATAAACAGCGAAACGCGGATGCCCGCGGCGCGCAGTTCCTCAACAATCGGCACCAACGTGTTGTGCAGCCCCGCCGCGTCCAGCCCGCCTTCGGTGGTGCGTTCCTCGCGCTTTTCGGGGACGATGCAGGCGGCGTGGGGCTTGTGACGCAGCGCGATGGCGAGCATTTCGCGCGTCGCCGCCATTTCGAGGTTGAGCGGAAGGTTGGTCGCCGCCTGAATCCGCGCCAAGTCTTCGTCGCGGATATGGCGGCGATCTTCGCGCAGGTGTGCGGTAATCCCGTCGCCGCCGACCGCTGCGACAATCTCCGCCGCGCGCACTGGATCGGGATGATCGCCGCCGCGCGCGTTGCGGATCGTCGCGACGTGATCGATATTCACGCCGAGACGCAGAGGGGGGTGGAGGGCCGCGTTCATGCTTTTCTGCTTCCGGGCTTGGTCACGTCGATGCGCGCCAGGCTTTCGGGGATGTCGCCTTCATCATAGGTCGGAAAATCAATGGCGAGCAGCGGGTAGAACGGCACGCCGAGATCGACAGAACCGCAAGACCGGTCGATGATCGCGCATTCGGCGATCACCTCGCCCCCCTCGCGCGCGACGGCGGCGATGGCTTCGCGGCTGGAAAGTCCGGTGGTGACGACATCTTCGACCATCAGCACCTTTGCGCCCTTCTCCAGCGCAAAGCCGCGCCGCAGGTTGAATACCCCGTCGGGCCGTTCGAGGAACAGCGCATCCTTGCCCAGCGCCCGGCCCACTTCATGCCCGATGATGATCCCGCCCATCGCGGGGGAGACCACCACGTCGATCCGTTCGCGCACATCTGCCGGGACGCCAGCCACCACCGCTGCGGCCAGTCGCGCGGCGCGGGCGGGGTTCATCAGCACGCGGGCGCATTGCAGATAATGCCCGCTATGCTTGCCCGAAGACAGCTTGAAATGCCCTTCGAGCAAAGCGCCCGATGCGCGAAACTCTGCCAATACGTCGTCTTCGGTCATGATTGTGCTCTGAAAAACTGTTGGGAAGCGCCGACTTGCGCGGCAATCATGGAGGCTTGCATAATTTTCTCCCTAGAAGCGCTTGAGGCCCTCGGCAAGCGCGGCTAAGGGCGAGGATGAGGCTGGCATATCTGCTGGCGGAACGCTGTTTTTCAACGCTTGCTGACGCAATGCGCCGATTTGCAGTATGGGGTCATAACTTAGATATTGTTTGGGCACATGATGATGGGTCAGATGCATACCCGTATGAAGTTGGCTACTCTCGCGGCGCTGGCCGCTGGCATGGCGCTGTTCGCGCCGGTTGGTGCAGGCGCGCAAGACGCGGCGATTGGTGCTCCGGCATTGCAGGCAACTGCGCCGGATGCTGGCCTGATCGAATCGGTCACGGAGGCTTCGACCGTGACGGCGGGCGATTACACCCCGATGGCCCCGACCAAGGGCAAGGGCATGCCAACGTCCTATCAGGACGACCCGATCAAAAGCCTGACGTTTCAGGATCAGTACTCCGACAATGGCGATTACGCGCTGTGGATGCACGATGCGATTCTGATGCCGGTGATCACGATCATCAGCCTGTTGGTGCTTGGCCTGCTGCTGTATGTGGTGGTGCGGTTCAACCGCAAGGCGAACCCGGTGGCGTCCAAGACGACGCACAACACCATGATCGAAGTGGTGTGGACGATTGTTCCGGTGATCATTCTGGTGGTAATCGCGGTGCCTTCGATCACGCTGCTGGCGCGCCAATATGAAACGCCGCCCGCTGACGCGGTGACGATCAAGGCGACGGGCTATCAGTGGTACTGGGGCTACACCTATCCCGATCACGGCGAAATCGAAGTGATTTCCAATATGTTGCCCGATGACGAAGCGTTGAAGCGCGGCGAACCGGCGCAATTGGCGGTGGATAACCGCATGGTGGTGCCTGCTGGAGTGCCGCTGCGCATCCAGACCACCGCAAGCGACGTGATCCACGCCTTTGCCGTGCCGTCGCTGTGGTTCAAGATGGACGCGGTGCCGGGGCGGCTGAATGAAAAGCTGCTGACCATCAAGGAACCGGGCGTTTATTACGGCCAGTGTTCCGAACTGTGCGGTTCACGCCACGCCTATATGCCGATCGCGGTTGAGGCGCTGGCGCCTGAACAATTCGCGGCATGGGTAAAGGCGCAAGGCGGCACAATGCCGGGTGATGAGGCGGGCGAAGACGCCGCTGCCGCGCCTGAAAAGGTTGCCGCGCTGACCGCGCGCTAAGACATAAACGAATATCATCGGAAGAGTATCTGACAATGGCTACCACCGCAGAAGGTTTTGACATCCACGGCGATGATCACGCGCATGATCACGCGGACCACAAGCCGGGCTTTTTCGCCCGCTGGTTCATGTCGACCAACCACAAGGACATCGGCACGATGTACCTCGTCTTTGCGATCATCGCAGGGATCGTGGGCGGGGCCATGTCGGGGATCATGCGGGTTGAGCTGGCTGAACCCGGCATTCAATACCTGACCTGGTGGGCGCAGTTCATGGGCGGCGCCAATGATATGAACACCGCGCTGCATATGTGGAACGTGTTCATCACCGCGCATGGTCTCATCATGGTGTTCTTCATGGTGATGCCGGCGATGATCGGCGGCTTTGGCAACTGGTTCGTGCCGCTGATGATCGGCGCGCCGGATATGGCCTTCCCGCGGATGAACAACATTTCGTTCTGGCTGACGGTGGCGGGCTTCCTCAGTCTGGTGTTCTCGCTGTTCGTTCCCGGCGGTTCCGGCCCCGGCGCGGGCACGGGCTGGACGGTCTATGCGCCGCTGTCGACCAGCGGTTCGGTTGGTCCTGCTGTCGATTTCGCGATCTTCTCGCTCCACCTGGCGGGTGCGGGTTCGATTCTGGGGGCGACCAACTTCATCACCACCATCTTCAACATGCGCGCGCCGGGGATGACCCTGCACAAGATGCCGCTGTTCGTGTGGTCGGTGCTGGTGACTGCCTTCCTGCTGCTGCTGGCGCTGCCGGTGCTGGCTGCGGCGATTACCATGCTGTTGACCGATCGCAATTTCGGCACGACCTTCTTCGATTCGGCGGGCGGCGGCGATCCGGTGTTGTATCAGCACCTGTTCTGGTTCTTCGGCCACCCGGAGGTTTACATCATGATCCTGCCGGGCTTCGGCATGATCAGCCAAATCGTGGCGACATTCTCGAAGAAGCCGGTGTTCGGTTATCTCGGCATGGCCTACGCGATGGTTGCCATCGGCGTGGTCGGCTTCATCGTCTGGGCGCACCACATGTACACCGTGGGTCTCGACGTGAACACCAAGATGTATTTCACCGCCGCCACCATGGTGATCGCGGTGCCAACCGGCGTGAAGATCTTCAGCTGGATCGCCACCATGTGGGGCGGCAGCATCAGCTTCAAATCGCCGATGGTGTGGTCGATGGGCTTCATTTTCCTGTTCACTGTCGGCGGTGTGACCGGGGTGGTGCTGGCCAATGGCGGGATCGATGATAACCTGCACGATACCTATTATGTGGTCGCGCATTTCCACTACGTGCTGTCGATGGGCGCAGTGTTCTCGCTGTTCGCGGGCTTCTACTACTGGTTCCCGAAGATGAGCGGTCGGATGCATTCCGAACTGCTCAGCCACCTGCACTTCTGGACGTTCTTCATCGGCGTGAACGTGATCTTCTTCCCGCAGCATTTCCTCGGGATGCAGGGGATGCCGCGCCGTTATCCCGATTACCCTGAGGCCTTCACCTTCTGGCACGAAGTCAGCACCTACGGCTATTACATCATGGCCGGGTCGATGATCTTCTTCTTCGTCAACATCGGCTATGCGCTGCTGGCAGGCCGCAAGGCGGGGGCCAATCCGTGGGGCGAAGGCGCGACGACGCTTGAATGGACGCTGTCGAGCCCGCCGCCCTATCACCAGTTCGAAACGCTGCCGGTGATCGAGGATCACCACGACTACCACGATCACCGCCCGGCAACGGTTTGATCGCCATGCGGTGGCGGGGTGCATAGGCTCCCCATACCGAACGGCACAACAATCGGCAGGGGCGCGGCGGCAATGCCGCGCTCTTCGCCAATGAGACACTAGAAGATTATGGACACCGCCTCGCCCCCGATCAGCCCGACCAGCGCCGCCGCAACCGCGGCTGCGCTCCCGGCGGAATGGCGTGATTTTTTCACGCTGACCAAGCCGCGGGTGATGACGCTGGTGATCTTCACCGCGATCTGCGGCGTGCTGGCGGCGCCGGGCAGCATTCATCCGGTGCTGGGCTTCACCGCTATTCTAGCGATTTCGATGGGTGCGGGCGGTTCAGCCGCGCTCAACCATTGGTGGGAAGCCGATCTTGATGCCGGGATGAAGCGCACCATGAACCGCCCGCTACCCGCCGGGCGGATGCGGCGTGAGGATGCGCGCGATTTCGGGGTTTTCCTGTCTGCCGTGTCGGTGTGCCTGATGGGCGTCGCCATCGGCTGGCTGGCAGCGGCGCTGCTGCTGGGCGCGATCATCTATTACGCGGTGATCTACACCATGTGGCTGAAACCGCGCACTCCGCAGAACATCGTCATCGGCGGCGGCGCGGGCGCGTTTCCGCCGCTGATCGGCTGGGTCGCGGTGACAGGTGAGATTACCGCGATGCCGGTGCTGCTGTTCGCCATCATCTTCTTCTGGACGCCGCCGCATTTCTGGGCGCTGGCGCTGTTCGTGCAGTCTGATTACGCCAAGGTCGGCATCCCGATGCTGCCGGTGGTCGCGGGCGAGAAAGTCACGCGCCGCCAGATCATGATCTACACCCTGCTGCTAACCCCGGTAGCGATCGCGCCGTGGGCGATTGGCGGGACGGGCTGGATCTATGGCTCGGTCGCGGTGGTCTTGTCGGCCTTGTTCATCGCGCTGGCGCTTCCGGTGGGATCGCGGATGAAGGCGGCGGACGATAAAATGCTGCCCGAAAAGCGCTTGTTCAAATACTCGATCGTCTATCTGTTCGTGCTGTTTGCCGCTTTGGTGGCAGACCGCGTGGCGGCCTATCAGGGATGGATCGCATGACACCCGAAGAAGAAACCGAATACCGCCGCCGCCAGAAAAGCCGCAATCTTGTGGTCGCGGGTACGCTATTGTTCTTCGTGGTGTTGTTCTACGCAATCACCATGGTGCGGATTGGAGACGGTTGATGGCAACGCACCCGCCCGTAATGCAGGCAAATGAAACCACGCGGAGCAATGTGCGTGTCGGCGTGCTGGCGTTCTTGGGCGCGGTGTTCATGCTCGGCCTCGGCTATGCATCGGTGCCGCTCTATCGGCTGTTTTGTCAGGTCACCGGGTTCGGCGGCACCACGCAGGTGGCAAGCGAGGCCGAGGCCGCGCGCGCCGCTGTGAATGCGACCGGGCAGAAAATCTCGATCCGCTTCGATGCCTCCACTTCGAGCGATATGCCGTGGACGTTCCGCCCGAGTCAGGCGACCGACACCATCACCATTGGTGAACGCGACATCGCCACCTATGTCGCCCGCAATGAAAGTTCGCGCTCCATCACCGGGATGGCGACCTTCAATGTGACACCGGTGCAGGCGGGCCAGTATTTCAACAAGATCCAGTGCTTCTGCTTCACCGAACAAACCCTCGCGCCGGGGCAGGAAGTGATCATGCCGGTATTGTATTACGTCGATCCGGCGATGCTGAACGATCCGAATATGCAGGGCGTTGAGCAAATCACGCTGAGCTATACTTTTCACCGCACGGATGATCCGGTAACTCCGGCGTCTGCGCGCACCAACTGAACCTTTACGCAACCCAGGGACGGGACCGACCAATGGCTGGCAAGGCAAACCACGATTATCACATCCTTGAACCCGATATCTGGCCGTTGATCGGCTCGATTTCGGCGCTGACTTTCACTAGCGGCATGGTGCTGAGCTTTTACCCCGATCTGTTCGGGATGGCATCCAAAGTCGTGGTGTGGGCGGGGCTGGCAGGATTGCTCGCTACGTTCTTCATGTGGTTCCGCAATGTTGTGATCGAAGCCCAGCGCGGCGATCATACTCCGGTGGTGCAGCTGCATATGCGGTATGGGATGATCTTGTTCATCGCGTCCGAAGTGATGTTCTTCGTCGGCTGGTTCTGGAGCTTTTTCGATTTCGCGCTGTTCCCGACTCCGCTGCAATTCGATCATGAAACTGGCGCGACGACGAGCCTGTTCGGCCAAGCGGGCGCTGTTGCGGCCTTCATTCCCGAAGGCATGGAAGTGCTCGATCCCTTCGCGCTGCCGCTGCTCAACACGCTGATCCTGCTGTGTTCGGGCACCACGGTTACATGGGCGCATCATTCGCTGATCCACGGTGATCGTGAAGGGCTGAAGCAGGGCCTGTGGGCGACGATTGCGTTGGGCGTGCTGTTCAGCTCGATCCAGGCCTATGAATATGCGGTCGCGCCGTTCGGCTTTGGCGGCAACACCTATTCATCCGCGTTTTACATGGCGACTGGCTTCCACGGGTTCCACGTGCTGATCGGCACGATCTTCCTCAGCGTGTGCCTGTACCGCGCCTATATCGGCCACTTCACCCCGCGCCAGCATTTCGGTTTCGAAGCCGCTGCCTGGTATTGGCACTTTGTCGATGTGGTGTGGCTGTTCCTGTTCGTCGCCGTCTATGTGTGGGGCGGCTGGGGCGCTGAATTCCATTGATGGATGCGGATGACAGTCCGAATGAAACGAAGGGGCAGCCGGGATTATTCTCGGCTGCCCTTTCCGGTTTGTGCCCCCGCTGCGGCGCGAGGACGCTGTTTGCCGCGCCTGCGCGGCTGGCTGGTGAATGCACGGAGTGCGGGCTGAATTTCCTCAGCCTTGAACGCGGCGGGCGGTTTATCGGCGTGGTGACGATGCTGCTGGCGCTGGCGCTGATCCTCGCTGCGCTGGGCGTTGACGAATGGCTGCGCCCGCCCTTGTGGGCCTCGCTGCTGTTCTGGGTGCCGGTGACGGCGGGTGCGGTGATTTTTGCGCTGCGGTTTTACAAGGCCATGTGGGTCTATCACCAATACGAGGAACGCCAGCCATGAACGCCCGCCTGCCGATTATCCCGACGATTATCGTCTTGGCGGCGGTCGCCACCATGATTGCGCTCGGCGTGTGGCAGCTGGGGCGCAAGGCCGAGAAAGAGGCACTGATCGCTCGATACGAGGTGGCGGCGGGTGAAGGCGAGGTGGCGCTGTTCCCGCTGGAGGGCGAGGGCGAGGAAGTGTTGTTCCGCCGCAGTTTACTTGGGTGCAATGCGGTCGAGAGCATCGAAGCGGTCTCCGGCACCTCGGCTGAGGGCCAGAAAGGCTGGGTGCACCGGGCGAGGTGTGTGGAGGGCTTGCACGCTGTTGTTCCCGTTGACCTTGGCTTCAGCCGCGATCTTGCCAAGCCTGCCTTCACCGGCGGTCTCATCAGCGGCGTGATCGCCCCGGGGCCACGGCTCGTGGCAGATCCTCCTATGGCCGGGCTGCAAGCGATGGCCAAGCCCGATCCGGCTGACCTGCCCAACAACCATCTCGCCTATGCCGGGCAGTGGTTCTTTTTCGCGCTGACCGCGCTGGTCATCTACGTGCTGGCATTGCGCCGCCGTCGCCGCTAGGCGCTGTTCGCATATGCAATACGTATCGACACGCGGCAGCGCACCGGCGCTCGATTTCGAAGGGGTGACGCTGGCGGGGCTCGCCAGCGATGGGGGGCTGTATCTGCCAGCCGAATGGCCGCGGTTCAGCGCAGCCGAGATCCGCGATATGCGCGGGCTCGCCTATCCCGATCTGGCCGCGCGGATCATGGCACCCTTCGTCACGCCCAGCCTTTCCGAGGATGAACTGCTGGCGCTGTGCCACACGGTTTATGGCGATTTCGGCCACGCTGCCGTTACCCCGCTGGTGCAGCTGGATCAGCAACACTGGCTGCTCGAACTGTTCCATGGCCCGACGCTGGCGTTCAAGGACGTGGCGCTGCAATTGCTCGGGCGGCTGTTCGAAACCTTCCTTGAACGGCGCGGCGAACGCATCACCATTGTCGGCGCGACCAGCGGGGATACCGGCTCTGCCGCGATACAGGCGGTCGCGGGGCTTGATCGTGTGGAAATCTTCATGCTCCACCCCAAGGGCCGGGTCAGCGATGTGCAGCGCCGCCAGATGACCACGGTGCGCGCGCCCAATGTCCACAATCTTGCGATTGCTGGCAGCTTTGACGACGCGCAGGCCCATGTGAAGCGGATGTTCAACGACCCGCAAGTGACCCATGCGCTGAACCTCGGCGCGGTCAATTCGATCAACTGGGCGCGGCTGATGGCGCAGGTGGTGTATTACTTTGCGTCCGCGCTGCAACTCGGCGCGCCGGATCGGACTGTTGCTTACTCTGTGCCGACCGGCAATTTCGGCGACGTGTTTGCAGGCTATGTCGCGGCGAAGATGGGCCTGCCGATTGAACGGCTGATCGTCGCCACCAACATCAACGACATTCTCCACCGCGCCTTGACCAGCGGCGATTATTCGGCGGGCGGGGTCACGCCCACGATCACCCCGTCGATGGATATTCAGGTGAGTTCCAATTTCGAACGGTTGCTGTTCGATGGCGCGGGCCGTGACGGCGCGGCGCTGGCGGCGCAGATGCGCGGGTTTGAAGCGTCCAAGGCAATGCAGCTCACCAACGCGCAGGCGCAAAGCGCGGCGGCGCTGTTCACCAGCGCGCGCGCCGATCAGGTCGAAACCGCGCGGGCGCTGCAATGGGCGTTCCGCCACGCCGGGCAGGTGATCGATCCGCATACCGGGGTCGGGCTGCACTGCGCGCGGGCGGTGGCCGATGCCGGGGTCGTGCCCGCTGGCGTGCCGCTGGTGACGCTGGCGACGGCGCATCCGGCCAAGTTCCCCGACGCGGTAGAACGCGCCATCGGTGTGCGCCCGTCGCTGCCAGCGCGCGTGGGCGACTTGTTCGGGCGGGCGGAAAGCTTCACCGAACTGGCGGGCGATTATGCCACCACCCGCGATTATGTGCTGGAGAACGCTGCGGGATCGCAGGCGTAATGGACGCGCAATTCTCGCTCATGCTGAGCCTGTCGAAGCATGGACAGGGCCGAGCGAGCGTCCTTCGACAAGCTCAGGACGAGCGGGGGACGGATCGTGGCTGACCTCGTCCAGCAGCCGCTGGTGATGGAATGCACCGGTTGGCCAAATGCAGAAGGCGCGTACCGCCTGCTCGACAGCGGGGCCGGGCGCAAGTGGGAGGCGTTTGGCCCCCACGCCTTCATCCGTCCCGAACCCCAGGCCCTGTGGCAGCCCCGCGTAGCCGAATGGCCCGCAGCGGGCGAATTCATCCCAGGATCGGACGAGGATGGCGGCGGGCGCTGGCAATTCAGCGAAAACTTGCCCGAAGACGGCTGGCCGCTGGCGTGGGATGATGTGCGCTTCACCGCCAAGCCCACACCCTTCCGCCACCTGCAATTCTTCCCCGATATGGCCCCGGTGTGGGAATGGATGCGCCAATGCGCGAGTCCCCGCGACGGCGGGGATCCCAAGCAACCAGCGCCCACGCCGCCGGAGGCTCCCGCCTTCGCGGGAGCGCACGAGTTTCTCAATCTGTTCGGCTACACCGGCCTTGGCAGCCTCGCGCTGTCGCGGCACGGCAAGGTGGCCCATGTCGATGCCTCGAAGAAATCCGTGGCGCAGGCGCGGGAAAATGCCGTGCTTTCGGGGATGGAGGATCGCCCGATCCGCTGGCTGGTGGACGACGCGGCGAAGTTCACTGCGCGCGAAGTGCGGCGCGGGCGGCGTTATGACGGGATCATCCTTGATCCGCCGAAGTTCGGGCGCGGGCCGGATGGTGAGGTGTGGCGGCTGGAAGAACACCTGCCCGGCCTGATCGCGGATTGCGCCAAGCTGCTCGATGCCGACAGCCGCTTCCTGTTCCTCACCGTCTATGCCGTGCGGATGAGCAGCCTTGCGATTGCGGGCCTGCTGGCCGAGGCATTGGCCCACCTGCCCGGCCAGATCGAACACGGCGACCTTGCCGTGCGCGAGGAAGGTGAGGGCGGCAGGCTGCTCCCCACCGCAATCTTCGCGCGCTGGAGCAATCCCGGCTAAAGGCGGCGCACCATGACCGATTCGCTCACCCTCGAAGTTGCCGACCTTGAAGCCGATGTCCTCACCGGCATCTATTCCGAGGAGACGGGCAAGCCGCAGCCGCTGCGGATCACCATCACCGCGCGTTACACGGTGGCCGATCACTACGATCCTGACACCCCGCTTGATGCGTCCAAGAATTACATGGATCTGAAATTTGCCGCCACTGACGGTCTGCCGCAGGGCGTGCATTTCAAGCTGATCGAGGCGGTGGCCGATCACATCTGCGAAACGCTGTTCGTGCAGGACGCGCGGGTTGAGGCGGTGACGGTCAAGATCGTCAAGCTCGCGATTGCCGAGGCGAACGAGAAGATCGGCATCACCCTCCACCGTGAACGCCCCACCGGCCCGGCGGTGTAAGGCGATGATGCGGCAGATCGTGGTTGGCCTGCTGCCCGATGCTGCGCTGGATGCGGCAGGCGCGTTCATGGCGTTCCACCTCGAACCTGCGCGTGCGTTGCTGAATCAGCCCGATTGCACCGCGCTGGCGATCATCCTGCCGCCCGCGGCGCATGATCACCGTGATTGGCGGCTGGCGCTGGCGCGCGATCTGGCGCGCGAGGCCGCGCCCCGGCGGGTCAATGTGGTGGCCGGGTCGCCCGGAGAGACTCTCGATCAGACGCTGCGTTTTTTGGCAGATGCGCCCGGCGTGACGGGGCAGTATATGGTGTGCCATGACTGACAGCCTGCAATCCGCTCTGCTGCGCGACCGCGCTACGGCTAGGCCGCTGGTCGACAGCTTTCAGCGCCGGATCACCTATCTGCGGCTGTCGGTGACTGACCGCTGCGACCTGCGCTGTTCCTACTGCATGCCCGAACGCATGACCTTCCTGCCCAAGGCCGATGTGCTGACGCTGGAGGAACTCTACGATCTCGCCACAGGCTTCATCGCGCGCGGGGTGACGAAGATCCGTATCACTGGCGGCGAACCACTGGTGCGTCGTGACATCATTGATCTGTTCAGCGCGCTGGGGCGGCGCTTGGGGCATGGTCTGGACGAATTGACGCTGACCACCAACGGCACGCAGTTGGCACAACACGCCGAGGCTTTGGCCAAGGCCGGGGTGCGGCGGGTGAATGTGTCGCTCGATACGCTCGACCACGCGAAGTTTGCGGCGCTGACCCGGCGCGATGCGCTGCGCCAAGTGCTCGAAGGGATCGCCGCAGCCAAGGCGGCGGGGCTGAAGGTCAAACTCAACGTCGTGGCGCTGAAGGGCGTCAACGAGCACGAACTGCCCGATCTGATCGGCTGGGCGCATGGGCAAGGCCACGATGTCACCCTGATCGAAGTGATGCCGCTGGGCGATGTCGAGGAGGAACGGCTCGACCAATATCTGCGGCTGGATGATGTGCGCGCGCGGTTGGAGCAGCGCTGGACGCTGACCGAAAGCCAATACGCCACCGGCGGCCCGGCGCGCTATGTCGATGTGGCGGAGACCGGCGGCAGGCTTGGCTTCATCACCCCGCACACCAGCAATTTCTGCGCAGGGTGCAACCGGCTGCGGGTGACGGCGACCGGGCAGCTTTACCCCTGCCTTGGCGGGGGTGAGCAGGTTGACCTGCGCGCGGCATTGCGGTCCGGCGATCCGCAAGCGAACCTCACCGCCGCGCTCGATGAAGCGCTGAGGATCAAGCCTGAGAGGCACCATTTCCGCATGGATCAACGCGGGGCCGATCCGGCGCTGCCGCGCCATATGTCGATGACGGGGGGTTGAGCGTGATTACAGTGGTTCTGCTCGGCAAGCTGGCCGATCTGGCGGGCGCGCCGACGTTGACGCTGCCCGCACCATCTTCTGCGCCGCTTGACTGGGACGGGGTGATTGCCGCTTTGCCGCCCGCGCTGGCCGCAGCGGCGGGCGATCCGCGCAACCGGGTGGCGCTGAACGGCGCGCTGCTGGCGGACAAGCTGGCCTTGCACGCCGCGGACGGCGATGAAATCGCGCTGCTGCCGCCGGTATCGGGCGGCTGATCCGATGCGCGACATTCGCTTGCTCACGCAAACTTTTTTCCCCGGCACGCTGATCGGGCCGTTCACGCAGGCCAATCCGGGGCTGGGCGGGGTGTGCACCTTCGTGGGCGAGGTGCGGCCCGACAGCGAAGTCGAGGCGCTCGAACTCAGCCATTACGAACCGCTGACCCTGCCGGGGATGCACGCGCTGGCAGACCGGGCGTTTGACCGTTTTACGTTGATGGGCCTGCTGATGGTGCACCGCGTCGGCGTGCTTCATCCGGGCGAGCCGATTGTCTGCGTTTCGGCCGCCGCGCGCCACCGCCGCGATGCGATCGACGCGGTCGATTTCTGCATGGATCACCTCAAAAGCGCCGCGTGGTTCTGGAAGCGTGAGAAGCGCGCCGATGGCTGGCACTGGATCGAACCGCGCGCGGATGACACCCGCGATCTGGCGCGTTGGTGATGGCGGTTTGATTCGGGTCAAAGCAGGCGTGCTCGCCGCCCGGTAATCTTCCTTCCAACAGCAAGGAGGATCACGAATGAGCCACATCGTCCATGATCGTATCGCGCGCGGTGATGCCCGCGTTGTGGTGCAGCCCGCTGGAGCCAATCCGCGCCATCAGGTTGAGGCTGATCGCAATTTCGGTCTGCCTTCCGCGCTCTATATTGCGACGATTGCCTGCTATTTCGGGTTTCTGGTGATTGTCGGCAGCGCCTTTGCCAATCCGGTGCTGGTGATCCCGATGGCGATTATTGTGGTGCTGATTGTCGCGGCTTTTGGAGTCCCAGCGGTGTGGGCAAGGCTGCGCGATAATTCGTCAGCGCCGCAGACTCTCGGCGAATTCGAAACGCGCGGGATCATGACCAATACCGGACGGCTGCGTCCCCGCGATGCGACCATTCAGGTGCTGATCCTGCCGGTGCTGCTAGTGGTCTGGGGGCTGGCCGTGGCGGTGGTCGCCGCGATCGTCACCTGAGGCGCCGGGTCAACAATTTCTCCCCGACTGGGGCGGTGAGTTTCGGCTTACCGCCCCGATATTTCGAGCAGCAGTTCCGGGTTTTGCAGCGCGATGCCGCGTTTGCCCTCACGCCGGATCGCACCCATGTCTTCCAATTCTCCCAGCTTGCGGCTGACCGTTTCGATGGTCAGGCCCAGCATATTGCCGATCTCACCTCGGGTGAGCGGCAGTTCGAATTGCTTTGCAAGGTGGCACGAGCTTTCACTCGCTGCCACTGCGAAATCGTGCAGCAGCGCCGCCAGCCGGGCCTCTGCGCTGGCATGGCCGGTCAGTTCAAGCAGGCTGCGGGTCGCCAGCAAATCGGCCTGACTGCGGCGTAGCAGCGCGCGGGCGAGCGCGGGGTATTCCTCAATCGCACGCTCGATGTCGCGCCGGGCAAAGGTGCACAACCGGCTTTCGGTCAACGCCACCACATCATGATGCGCAAACGGCGCAAACAGCTCGCCGATGAAGCCCGACGGATGGACCAGCGCAAGGATCTGTTCGTTGCCATCCTGATCAACCGCTGACACTTTCAATGCGCCGGTTTGCAGCGTGGCGCAGGCGGCGTCTTCGTCGCCCGCGGCGAACAGCATCTCACCGCGTTTGAGCACGCGGGTGCGCCCGGCGGCGGCCATCGCGTCGCGTTCTTCGGGGGTCAGCACCGCGCAAGCGGCGGTTTCCCTTACCGGACAGGTGTTGCACGCAAGGTTCATGATCCGATAATATCCCACAATTGTGCGATGCCTGCGTCTTGCCGGGCGATTAGCGCCGCCACGTCTGTCTGCGTTGCCACCAGCGCCGGATCGGGGGAGAGCGATGTGGCAGCATCGGCGGCGAGCAAATCAAGTTCGGCGAGCACCGCCGATGTCGCACCGCGCTGCGATGTCAGATCGGCCATCGCCACCAGCGCGGCGGCGCGGGCATTGCTTTCGACCGATTGTCCAGCGGCAGCGGGCGCGATTTTGGCGATGTTCGCCTCACGCTGCAAAAACCCGGCATGCGCCGTTGCCGCTTTATCGCGCAAGGAGGCGAGGGTGGCCGGACTGGTCGCCGGGCGAATCGGGGTGGGTGCGTCAGGCGCGGCCGTGACCGGCAACGCCCCCGTTTCAAACGGGCGCAGCGCCAGCGAGGGATAGCGCGTCTTATCAGCGGCACAGCCAGACAGGACTGCAATCAGCCCGAACAGCATGGAAATGTTGACAAGAGCGCGCATCATGATCCCATGTCGCGTTACCACACCGCCTGCAAGTGGCAAAGGCGACTGTCGGAATCTGTCATCATGCGTTTTGGTGAGGTTTGAAGCGCTGAGGCGTTGACTTGCTGGTGCCATTCCCCTAACGGCACCCATCTTTCCGGGGCTGCATTGTCGCACGCCTCGCACTGCTGTTCGGTTGGCGTGGCGTTTGTCTGCCCACCCGGTCACTGCACCAGATTGAGAGTATATAGCATGTTCGCGATAGTGCGCACGGGCGGCAAGCAATACCGGGTTGCCGCCGGAGACAAGATTGCCGTTGAAAAGCTTGCTGGCGAAGCCGGTGAGACCATCACCCTGAGCGATATCCTGCTCGCCGGTGAAGGCGAAGAACTGGCCGATGCTGCCAAGGTGACCGTTTCGGCGGAAATCATCGCGCAGGCCAAGAGCGAAAAGGTGATCGTCTTCAAAAAGCGTCGCCGCCACAATTATCGCCGCAAGAACGGCCACCGCCAGCAGATGACACTGCTGCGGATCACTGCCGTGGGTGCGGGCGAAGCCAAGGCTCCGGCCAAGAAGGCCGCCGCCAAGAAGACCAAGAGCGAAGCACCGGCTGAAGCCGCTGCCTCGGCTGAATAAGGAGCACCCGAACCATGGCACATAAAAAAGCAGGCGGTTCATCGCGCAACGGTCGCGATTCGGCCGGTCGTCGTCTCGGCGTGAAGAAGTTCGGCGGTCAGGAAGTGATCGGCGGCAACATTATCATCCGTCAACGCGGCACCCGCGTGTACCCGGGCGTGAATGTCGGCATCGGCAAGGATCACACCCTCTATGCGCTCGATGCGGGCGTGGTGCGATTCCATGCAGGCAAGCTTGGCCGCAAATACGTCTCTGTCGACGTGATGGCCGAAGCCGCCGAATAAGCGGACGATTCGAAAAAGGGATCGTCCGGCAAGGATGGTCCCGGTTGGTGAAACACCAGCCACGCAGAGGGAGATGGGACCGTCCTCAATTTTGAGGGGGTTCGTCTCCTTTTTTGCATTCTCCCTCGCAATTGCCGTGGAATTGCCAAATTTCATGGCCATAGCCTGCCTTGCGCAGCTTTTGGTGGCGGCGCGGGGGGCGAGGAAGGAATTGCTCGTGTTCTACCGTAGTCACAGGTTGCTGCTCCGGCCGATCTGGCCCGAAGATACGCAGGCGCTGTTCGCCGGCATCGCCGATGAAGGCGTGGTGCGTAATCTTGCGCGCGCGCCCTGGCCCTATGAAGAACGCCATGCGCGCGACTTTGCGGAGCGTCCTGTAGATCCGTTCCACCCGCGTTTCCTGATCACCCGCGCCCGCGATGCGGCGGTGGTGGGCGGCGTTGGCATTGATGCGGTCGCCGGCGCGCCGGGTGTGGTTGAGATGGGTTACTGGATCGCACGCCCGCATTGGGGGCAGGGTTATGCCACCGAAGCGGGGGCAGCGGTGCTCGCCATCGCCCGCACGCTCGGCCACCGCGAAGTGCGCGCGGGCCATTTCCTCGATAATCCGGCGTCGGGCCGGGTGCTGCGCAAGCTTGGGTTTGAGCCGACCGGGCGGGTGGAGGAACGCTTTTCCTGCGGGCGTGGTGAAAGCGCGCCAACGCTGGAATATGCGATCACGCTGGCGGATGGCGCCGGGGTGCATCAGCGCGCGGCGTAATACCAAAGCACGATGAGCGCGGCTCATCGTGCTTTGGTTAAGCCCGTGCGGCGCTTGAGCATCCCAGCGCGTGATGCGTCAGCATCTTAGCGCGCTGCCATAAGTGCGGCGGGGACACGGTGTGACAGCACCTTGTTCGCAGGCGCAAAAGTGACTACGCGCTCGCACCAATGCAACCGCGCAAGCGCCTCACTCCCGAAGAATCGCGCAGTTCCGCGCTATCAGCGGCGCGCGCGCTGTTGATCGAAAGCGGGCCGCAATCGGTGACGCTCAAGGCCGTGTCTGCGCGGATTGGCCGCACGCACGCCAATCTGCTGCACCATTTCGGTTCGGCAGCAGGCCTGCAACAGGCGCTGGCCGAACATCTCACGCGATCAGTATGCGCGACGATCATTGATGCCGTTCACGCCACTCGTGCCGGGCAGGGAAGTCCGCGCGAGGTGGTGGATCTCGCCTTTGACGCCTTCGACCGCGAAGGCGCAGGGGCGCTCACCAGCTGGATGCTGCTGACCGGCAATGAAGATGCGCTCGACCCGATCATCAGCACGATCCACGATCTAGTCGATGAACTTGCCGCAGGCGAAGACGATCAGTCGGGCGACCAGAAAATCCACCGCGACACGCTGACCCTGGTGCTGATGGCGCTGGGCGATGCGTTGATCGGTGGGCCACTGGCGAAATCGCTGGGCCTGCCGCGCGATGCTGCGCGTGAACGGGCGACGGCGATGCTCGAAGCCAGTCTCGCCGATTTTCAGCAGGCTTAGCCCTCGGGCGCAAGCAACCCGGCGCTTTGCCACGAGGGCAGGGTCGCCGGATCAAGGCTTTCCACCCGCAGGTGATCGACCGCCAGCCCAAGATCGGGATAGGCCGCCCGTTGGCGCGCTTCGTCCGACGCCGCCATCGGCACTACCACCAGCCGCCGGTTGACCTTTTGCCGCCAATTCATCCGTGCGGTGTTTTCCTGCCCGACATAGCAGCCCTTGGTGAAGCTGACCCCGTTGAGTTCCACCGCGTTGGTTTCCAGCCACAGGATATCGCCCAACTCGCCGCGCCCCTCTGGCACGCCGAGCGCCAGGCGGTGGGCGAGCCACGCCGCGTCCGCGCTTGCGCCGCCATTGGCCGGGGCGAGCCAGCGGTATCCCAATGCGGGCAGGCGCGGATCGGGGGCAGCGCCGGGCTGCGCCTGCGCGCTCCAATGCACCGCCAGCGTTCCGTCGCGGGTAATCGCGATCTTGCGCCGCAGCCGATAGAGCGTCAGTCGCTTGGCGAGGTCATCCGCGCCTGCCGCCTCGCAATCGAGCAGCAGATCGGCCCCGTCGTCCCACACCAGAAAATCGAACAGATGCTTGCCCTGCGCGCTCAGCAGCGCGGCATAGCAGGGCAGCGGCCCGGTCACGTCATTGGTGACGAGGCCTTGGACGAAGGCGGCGACGTCTTCGCCTTCGCCTTGCGGGGACAGGCGGATCACGGCGCGGTTGGTGAGGAGGGTTGATGTCATGCGTGACAGATAGGATCGCGCGTGGCTAAGGGGAAGGGATGACCGACCGCTTTACGATCCGCCGCCCCGATGACTGGCACCTGCATTTCCGCGATGGCGCGGTGATGCGCGATGTGGTGCCTTTTACCGCGCGGCAGTTTGGCCGGGCGATCGTGATGCCCAACCTCACCCCGCCGGTGACGAGTGCTGCGCTGGCGGCGGCCTATCGGGATCGGATCATCGCGGCGGTGCCAGCGGGCCTGCGGTTCACTCCGCTGATGACCTGTTACCTCACCGATTCGACCGATCCCGATGATCTGGCGCGCGGGGCGGCAGACGGCGTGTTCACCGCGGCGAAACTCTATCCCGCCAACGCCACCACCAATTCCGCCGCCGGGGTCAGCAATATCGAAAACCTCTACCCGGTGCTCGCGCGGATGGAGGCGGAGGACATCGTGCTGTGCATCCACGGCGAAGTGACCGATCACGATGTTGACGTATTCGACCGCGAAAAAGAGTTTATCGAAAGACACTTACGGTCGATTATTGCGACTTTTCCGAAGTTGCGGGTGGTGTTTGAACACATCACCACCGGCGACGCGGTCGATTTCGTGATGGCCGCCGGCGCGCAGGTTGCCGCGACCATCACCCCGCAGCATCTCCACATCAATCGCAACGCGATGCTGGTGGGGGGGATGCAGCCGCACAATTACTGCCTGCCGGTGGCCAAGCGTGAAACGCACCGGCTGGCGCTGCGGGCGGCAGCGACAAGCGGTTCGCCGCAATTCTTCCTTGGCACCGACAGCGCCCCGCACCTCAAACGCGACAAGGAAAGCGCCTGCGGCTGCGCGGGGATTTTCGGCGCGCCTTTTGCGCTCGAAAGTTACCTCACGGTGTTTGACGAGGAGGGCGCGCTGGAACGGTTCGAAGGCTTTGCGTCATTGCACGGCCCGGCGTTTTACAAGCTCCCGGTGAACGAAGAGAGCGTCACGCTGGAACGCGCCGAAGTGGCGGTGCCGCCGGTGCTGCAAGTGACGGGTGAGGACATCGTGCCGTTTCATGCGGGCACCACGCTCGGCTGGCGGTTGGTGGGTTAGGCCGCAGGCACGACCCTTGCTTTGCGGTGCTTGGCCAACAGGTCGACAACAAAGATCGCCACTGCAATCCAGATCAGCACAAAACTGATCAGCTGAACCGGTTCAAGCGGTTGCCGAAACACGGTCAGGCCCAGAAAGAACACGATTGTCGGCGCGAGATATTGAATGAAGCCGAGCGTCGAATAATCCATCCGCCGCGCAGCCAGCGCGAACAACAGCAGCGGGATGGCGGTGACAACGCCCGAAAAGATGATCAGCCCGCTCATCACCGGTTCGTGGCCGAAGGATGATCCCGCAGGGCTGGCCGCATACCATGCCGCGATGCCGATTGCGGGCAGCAACAGGATCGCGCTTTCAATCGTCAGACCGGGCAGCGATCCCACCGAAACCTGTTTACGTACAAGGCCATAAAAGCCAAAGCTTAGCCCGAGTGTCAGGCTGATCCACAGGCTGGTGAGCGCGCCCGCCGCGAGCAGCGCGACCGCTGTAAGCGCAATCGCCACCGCCAGCCACTGCCAGCGCGACAGCCGCTCACCCAGAAACAGCGTGCCCAGCAGCACGTTGATCAGCGGGTTGAGGTAATAACCGATGCTGGCGGCATAGACCTCCCCCGCCATGATCGCCCAGATATAGACGAACCAGTTGACCCCGATCAGCACCGCGCTGGCCATCAGCGCGAGCATGGTGCGCGGGCTTTTCAGCGCCGTCAGCAGATCGGGAAACTGCCGCCGGAACGCGACGATGATCAGGCACAGCGGCAGCGTCCAGATGATCCGCCAGCCGACGAATTCGAACGGCGGCACGGTTTTCACCAGCAGCAGATAGAGCGGCAGAAAGCCCCAGATGATGTAAGCCCCCAGCGCTGGGAGCAGCCCCGAAGCGGGCGAGGCCGCTGATGCGGGGGAGGAAGCAGCGGCTGTCATCGGAAGCCTGCCGTTAGGGGCCGCACCCGCCCTGCGCAAGCCAAGATAGCGCCACCGCCGAATGAATGGTGGCTGTCAGCAGTATTGCACAGCCGTTCATATTTACCGCCATATAAATGAACAATACCAGCTCGCGGCCATTCCCACCAAGTGGTCGCCAGCGCGGGGCGGGGGGCTTCGCGGGAAACGCCTTCGGTTACTTTCGGGTATCCGGAGGCGTTTTCATGTCCGGCGCAGGTTGCCATGCGCGGGGGAAAATTAACCATCCTGTGTCATGGCGAACCGATGCGTCCTGCCATTCTGCCCCTGCTGTGCCTGATGATTGCCCCGATGATTGCCACCTGTTCGGGGGCGAAGACCGATCACGCGCTTGATACCACCGCAATCGCGCCGGACCCGGTGATCGCGCGCGCGCTCAACGATCCGCTGATGAGCGATCCCGATCTTGCCAGCCGCAACGAAGCCAATTCCGTGATCGGTTTTGTTGACAGTAGCGCCTTACCGGTGCTGCCCGCCACATCGCAGCAGGCCCGCGCCGCGCGTGAGGCTGCGCGGCTTGAACTGCTCGAAAGCGGCAGCATTGCTGATCTGCCCCGCGCCCAAGATGATCCGCGCGATGGCCCGCGCGGAAAGCCGCTTGGCCCGATGGCCGGTGCAGCGGACTTCATCGCCGCACTCGGCGCTCCGGCACGCTGCGCCGCGCGCCTGAACGACGATTTTGCCTTCGCGGCCAACTTGCCGCAAGTCGCCGCGATTATGCCGCGCGGGATGGTGGTGCAGGCAGCCGGAGCGGACATCGCGCCCTGCCGCATCCGTATCATCCGTTATCAGACCGCGGCCGCGCCCGAAGACCTATTGCAATATCACTATGCCCGCGCGGTGCAGGCCGGCCTTGATGCCGCGCGCCATGCAGTGCCCGAAGATATCATTGCCGCCGCTGGCAAGGATGGAGAGACGCTGATCGTCCATGTCCGTCCGGGCGTTCACGGATTGAGTAGCGTTGATCTGCTCTACCGTGCGCCCTGATTCGGGTGGCGCATCAGGGCCGCAACCCCACGCCGATATTGGCACGCGGCTGGTCGCGTTCGGTGCTGGCGACCGGATAGGCGCAGTAATCTGCCGCGTAATAGGCTGCCGGTCGGTGATTGCCCGATAACCCAATCCCCCCAAACGGAGCCTTGGACGATGCGCCGTTGGTCGGCCCGTTCCAGTTGATGATCCCGGCGCGGATATTGGCCCAGAACCGCCCGTAATCATCGGGCGTGCCGCCGATCAATGATGCCGAGAGGCCAAAGCGGGTATTGTTCGCCTCGGCAATGGCGGTGTCGAGATCGGGCACGCGGATGACCTGCAAAAGCGGGCCGAACAGTTCGATATCGGGCCGGTCAGGCACATCGGTAACATCGATGATGCCGGGGGTGAGGAACGGCAAATCGGGAACGCTGCGGCGCATATGCAGCAGCGGGCGGCCACCGGCGGTCATCAACGCGACAAAGCTTTCCGACAGGCGGTCTGCTGTATCATTATCAATCACCGGCCCCATGAACGGCTGCGGTTCGCCCAGCGGATCGCCCACCATCAGCTTGCGCGTCAGCGGCAGCAATTCGGCCATCAGATCATCATGGATGCTGTCTTTCACGATCAACCGGCGCGCGGCGGTGCAGCGTTGGCCCGCGCTGGTAAAGGCGCTTTGCACGATCAGCGCGGCCGCATCGGCCAGATGGGGCGTGTCGATCACCACGATCGGGTTGTTGCCACCCATTTCCAGCGCGAGGATCTTGCCCGGATTGGCGGATAGCTTGCGGTTGATCGCAAGCCCGACATTGGCCGATCCGGTGAATAACACGCCATCAATTCCGGGATGCGAGACCAGCGCCCGGCCTTCGTCCGGTCCGCCGATCACGAGTTGGATCACGTCTTCGGGCACGCCAGCGGTATGGAAACAGGCAACCAGCGCTTCACCCACCGCGGGGGTTTTCTCCGACGGTTTGAACAACACCGCGTTGCCCGCGATCAACGCAGGCACGATATGGCCATTGGGCAGGTGCGCTGGGAAGTTATAGGGGCCAAGCACCGCCATCACCCCATGCGGTTTGTGCCGCACTGCGGCGCTGGCATTCAGACCAGCGTCGAATTTCTTCTTGCCGGTGCGTTCGGCATAGGCCTGAACCGAGGTATCGACCTTGTTCACCACCGCATCCACTTCGGCGCGCGATTCCCACAAGGGCTTGCCTGCTTCGCGCGCGATCAGTTCGGCCAGCGGTTCGGCCTGTCGGCGGACTTCGTTGGCGAAGGTGCGCAGCACTTCGATCCGGTTGGTAAGCGGCTGTGCCGCCCAGGCGGGCCAGGCACGACGAGCGGCACTGACCGCGGCATCGACATCGCCAAGCGTCCCGCGCCACAATTCCTCACCGCTGGCCGGTTCATAGGAAATGAGGGTGTTGTCGCTCACTCTGCCGATCCCCGCCTGCCTGCTGCTGCTGCTGCAAATTTGTGGGAGCGCGGTATCGCGGATAGGCTTGAAAAGAAAGGGGGCAGGCGGATAGGGGGAATAACCGAGGTCACTAGATCACCCTGCGTGTCCGGCAGGCACAGGCGACGCGCCGTGCGCTGCGCCCATCCGGCGCAGGGCGGCGACCTTGGCATGAAGCGGTGCCCAATCATCGCTTTCGTCGATGGCGGCCCAGATCGCTTCGACATCATCGATCATCAAGGTTTGCGGGGCGGGATCGGCCCAGTATTCATGCTGCGTTTCTGCGGGCTGATAGCTGGCGAGCAGTTCGCCCAAGGCACCATCAACCGCGCCGCGCCCGCCTCTGTGTGCAAAGAAAAACGCATCGGGCTGCGCCTTGGTTTCGCGCAGGTGCGCTTCGCAGGCGGCGATCAGCTGGGTGTCGTGTTCAATCCCCTGCGGCTCCAGCCCCAGCCGCCAGCACCACCGCCGCGCCACCGCCGCCATATAGAGCGGCCCGAACCGTTCGAGCGCGGCAATCAGCGGGGCGCTGTCTGCCAGCATTCGCAGCGCGACGGCGAACTGTCCGCAATTCCAGTGCAGCGACTCGGGCTGGCGGCCAAAGGCATACAGCCCCGCATGGTCGAAATAGGCGGCGGTGAACCCCGGGTCCCATTCGGCCAGCCAGCGCCACGGGCCGTAATCGAAACTTTCGCCCGTCACGTTCATGTTATCGGTGTTGAGCACCCCGTGGACAAAGCCTGCGACCATGTAGCTGGCGGCGAGATCAGCCATGCGTTCGACGACGTGGTGCATCAGTTGCACCGCCGGTTCATCGCGCGCGGGCGCATCGTCTGGCGGGGGTGGGCCGGGGAACTGGGTGAGGCAGTAATCGACCAGCTGCGCCATTTCGCCCGGCAGTTCGAGCGCGAGCAACCGCTGGAACGTGCCGATGCGGATGTGTGAATGCGACAGCCGCACCATCACCGCTGATCGCGTGGGAGATGGCTCGTCACTCCGCCACAAGTCTTCGCCGGTCTCGATCACCGACAGGGTTTTCGATGTGTTGACCCCCAATGCCTCGAGCATTTCGGTGGCCAGAATCTCGCGCACCGCGCCTTTCAGTGTCAACCGCCCGTCACCGCTGCGGCTGTGCGGGGTGGTGCCCGATCCCTTGGTGCCCAGATCCATCAGCAGTCCCGCGCCATCGCGCAGCTGCGCAAACAGAAACCCGCGCCCGTCGCCGATTTCGGGGTTATACACGCGGAACTGGTGCCCGTGGTATCTGAGCGCGATCGGTTGCGGCAGATTGCCGGGCAGGGCTGCAAACCGCCCGAAATGCGCCGCCCATGCCGCATCATCCAGCCCGGCAAGGCCGACGCTGGCCGCTGCCCGATCATTGCGGAACCTGATTCGGGTATCAGGAAAGTCCGCCGGGGCGACAGGATCGCCCAGCCAGCCTGCCAATTCGAGGATGGCTGGGTCGGGGCAATAGTCTTTGGCCCAATCGGGGTGTTGCACAGGCTCGCTCATCCCGCGATAGTGGGGGCAAGCACAGCGGGGCGCAAGCCGCGCCCGCCAGCTAGGCAAACAACGACCAAAGGGATTAACGCCGTTCATGGCTGCACAATACGAAGATCGCTTCTGGGACAGCAGCGACGGGCTCACCCTGCATTACCGCAATTATCCCGGGCCTGAGGGGGGAACGGCGCTGCCGGTGCTGTGCATGCATGGCCTGACCCGCAATGCTCGCGATTTTGCCGGGCTGGCAGACGAACTTGCCGCCACCCGCCGGGTGATCGTGCCCGAAATGCGCGGGCGCGGGCAAAGCGATTATGCGCCCGATTCCGATACCTACACCCCCGCCACCTATGTCGCGGATGTGGAAAAGCTGCTGGCCGAACAGGGCATCACCCGTTTCATCGCAATCGGCACGTCGATGGGCGGTTTGATGACGATGCTGATGGCACCCGCCCAGCCGGGGCGCATGGCGGCGGTGGTGATGAACGATATCGGGCCAGAGGTTGACGCGAGCGGCCTTGCGCGGATTTCGGGCTATGTCGGGCAAGGGCGCAGCTACCCCACCTGGGTGCACGCCGCGCGCGGGCTGGCCGAAGCCCATTCGGCGGCAGCTCCCGATTACACGCTCGACCAATGGCTCGAAATGGCCAAGCGCACGATGGTCGTCACCCAGAACGGGCGCATCGGCTTTGATTACGACATGGCGATTGCCGAACCTTTCGCCAAACCCGGCAACGCCGCTCCGCCCAACCTGTGGCTGGCGTTTGAGGCGTTGCGCGGCGTGCCGATGTTGTTGGTGCGCGGCGGATTGTCCGATCTGCTGAGCGCGGAAACGGTCAAGCAGATGGCGGCGCGCAACCCGGCGATGACCACGATCACGGTGCCGCGTGTCGGCCATGCCCCGACCTTGGACGAGCCCGAAGTGCGCGCGGCAATTAACGCGCTGCTGGACGGGGTTGAATGACCACAGCGTCCGGGGCCGTTCCCGGAATCCGGCCCCGCATCCTGCACTGCCATTCTACGTTCGCGGCCGGGGGCAAGGAGGTGCGCTGCGCCCGGTTGATGAATGCGTTTGGCGCGGCGCTGGAACACGTGGTGGTATCGGCCCAGCCCGAAGCGATGGGCGCACGCGCGCTGATCGATACCCGCATCAAGGCCAGCTTTCCCGATGATTTCCCGGCGCTGACCGGCTGGCCCACGCCGGGGCGGCTGGCGGGGATCGCGAGGGCGTTGAAAGGCTACGACCTGATCTGCACCTATAACTGGGGCGCGATGGACGTGGTGATGGCGCACCGCGCCTTCGCGCGCGCAATGGGCCTGCCCCCGCTGGTGCATCACGAAGACGGGTTCAACGAGGATGAGGCGCACGGGTTGAAGACCAGCCGCAACCTCTACCGCCGCGCCGCCTTGATGGGGGCAAACCGCCTGATCGTGCCCAGCACCGGGCTGGAACGCATCGCTCTGGAAGTGTGGCACCAGCCGCGCGCCAGAGTGGAGCGGATTGCCAACGGGATCGACACCGCCGCCTTTGCCAAACCGCCCCAGCCGCGCGCTTTGCCGCTGGCAAAAGGCGCAGGCCAGCGCTGGGTCGGCACGCTGGCGGGTTTGCGCGCGGTCAAGCAATTGCCGCTGCTGGTTGAGGCGGTGGCGGGCCTGCCGGACGAATGGCATCTGGTCATCTGCGGCGAAGGGCCGGAGCGTGAGGTTATCCTTGCCGCTGCCGAAGCCCACGCCATCAGCCACCGGGTGCACCTGCCCGGCGCGGTGGCTGATCCGGCGCGCATCATCGGGCTGTTCGACATTTTTGCGCTGTCGTCAGCGTCCGAACAATTCCCGCTTTCCGTGGTCGAAGCCATGGCGGCCGCGCTGCCTGTGGCTGCGCCCGATGTCGGGGATATCCGGGTGATGGTGGGCGAAGCCAATCAGGCATTTATCACCGCCCCCGGCTCCGCGCAGTCGCTGCGCGCGGCGCTTACCCAACTTGCCGCTGATGCGGATTTGCGCGCCCGGATCGGCGCGGCCAATCAGGCCAAGGCGCGCGAGCAATACGACTTTGCCGCCATGCTCGCCCGTTACCGCGCGGTCTATGGCGATGCGATGGGGCGCGGGCTGTGACGCGGCGCGCTTCATCCCCGGTTCAAATCGCCTGCGCCACATCAGCACGGCACTGGCACATGGCACTGGGCATCGCCGCACCGCCGCCATTGCGCGCAGCGCGGCACCTGCCTAAAGAGCCGCACTGATCTGCTTGCCAAAGTGCAAGGCAATTCTTGAACGAGGAACACAGGCCCGGTGGCGCGCATCCCGACCAATACCCCTTCTGTCCCGGCGGCTTCAGCCGAGGATGAAGTCCTGATCCGTGAGATTGACGAGGCTGTGCGCGAAGATGCCGTGCTCGATTTCTTCAAGAACCACGGGGCCAAACTGCTGGGCGGGATCATCCTGCTAATCGCCGGCCTTGGCGCCTATCTGGCGTGGGACAGCTACCGTGAAGGTGAACTGGAATCGCAATCCGAAACGCTGATCTCGGCGCTCGATTCTGCCGACCAGGGCGATTTCAAGGCTGCCGGTGACAAGGTTGCGCCGTTGCTGGCCGATGGATCGTCAGCGGGTGCGCGCACCGCTGCGCGGTTTGTGCAGGCGGGCGCGGCGCTGGAACAAGGCGACACGGCCAAGGCGACCGCTTTGTTCAAGGCAATCGCCGCAGACGCCGATGCGCCGCCTGCGCTGCGCGATCTGGCGCGGGTGCGCGACGTCAGCACCAATTTCGACACGATGAAGCCCGCTGATGTCGTCGCGCAGCTTGGCGACCTCGCCAAGCCCGGCAATCCGTGGTTCGGCAGCGCCGGGGAACTGGTGGCGATGGCGCATCTGGAAAGCGGCAACCGCGCTGAAGCAGGGAAGCTGTTTGCCGAAATTGCCAAGGATGAAGAACAGCCCGAAACCTTGCGATCGCGCGTGCGCCAGATGGCGGGCCTGCTGGGCGTGGATGCGATTGTGGATGTCGACAAATTGCTCAAGGATGAAGGCGTGATCGTTTCCGAGGGGAATGGCGCAGTTGTCGCCAATTAACGGGTTAGGGTTGAAACGGACGGTTATGACAAACACGAAAATTGCACGCGCCGCTTTGTTGGCGGGCATTCTGGCGATGGGGCTGACTGGCTGCAAGGGCGGGTTGTTCGGCGGCGGGGGTGACAAGACCACGCCAACGGTGGGCAACCGCACGCCGATCCTTTCACGCATTGAAAGCGGGGCGGAGGTTGATCCGGCGCTGGCTGGGATCACCGTGGTGCTGCCGCCCGCACGCGCCAATGCCGAATGGGCGCAGGTCGGCGGTGCGGCGAGCAAGTCTTACGGCCACCTTGCCCTTGCGGAAAACCCGGCGAAGGCATGGACCGCAAGGGTTGCCGGGTCGAGCAATCGTATGCGCCTTGCCGCAGCCCCTGTGGTGGGCGGTAACAAGCTGTTCGCTGTTGGCACCGATGGCGTGATTACCGCCTTTGACAAGAATACCGGCGCGCGGCTGTGGATGACCGACGATAAGAACATCACCAAGGATCAGGCACCATCCGCCTTTGGCGGTGGGGTGAGCTTTCAGGAAGGCAAGCTCTACGCCACCGATGGGGTGGGCTATGTCAGAGCATTGAATGCCGATACTGGCGAAGTGTTGTGGGAGGTCAAACCTGCAGGCCCCTTGCGCGGATCGCCAACGATCGCGTTTGGGCAGTTGTTCGTGATGACGCAGGACAACCAGATCATCTCCTTGAACCTTAATGACGGGTCGCAAGTCTGGGACGAATCCGGGTCAACCACGCAATCGGGCGTGTTCGGGGTGGCTGCCCCCGCCGCCGGGCAAGGCACGGTGATCGCGGGCTATTCCAGCGGGGAACTGTCCGCCTATCGCTATGAAAACGGGCGCACGCTGTGGTCGGATGCGCTGGCGCGCACCAATATCTCGACCACGGTTGGCACTGTGACAGACATTGATGCCGATCCGATCATCGATTCGGGCCGGGTCTATGCGCTGGGGCAGGGCGGCCGGATGGCGGCCTATGAACTGGTGACGGGTCAGCGCATCTGGGAACTGAATCTGGCCGGCATTTCCACCCCGGCAATTGCGGGCGAGTGGATATTTACCCTCACCGATGATGCGCGCCTGCTGGCGATTTCGCGTTCGAATGGGCGGGTGCGGTGGATAACGCAGTTGCAGCGCTGGAAAAACGAGAAGAAAAAGGAAAACCCGATTTTCTGGACTGGCCCGGTGCTGGCGGGCGGCCAATTGTGGGTTGCAAGTTCGCGCGGTGAAGTGTGGAAGATCAGCGCAGGCGAAGGTTCGTCCGCGCTGTTCGATGACATTGGACAGCCTGTCAGCCTGCCGCCGTTGGTGGCCGATGGCTATCTGTATCTGTTGGACGATAGCGGCACGATCCACGCCTGGCGCTGATTTCCAACAGCGGTTTTGGCCGGATTCTGGCTAGACCGGGGTTAGACCCCTGCTAGACCCCGGTTAGGGTGGGGTTAGGTCGTCCTTGACCCGCCTTTGGCCGGGTTTAGGGCGGTATATACCAAGGCGTTAACCCTTATGCTGTAGGGCCGCAGCACTATGACAGCGCTGCGTCCGCCCCGTCCAACTGCGCCCGGCGCGCCGCCGCCAAACCTCCCGCCGAGCGATGTTTCGGCAGGGGTCGGATTGGCGGGCCTTGCCGGGCTGTTTGTATGGATTGCGCTGTGCCGATCCTACCCTGAGATTGCCGATGCCTTGGGATTGCAGGGCAGTGTGGCGCGCGCGCCGGGCGTGTTATCCGGCCCCTACGCCGCGCTCGCCGCGATTGTGTTTACGGCGCTGCCGATGGTGGCTTGGTCGGTGCTGGTCGACAAGGTGCACCGGCGGCCATCGACCGGAATCGACTGGGATCAGGCCCGACCGCTGGCAGAAATTCTGCCGATTTCAGTGGTCAAATTGTGCGGGTTATGGGCAACATGGGCGCTGCTCGCGGCATTTTACGGCCTCGCCCGGTGGTATTGGAACGGGTCGTACCTGTTCGCGATGGAGGTGCTGACCTTCGCCGTATTGCCGCTGGTAATGCTTTCGATTCCTTACGTTATCTGGCTCGACCGGCATCTGGTGAACCCGCGCGACGGCACCTGGTATTTCGGCGTATTTCTGCTCGGCGGCGGGGTGATCGGGCGCGAGGCATGGGACGGCGCGCAAATCGTCAAGCACTGGCGGGCATGGGCGATCAAAGGCTTTTTCGGCGCCTTCATGATCTCGATTCTGCCCCCCGGTTTTGCCCAGGTGGTGGAAGCTGATGCTGCACAAGTCATTGGCAATCCTGTGCAATTTGCGATGGCACTGGTGACGTTGCTGTTCGTGATCGACGTGCAGATTGGCACGGTCGGCTACTTGCTGACACTGCGCCCGCTGGATGCGCATATCCGATCTGGCAATCCGCTGCTGGCGGGCTGGCTGGCGGCGCTGATCTGCTATCCGCCGTTTGTGTGGGGCATAATCGGCCCTGATAATCAGGTTCTTAGCTACGAAACGGGCACGCCCGGCTGGGCGCACTGGTTTGCCGGGAGCGAGGCTTTGCTGTGGGCATGGGGCGGGCTGCTGACCGTGCTGACGGGTGCCTATGCCTGGGCAACCGTGGCGTTTGGCATCCGCTTTTCCAACCTCACCTATCGCGGGGTGCTGACCAACGGGCCATACCGGTTCACCCGCCACCCGGCTTATCTGGCGAAAAATCTGTTCTGGTGGGCTTCGGTGTTGCCGTTTCTGGTGACCTCCGGACCGGTTGCTGACGCGGTGCGCAACAGTTTTTTCCTGTTGATTGTCAATGCAATATACTATTGGCGGGCACGCACCGAAGAAGCGCACCTGCTCGCCGAAGACCCCAAATATGTCGAATATCACGCGTGGATGGCGCAGCACGGCTTGATCACCGCCCCGCTGGTGCGATTGAAGCGGATGATCAGCGGAGGCAGGCGCGCGCCGTCTGCGGCGGCTGGCCCGTTCCCGGCGGAATAGGCGCTTACATCAAGGCCGCGCCCTCATCGGTGTGATATTTGATCGCTTCGACTATCTTGATATCAAGCTGCGCAATCGCCGCGCCGAATGCCGCCATGTGGGGCGTGGCAAAATGTGCGGCAAGCGCGGCGTCGTCCTGCCATTTTTCGACAATATGTAGCACGCCGGGATCAAGCGCATCCTGCGCGAAATTGTAAGCGATGCAGCCGTCTTCGGCGTTCGAGGCCGCCACCATATCGGCAATTGCCGCGCGCGCTGCATCCACTGCGCCAGCGCCCACTTTTGCCTTGGCCAATACGATTAGCATGATGTTATCCTTCACTAAAATGATTGTTCGTAAACGCGGGTAATATCGCCGTTCCATTCCCCGTGATAGGCATCGAGCAGCCGCTGGGCCGGAACCTTGCCGCTGGCAACGATTTCATCGAGTGTTTCCAAAAAGCCCGTTTCATTATCGCCCGAGGAGTTAAACCGCGCGCGTGCTGCCAACCCTTTGTGAGCAATCGCCAAAGCCTCGCGTCCGATATCGCGCAACGTGCCGCCGCCGGGGACGGGCGCGTCCAAAGCCAGCCGCGGGGCATCATTGCGCAGCGCCTCGCGCTCTTCCATCGTCCAGCCCTTGACCAGATCCCATGCCGCATCGAGCGCGCCCTGGTCGTAAAGCAGCCCGACCCAGAACGCTGGCAGCGCGCAGATCCGGTTCCACGGCCCGCCATCGGCGCCGCGCATTTCGAGGAAACTTTTCAGCCGCACTTCGGGAAAGGCGGTGGACAGGTGATCCCACCAATCGCTCTGCGTTGGACGTTCACCCGGCAGGACAGACAGTTTCCCGTCGAGAAAATCGCGGAACGAAAGCCCCGCAGCGTCAATGTATTTGCCCTCGCGGAACACGAAATACATTGGCACATCAAGCATATACCGTGCCCAGCGCTCATAACCGAAGCCTTCTTCGAACACGAAGGGCAGCATCCCCGTGCGCGCCGGATCGGTGTCTGACCAGATGTGCGATCGGTATGACAGGAACCCGTTGGGCTTGCCCTCGGTGAAGGGCGAATTGGCGAACAGTGCGGTCGCCAGCGGTTGCAGCGCGAGCCCGACGCGGAATTTCTGCACCATGTCGGCCTCGGATTGATAATCGAGATTGACCTGAATGGTGCAGGTGCGCAGCATCATGTCGAGGCCCATGCTGCCCACGCGCGGCATATGCCGCAGCATGATGTCATAGCGACCCTTGGGCATGATCGGCAGTTCTTCTCGGGTCTTGTCGGGCCACATGCCGAGGCCGAGATAGCTCACCCCGCATTTCTCGCCGACCGCTTTCACCTGCTCCAGATGCCGCCCGGTTTCCGCGCAGGTCTGGTGCAGATTTTCCAGCGGCGCACCCGATAATTCGAGCTGTCCGGCGGGTTCGAGGCTGACGGCTCCATCCTCGCCTTTGAGCGCGATAACGTGTCCGCCTTCTTCAACCGGCGACCACCCGAATTGTTCGAGGCCTTTCAGCAGGTCACGGATGCCGCAGGGTTCGTCATAGGACGGCGCGCGGTGGTCGGCGCGCTTATACACCAGTTTTTCGTGCTCGGTGCCGATGCGCCAGTCGGCAGGGGGCTTTTCGCCGCCCACCATGGGCGCGACCAATTGGTCGAGGCTTTCGATGATTGGATCGTCTGCCGTGCTGGTTTCGCGTGTGCTCATCGAAGATGCCCTCTTTGGCCGGTTGCCATAGAAAACTGATATGCTGGTGGAAAGCGAAAACGCGTTTGCCTGCGCGAAGCGGTGCTACCAATCGCCTGCGCTCGCCATCCACACCGCGAGCGCAGCGATAGCGGCGGTTTCGCCGCGCAGGATTCGCGGGCCGAGCGTGATCGGGCGGGCTGCGGGATGGGCACGGATAGCGGCGCGCTCGGCATCGTCGAACCCGCCTTCGGGGCCGGTGAGGATGGCGGCGGGGCCGGAATGGGCCGTGAAGGCCTGTGCTGCGGGCTCACCCCCGTTCTCGTCGGCAAAGAACAGCGCGCGGTCATCCGGCCAATTGGTAAGCAGCGCGTCAAGTTTTACCGGTTCGGCGAGTTCGGGCAGCGCCGTGCGGGCGCATTGTTCGGCAGCCTCGGTGGTGATCGCGCGGGCGCGATCAAGGTTGAGCTTATCGGCAACGCAGCGCCGGGTGATCAGCGGCTGAATGCGCGCCGCGCCCAGCTCGGTCGCCTTTTCCAGCACAAGATCGAAACGGTCTTTCTTGAGCAGCGCCGGGCAGAGCCACAGATCGGGCACGGCTTCACGCGGGCGGAGTTGTTCAACCACTTCGAGCGCAACCTCGCGCTTGCCCACATCGCTGACCCGCGCGGCCCATTCGCCGGTGATATCGTCGCACAGGATCACCGTGTCGCCCACGCCTGCACGCATGACGCGGGCGAGATAATGCGCGGGCTTGCCTTCTATTCGCAACCCCGCGCCGGGACGCAGTTGCTCGGTCACGAACAGGCGCGGGGCGCTTTTCGGAGGCCATGCTGGGGTTGCGGGCATGGCTTTGCACTAGGCGCTCCGGGCGCTAGGGAGCAAGCCATGAGCGAACACATCGTCCCCGATAGTGAGCATCGCGGCATCGTCGCGCGCCTTCCGCAGCTTCCGCGTGACTTGGCGCAGCTGGCGCGGTTCGACCGGCCGATTGGGTGGTGGCTGTTGTTCTGGCCCTGCGTGTTCGGCGCGTGGCTGGCGGGTGCAGGGGCGCAATTCGCGCTGCTGGGCTGGCTGCTGCTGGGCGCCATTGCGATGCGCGGCGCGGGGTGTGTCTATAATGACATTGTCGATGCCGAACTTGACGCCAAGGTGGCACGCACCGCCGCTCGTCCGGTGGCGAGCGGGCGGGTATCGAAGAAGCTGGCATGGGGGTGGCTGCTGGCCTTGTGCCTGATCGGCCTGATCGTGCTGTTGCAACTACGCTGGCAGGCGCAGGTGGTGGCGCTGGGCAGCCTTGCGCTGGTCGCCGCCTATCCCTTCATGAAGCGCATCACCTGGTGGCCGCAGGCGTGGCTGGGGATGGTGTTCAACTGGGGGTTGCTGGTCGGGTGGACGCAATTGCGGCTGGACAATTGGGACGCGCTTGCGGCGGTCTATGCCGGGTGCATCGCCTGGGTGATCGGATACGATACGATCTACGCCCTGCAAGACCGTGAGGATGATGCGATGGTCGGCATCCGGTCCTCGGCGCTGGCGATGGGCGCGCGGGTGCAGGCTGGAATCGCCGGCTTCTATGCCGCTGCAATCGTGCTGTGGGGGCTGGCCATCTGGCTGTATCGGCCCGATCCTCTGGCGCTGCTCGCGCTGCTGCCGGTGGCGGGGCATCTGGCGTGGCAGGCGGCAACGCTCGATACAGACGATCCCGCCAATCCGCTCACCCGGTTCCGGTCGAACCGCTGGGCCGGGGCGCTGATGGCGGCGGCGTGTTTCGTGGTGGGGAACGCCTAGGTTCATTGCAGCGGGGGCTGTCCCCCACCGACGCCTGACCAGGATCGACAAACTGCACGCGCGCCGATCAACTGCGTGTGCTACCCCACCAATACAGCTTTCCCTCCGCTACTAATGCTCTAAGATCAGGTTCGCAAATATCGGTTTAACAGGGGACTATCATGCTCGAACTCAGCGGCGTCAGCCACGTCTATCCCAACGGCACCCGCGCGCTTGACGATGTGACGCTGTCGATCCCCAAGGGCATGTTCGGTCTGCTCGGCCCCAATGGTGCGGGCAAATCGACGCTGATGCGCACCATCGCCTGCCTGCAAGCGCCGACGGCGGGCAGCATCCGGTTTGGTGAGATTGATGTGTTGGCGCAGCCCGATGCGCTGCGCCGCACGCTCGGCTATCTGCCGCAGGATTTCGGCGTTTATCCGCGCGTTTCGGCCTACCAGATGCTTGATCACATGGCGGTGCTGAAAGGCATTCGTGATGCCAAGGATCGGCGCGGCGTGGTCGAGAACCTGCTCAACCAGACCAACCTGTGGGCGGTGCGCGGTAAGGCGATTGCGGGCTTTTCGGGCGGGATGCGCCAGCGGTTCGGGATTGCGCAGGCGCTGATCGGTGATCCGGCGTTGATCATCGTCGATGAACCCACCGCCGGGCTTGATCCCGAAGAACGCAACCGGTTCCTCAACCTGCTCGCCGGGATTGGTGAGAATGTGGTGGTGATCCTGTCGACCCATATCGTCGATGATGTGGCTGATCTGTGCCCGCGCATGGCGGTGCTGGCAGAGGGGCGCGTGCAATTGGAAGGGCCGCCGCGCGATTTGATCGGATCGATCGCCGGGCGGGTGTGGCAACGCACCATCGCGCATCAGCAATTGCCCGATATGCAGGCCGCGCACGAGGTGATCTCGCACCGCTTCTTTGCCGGAGAAATCGTGGTTCACGTGCTCAGCGACACGCAGCCCGAAGGTTTCGCCCCGGTCACGGGCGGGCTGGAGGATGTGTATTTCGCCACGCTGGCGCAAACCCGCCGCCCTGTCGCCGCCGCTGCTGCGGCCTGATGGGAGCGCCCGCCATGTTGACCGCCTCCATCGCCACATTTGAAATCCGTTACCAATTGAAAAACCCGGTGTTCTGGGTGGCGGTAGCGATCTTTTTCCTCATCGGTTTCGGGGTCGCGGCCAGTAATAATGTCAGCATCGGCACGCCGGGTGCGGTGCATGAAAACTCGCCGTTTGCGATCACCATTGCGCTTGCGTTGCTGGGGTTGTTTTACCTGTTCGTGATCACCTCTTTCGTCGCCAATGCGGTGGTGCGCGATGATGTGACTGGGTTCGGGCCGATGATCCGCGCCACCCCGGTGGGACGCAGCCAGTTTCTGGCCGGGCGGTTCGTGGGTGGGCTGGTGATCGCGATCCTCGGCTACATGGCGGTGCCGCTGGGCATTGCGCTGGGATCAGCGATGCCGTGGGTTGATCCGGAAACTGTGGGGCCGGGCGGATTTGCCACCTATGCCTGGCCGTTCCTTGTCATCGCCATCCCCAACTTGATCCTGTCATCGGCGCTGCTGTTCAGTCTCGCCACGATCACGCGGTCGATGCTGGCGAGCTATATCGGCGTGCTCATTCTGGTGATGGGTTATCTTACCACCAGCGCCGTGCTGGGCAATGAGCCTGAATATCAGGACGCGCTCGCCCGGTTTGAACCGATGGCGCTTGGCGCGATTGGCGAAATTTCGCGCTACTGGACGGCGGCAGAGATGAACACGCGGGCGATCCCGTTCGAAGGTAATCTGCTGATCAACCGGTTGCTGGTGCTGGGCTGTTCGGCGCTGTTCCTTGGCCTTGCCTGGTGGCGATTCAGCATGACTGAACGCGCGCCGTCGCGCTGGCGGCAGCGGCGGCTGGCGAAGCAGGCAAGCCGCGCGGCCAAGGCTGAGGCGGTGCAGCCACAGGTTCTTACAGCGCCTGCACGCCGCAGCTTTGGCACCGGCCACGCGCTGGCGAGTTTCTGGACGCGGTTGAAGACTGAAACCATGCTGGTGATCAAAAGTCCCGGCCTGATCGTGCTGCTGCTGATCGCGCTGGCGTTTACGGCCTTTGGCCTCGTGTTCTCGCAAACGACCTACGGCACGCCGTCCTATCCGCTGACCGCCAACGTTATCACGTCGGTCATCGGCGGCATGGCCCTGTTCACGCTGATCGTCGCGGTATTTTACGGCGGCGAGCTGGTCTGGCGTGAGCGTGACGTGAAGATCAATGAAATCATCGACGCCGCGCCTGTGCCCGGCTGGGTGATGTTCGTGCCCAAGATTCTGGCGATATTCGCGGTGTTGTTGGCGATGTCGCTGACAGGGATGGTGGCCGGCGTGTTGTATCAAATCGTACTGGGCGCGCCGAGCATTGATGTCGGCTTATATCTCAGCGCCTATGTCCTGCCGCAGAGCATTGACCTGCTGCTGCTGGCGGTGCTGGCGGTGTTTTTTCAGGTGCTCAGCCCCAACAAATATATCGGTTGGGGCCTGTTTCTGGTGTGGTTCGTCAGCCGCATTTTCCTGTCGAACCTTGGCTATACCAACATGCTCTATTTGTTCGGCGGCGGGCCGGGCGAACCGCTCAGCGACATGAACGGCACCGGCGGGTTCTGGGTCGGCGGGCTGATTGCGCGGGCCTATTGGGCGTGTTTCGGGCTGCTGCTGCTGGTGATGGCGCATTGGGCCTGGCCGCGCGGCACGGTGGCGGCGGTGTGGCCCCGGCTAAAGGGCATGGGGCGGCGCATCACGCTGGCATCGGGTGCCACGGCGCTGGCAGCCGTCGGCGGGATGATCGGCACAGGGCTTGTCATCCACCAAAATATCAAGGTGCTCAACACCTATCAGACCGCTGATGAGCGCGAGGCGCAGGCCGCAGATTATGAACGCAAATATCTCAAATACGAAAGCCTGCCGCGTCCGGTCGTCACCGATGTTGAATTTGCCGTGGACGTCTATCCCGATGAACGGCGGATGGAGGTGGCTGGCCATTATCTGATGCGCAACGATACTGCGCAGCCGATTGCCGAACTGCACGTGCGGCAGGGCGATGATGCGCTGGAATTCACCCGGCTGGAGATTGCCGGAGCCACGCTGACCAGCCATGACGCGGAGTTTGACTACCGCATTTACCGGTTTGATACGCCGCTGGCTCCGGGGGCGACCACGCGGCTTGATTTCAGTTCGCGGCTGTGGCGGCGCGGTTTCGCCAATGGCGCGGCGGCGACCGATATTGTCGATAACGGCACCTTTGTGAACAACGGAGCCTTCGCTCCGATAATCGGCATGGACAGGCGCGGGCTGTTGCAGGATCGCACCGTGCGCCGCCGCCAAGGCCTGCCCGATGAACTGCGCACCGCCAAGCTGGAAGATACTGCGGCGCAGAACCGTAACTACATCAGCGCAGACTGGGTCAATTCGCGCATCACCATCAGCACTGCCGCCGATCAGGTGCCGATTGCGCCGGGCAACAAGGTGTCCGATCAAGTGAAGGGCGGTCGCCGTATCGCGGTGTTTGAAAGCCCGGCCCCGATCCTCAATTTCTTCTCGGTGCAATCGGCGCGCTATGCCGTGGCTGAGGACACTTTCGGGGACGTGCAATTGTCGGTCTATCACGATCCGCGCCATGCGTGGAACGTGCCTGCGATGTTGGCGGCGATGAAGACCTCGCTTGGATACTTCACCGAAAATTTCGGCCCGTATCAGTTCGGCTATGCGCGAATTATCGAATTCCCGGGATATGCGGGATTTGCGCAGGCGTTTGCAGGGACGATGCCCTATTCGGAAAGCATCGGCTTTGCCGCCGATGTGCGCGACCCGGAAACCATCGATTATGTCTCCTACGTCACCGCGCACGAGTTGGGCCACCAATACTGGGCGCATCAGGTGGTCGGCGGCGATATGCAGGGATCGACCCTGCTGTCCGAAACGCTGGCGCAATACAGCGCGCTGATGGTGATGGAAGAACTGTATGGCGCGGACAAGATCCGGCGGTTCCTGAAATATGAACTCGATCAATATCTCCGCGGGCGCAAAACCGATGTGCTGGACGAACAGCCGCTGCTGCGGGTCGAGAATCAGGGGCACATCCATTACCGCAAGGGGGCATTGGTGATGTATCTGCTCCAGCATCGGCTCGGCGAAGATGCGGTCAACCGCGCGCTGGCCCGGTTGATTACCCGCTACAAGTTCAAGGGCGCGCCGTACCCGCGCAGCCTCGATCTGATTGCCGAATTGCGCAAAGAAGCGATCACGCCCGAAGATCAGGCGCTGATCACTGATCTGTTCGAGCGGATCACGATCTATGACCTGAAAGCGAAAGAGGCAGTGACCACGCAGTTGGTCGATGGCCGCTGGAGCACCCGCATCACCATCGAAGCAGGCAAGTTTTACGCTGACGGTAAGGGCAAGGAGACGCCGGCGAAACTGGCCGAAGATATCGAAGTCGGCCTGTTCACCGCGCGGCCCGAAACAAGCGCGTTCGATCGCGCGAACGTGCTGTCGATGAAACGCTCACCGATCCGTGCGGGTCGTCAGGTGATCGAAGTGGTGACTGCCAAGAAGCCGCTGTTTGCCGGGGTTGATCCCTACAACTTCTATATCGACCGGGATTCGGACGATAATCTGGTGCCGGTGAGTTAACTCTCAGGCCCCTAACCTTCAGGCCCCAGCGCCGGGTCAAGATCGCGCGGGCGGGCGAAATGCACCAGCTTGGCGCAGTAGCGTTTGAGATCAGCCCAGTGGTCGATATCGCATTCGAGCACGGCGTAGGTCGCGGTGGGGAACTTCACCACCGCCTCGCGGAACAGGTCGTTTTCCTTGCCCGGCGCGACCAGTTCCAGCAACACGTCTTGCAATCCCGGATTGTGCCCGCAAATCAGCAGCGCCTGCGCCTCATCCGCGCCGCTGCCAGCATGGGCCTCAATCGTTTCGGCGATGGAGTCAAAACTGGCGAGGTAAAGGCGCTGGTCGAAGACCGGGGTGACGGCTGGCAGCGCCGCGTCGAGCGTCTGTTTAACTCGCACCGCCGGGCTGGCGATCAGCCTGTCCCATGTCACGCCGTGATCGCGGATATGATCGCCGATCACCTTTGCGCCCTGCCGTCCGCGCGCATTCAGGCCGCGGTCGAAATCGCGCTGGCTGGTGTCGTCCCAATCGGACTTGGCGTGACGCAGGAGGCCGAGAATCTTCATGGCAGCAAGGCTCCTCGCACGGGGACGGCGTCGATGCCTCCAACACCAGCGGCGACGCGTTGTAAAGCCTGTTCCAGCGTGACGCGCAGCACCGGGGTGCCCGGCGGAAAGGCTGATAGCAGCCGCGTGGGAAAGGCGGGTGACAGCACCACGAAATGCCCCGCGTCATCCTTGCTGCGGATCAACCGCCCGAAGGCCTGGGCCAGCTTGGCACGGATGATCCGGTCGTCATACTTGCTCCCGCCACCCGCCGCGCGGCGCGCCTTGTGGAGAATGTCGGGGCGCGGCCACGGCACCTGTTCCAGCACCACGCAGCGCAAGGAATGCCCCGGCACATCCACCCCGTCGCGCAGCGCATCGGTGCCGATCAGGCTGGCACGCGGATCATCGCGGAAAATGTCGACCAGCGTGCCGGTGTCGATCGGATCGACGTGCTGGGCATAGACCGGCAGGCCAGCCCGCGCGAGCCGATCGGCAATCCGGCCATAGACCGCGCGCAGCCGCCGGATCGCAGTAAACAGGCCTAGCACCCCGCCGTCCGACGCCTCGATCAGCCGCGCGTAAGCCCCGGCGAGTGCGGGCAAATCGCCCTTCTTGATGTCGGTGATGATCAGCACCTCGGCGCGGGCGGCGTAATCGAACGGACTGTCCGCCGCCGACAGCAGCGGCGCGCTGTCGATATGCGCCGCGCCGGATCGCGCAATCGCGCTCGCCCAGTGATCATCATCACTCGCACGGTCGGTCAGTGTGGCGCTGGTCAGCAGCACCCCGTGCGCGGGTTCGAGCACGACGCGGGCAAACGGCTTCATCGGGTCGAGCCAGCGGCGGTGGATCGCGACATCGAATTCGCGCGCGTCGGAACGGTCAACCGCCAGCCAATCGACGTATTCGGGGTCAGCCGGGCCGCCGAGCCGGTCAAGCAGCGCCTCCCACGCGGTGATCAGATCGATCCGCCATGTCAGCGCAAAGCGCGCGCCTTCGATGCGGGCGCGGCCTTGGGTGTCGAGCCAGTCGGGCGGATCGGCAAGGATCGCCTCCAATCGCCCGCCGAGCCGGATCAGCGGCACGCGAATGGCGGCGAGCGCCTCGCCCGCGGCTCCGGCGGCTTCGATCACGTCTCCGGGCAGGCCCGCCGCTTCGGTCTCTATGGCGTAGCCTGCGTCGATCCCGCCGCTTTCATCGCGGGCATAGGTCGCAGCGCGCACCGCGCCGAGCAGCGCCTCAACCGGGCCGAAGGGTGCGTTATCGGTGAGCCGTTGCAACCAGCCTTCCGACGGCAGCGTCAGCCCCGCCTTGCACGCGGCGGCAATGGCTTCGGCCCCGGCCTCGTCATAGCTGGCAAGATCGGCGAGCCGTGCGGCAAGGCCCCGCCTGCGCCCGCGCGCCTCGCGCTCCGGCCCGATGATCCAGCGCCGCAGTTCGATCGCTTCCTGCCCAGAAAGCGTCGCCGCAAAGGTCGAATCTGCCGCGTCGAACACGTGATGGCCTTCATCGAAGATCAGCCGCGTCGGGCGCTGCGCCGGATCTCTGGCCCGCGCGGCATTGACCATCACCAGCGCATGATTGGCGATCACCAGATCGGCCTGCGCGCTATCCCGCGCGGCGCGTTCGATGAAGCATTTGCGGTAATGCGGACACCCGGCGTAGATGCATTCGCCCCGGCTGTCGGTCAGCGCCGCGATGCCGCGCTTGCGAAACAGCGTGCCAAGCCAGCCGGGCAGGTCGCCTCCGACCATGTCGCCATCGCGGGTATAAGCGCCCCAGCGCGCCACCAATTGCGCCAAAATCGCCGCGCGGCCTGCAAATCCGCCTTGCAGCGCGTCCTCAAGGTTCAGCAGGCAGAGGTAATTTTCACGCCCCTTGCGCACCACCACCGGGGGCGATCCATCGGCGCGCCGCGCAGGCCACGCCCGGCGGCTTTCGGCGCGCAGTTGGCGTTGCAGGTTCTTGGTGAAGGTCGATACCCATACCGTGCCGCCGCTTTGCGCCGCCCACAGCGATGCAGGCGCAAGATAGCCTAGCGTTTTGCCGATCCCGGTGCCTGCCTGAGCGAGGGCAAGGTGGGGTCTACCGGGGGCCAAGCGCGGGGCAAAGACGCGCGCGGCATCCTGCGCATAGGCGCGCTGTCCATCGCGCTGTTCGGCCCCTGCGCCGGTCAGCCGCGCCAGTTGATCGGCCACGGCGGGCGCCGTCAGTTCGACCTGCCGGGGCGCGGGGCGTTCGGCGGCATCCTCCCATTCGGGCAGGCGGGCAAACAGCCAGCGTTCGGCCTGTTCAGGCTTGGCAATGTGGGGTTTGAGCACTTGCGCCCACGGCCAGCGCAGCCGTTCGAGCGATTGCAGCGCGCTCCACGCGCCTTCGCGTTCGCACCATTCGGGATCGCGGCACGCGGCAACCAGCGCGCCTGCCGCGCGTTGCAGCAGTTCGGGCACGCCCTCGTCACCCACAGGCATAGGCAAGCCGAGCGCCTCAGCCAGCCCGCGCGGGGTCGGCACGCAGAACCGCGCTGGGTGGATGAAGGCGAAGGCTTCGAGCAGGTCGAGCCCTGACAGATCGGGATAGCCCAAACGGCTCGCTACCAAAGGCGCATTGATCAGCAGCACGGGGGTATCGGCGGCGGCCATGATCGCATCGCCTTTCGACACGGCATTGGTCGGCCCACCGGCGGCGCGCAGCCAATGGCCGCCGTGGCTGGCATGGAGCGCGGGCAGGCTGATGGGATCGGGCAGGGCAGCGAGGGGCGTCACGCCGCCTTGAATGGGCGAGGCAGGCGCGAATGTAAACGCACGCTTGCAACCAAGGCGAGGTTGCCTAATAGCCCGCCCACTATGACCATCACGCCCGAAGCTCTCATCACCGCCGCGCAATCCTCCAAGGCCTGGCCGTTTCAGGAGGCGCAGCGGCTTGCCAAGCGGTTGCCGCAGGGGAAGCCCGGCGGAGTGCTGTTTGAAACCGGCTATGGCCCGTCAGGCCTGCCGCATATCGGCACATTTCAGGAAGTACTGCGCACCACGCTGGTGCGCCGCGCCTATGAAGCGCTGACCGGACAGCCCACCCGGCTGGTGGCGTTTTCGGATGATATGGACGGCTTGCGCAAGGTGCCCGACAATGTGCCGAACAAGGATATGCTGGCGCGGCACATGGGCCTGCCGTTAAGCCGCATTCCCAACCCGTTTGGCACCGAATACGAAAGTTTCGCCGCGCATAACAACGCGATGCTGCGCGAATTTCTCGACCAGTTCGGGTTTGAATACGAGTTCGTCAGCTCGTCTGATTGCTACAATTCGGGCCGGTTCGATGACGCGCTGAAGGGCGTGCTCGCCAATTTCGGTGCGATCATGGACATCATGCTGCCGACCTTGGGCGAAGAACGCCGTCAGACCTATTCGCCGGTCATGCCGATTTCGCCAACCACCGGTGCGGTGTTGCAGGTGTCGATTGCCGTGGTGGACGCCGCCGCCGGGATTATCCGCTTCACCGATGAAGACGGCAACACCGTCGAACAATCCGCCTTGGGCGGCATGGCCAAGTGCCAATGGAAGGTCGATTGGGCGATGCGCTGGGTCGCGCTGGGCGTCGATTACGAGATGTATGGCAAGGATTTGACCGACAGCGGCATTCAATCGGGTAAAATCGCCCGCGTGCTTGGCGGACACAAGCCCGAAGGCCTGATCTACGAGCTGTTCCTCGATGCCAAGGGTGAGAAGATTTCCAAGTCCAAGGGCAACGGCCTGACCATCGATGAATGGCTGCAATACGGCAGCGAGGAATCGCTGGGCTATTACATCTTCGCCAATCCCAAGAGCGCCAAGCAATTGCACGCGGGCGTGATCCCCAAGGCGGTGGACGATTACTGGCAGTTCCGCGCGGCCTTGCCGGGGCAGGAAATCGACAAGCAATTGGGCAACCCGGTGTGGCACCTGCTGCGCACGAATGAACGGCACGAAGGCGCACAGGCACCGGGTGCGGGCGATACGCTGCCGGTGCCGTTCAGCCTGCTGCTGAACCTTGTGGGTGTGCTGGGCGCAGGTGCGACGCGCGAAGCGGTGTGGTCATACCTTGGCAATTATGTTGCGGATGCCGATCCGGCGGTGCATCCGGCGCTGGACGTGCTGGTGGGCAAGGCGCTCGCCTATAACCGCGATTTTGTCGCGCCAACATTGCACAAGCGCGCGCCGGTGGGCGGCGAAGTCGCGGCGTTGCAGGCGCTCGATGCTGCGCTGGCTGACGCCGATCCGGCCACCAGTGCCGAGGATTTGCAGACCATCGTCTATGAAATCGGCAAGCAGGAAGCCTTCGGGTTCGACAATCTGCGCGATTGGTTCAAGGCGCTGTACGAAACCCTGCTGGGCAGCGAACAAGGCCCGCGCATGGGCAGCTTCATCGCGCTTTACGGCAGCGCACCAACCCGGCAATTGATCGCAGAGGCGCTCGACCGACGGTGATTCCCCGCGCAGGTGCGATACCATTTGGTGATGACGTATTTCGCGCCCCGTTCCACCGGCAACCCGGCGTGCAACGTGGCATCGTTGGGGCAACCATCGGGCAGGGCGTTGTTCCAGATCAGCAGCACACCGGGCTGAGGCGTGATTTCAATACCGAGCGCGCTGAACATCGTCGCGCCGCCTGCCTCGACCGCATCGTTTGCGATTGGGCAGACGGCTTCATTATCAGCAAGCCGCGCGCCCCAACGCGCGCGAGGGCGTGGTAACGTCAGAACCTGACGGGAAGCGAAATCACCAGGGCATAGTCGGGGCTGTCCTCTGTCAGCCCGAACCGCGCGGCGATATCGAGCAGTACGCCGCGATGGAGCAGTGAGGAGGCCCCGGTTGTCAGAAACGCGACTGTCCGGCTTGACCCGTCGACCGGCATGCCGCCGAACCGGAATGGTGAATGGAATTGCTGATCGAAAGTGAAGCGCAGCGACGTTTCCGGGCTGGCTGCAAGCAGCGTGCCGAGCGAAACGCCCACAACATCGCCCGGATCGATCGCCTGCTCGGCGAAGAATGAATCATAGGAAACGCTGCCCACGAAAACCAGCGGGTCCTGTCGCTTGATCGCGGTGAGCGACCCGCCGAGCGAGGCGAAGCCGCCGCCAAGCGCCACGCCATCGTCTTCGAACTTTCCGCTGCCCGTGTTCCATCTCAGCCGCCCGACCAGATCGGGCAACCATCCCCGCTCGCGCAGCAGCGTATGCGCCAGTGCCACGCTCACGTCACCGAACGCCGAACGCGATTGGCTGGTAGCGCCGATCGGGCCGAAGCCAACCTTGGTGACAAGCGAGCGATCGACGAACTGATAGGGAAGGCTGATTTCGATCTGAGAATCGAGCGGCAGCCCCATGCGCAGCGACAGTCCGGCGATATATTGGTTGCGGCGCTGTTCTGCGGTGCCGATCAGTGTCGCATCGTCCTCGAAGATAAAGGTAGGTGCGGAATTCACCTGGCGCACAAATCCGAATTGCGGCGTGATCTCGATTGCACCGCCGGGCAGCAACAGCGCACCGGCCTGGACCAATGTACGCTCAAGCGCGCGATCGGCATCGGCACCGGTGTAGGCCGGCGCTGGATCGGGCGCGCCCGATGCGATGACCGGATCTGTGTTCGTAGGCGCCATTTGCGGTGCGCGCGCGGCTTGCAATTGCGGACCGGTTTGCCCGGCCAGCGCCAATTCAAGCTGCTCGACCCGGGCGAGAAGATCAGCGATGATTGCGTCGCGCTGCGCAAGTTCGTGCTGTAGCAGTTGCGCGCTATCGTCCCTATCGGCTTCCTGCGCCGTGGCCGGGTATGGCAGCGCTGCAAGCAGCGCGGCGCATATCGCAGCCATCATCATATCCTGGCGTTTCATCGCTTGCCCCCCCAAAGCGCTTGCACCATCAGCGCAGCATCACGAAATCGCTGTCTTGCGGCGTGAGCCTGTGCGCAGTGCTCGCTTGGCCCGGCCGGGTGACGACAAAGCCGATGCGCCCCAGATTCTCGTCGTCGATCCACGCATCTTCGAACCGCGCGATCGGCATGGTGCGGTTGCCGAAGGCCGGGTCTGCCAGCAGCACGCGGTTGCCCCTGACACCGCGAAAGATCACAAAGTGGCGATAGCCCTGCAGTTCGACCGGGACCATCACCGGTGCCATCTGTAGGAGCTGATCTAGATCTAGCTGGCCATAGCCGATCCCCTCATAGCCGCGGGCATCGACGAAACGCTTCAGGTCGAGCAGCGAAAAGCCGAGCCGTGCCCTGATGATTTGTGGATTGGCGAGATATTCCGCCCGGCTGATGAGGCTGGTGGCGATTTCGCGCTCGCTCACCGGGTCGTCGAACTGGTGGTTCAAAATCGTTGCCAGCGCCGCCGCGCCGCAGCTGATGTCCCATTGCTGGAGGACGACGTTCTCGCGCCGCAATTCGAGCAGTGAGGTAACCGGCGCTTGCGCACTCGCTACTGCTGGCGAGCCTGCAAGTAGCGCGCAGGCGAGTCCGCACGCCGCCATGCAGCGCGTGCTGGCCGGGCCAGATTGCAACCGGCCCCGGGGAAGCGCGAACTGGCTTCCCCGCAGGCCGTGCTGCTTCAGCAGATCGAGCACAAGAACTCGATAGACGGGCTGTTGAATGCAGCGCTCCACGGCCCTTCGTTGCCCGAGGCATCAGATCCTGTTGGCGAGCGGTCGAAGTTGGGGTGGAAATCCCCGGGCGCGGCGTTGTCGAACCCTGTGAATATCACCTTGCCGTTGGGCAGCCCCAGATCGCCAGCGGTGATCCGGTCAAGTTCGGTGAGCGAAAGCTGCACGGGATGCGGTTGCGCATCGGGTGCCACAGCCGCCTCTTCTGCGACGGGCGCTGGTGCCGGTTCTTGCTGTTCGGCGGCGAGTGTCTGGCCGTAGAGCAGAAAGCCTGAGGCGATCAGTGCGGTATGAATGATTTTCATGATAAGCTCCTTTGATTTTAGGTTCAACGATGGATGCCGCCAGCCCGCCGCGACGCGCAGCAGGCTGGCGGCAGGCAATCAGCAGAATGCAAGGCAGATCGAATTGGGCACGGTGCTCGGCACCGCAGTGCCGAGGTGGCCGGCGTGATCGATCAGGCCCTTATCCGCGTTGCTGTTGTGGTGCAGGCTGAATCCCGCAGCGATCAGCGCGGCCCAAGGCTGGGTCGCCACATTGTCACGACCGAGTCCGGCGGTGACGCGATCCAATTGATCCGGCGAAAGTTGCACCTGAACAATAGGTGCACGCGGATTCGACTCAGCTACCGCAGGTGCGGGCAGAATAGTCAAAACCGGTTGCAATGGATCGGGGCCAGCCTGCGGCTCGCTAGCAAGTAATTGTCCGGAAAACAAAATTCCGGCAGCAATTGGAATGTATTGAATGATTTTCATCTTGAGTCCCCCCTCTGCTTGTTTGCAACGGAAGCGACCCACGCACGCCACATTAAGTGGTTGTGCTCAGTTGATATACATCATTCAAATATAGCGGGCAACATGATTTTGTAATTCAGTTGCAATTTAGAAACAATCTATACTTGTAAGGTTCTTAGCTGCACGCACGCTGGCACCGACGCGGGCGAGGGCGCTCTGATCGGGGGCGGGGGCGGGCGCGGTCATGGCGCACGGCCTAGTAAGCCGCGCCGGGCGCGCAAGTATCGCCGCGCATTGCCCTGCGGCGCAGGCGTGCTAGGCACGCCAATACGGGGGATCATGGGAGCAATGGTATGAGCCTTAATCCAAAAACCAAATATTCGGGCCTCGCAATGACGTTGCACTGGCTGGTAGCGATTGCGGTGATCGTGACCTGGAGAATTGCCGAAGCGGCCGAACTGGCCCCGACGCGTGAGGCGCGCGGCGAGATCATGGGCAATCACTTTGCGCTGGGCGTGGTGATCTTTTTGCTGGTGGCCACACGGTTTATCTGGCGGCAGATGAACCCGCCGCCCGCGCAGATCGCCAGCCACGCCCCGTGGGAAAAGATGCTCGCCAAGGCGACCCATCTGGCAATGTACACGCTGTTGCTGGTGATGCCGCTGGTGGGGTGGTTTGCGATGTCGACCTATGGTTCGCCGATCAGTGTGTGGGGCGTGGTGGAAGTGCCTGCGCTGCCAGTGCCGGTGAACCCCGATCTGGCCGGAGAGATATTTGATCTTCACGCCATCGCCGGAACCACTTTACTGGTGCTGATTGCGGTGCATGTGCTGGCGGCCTTGAAGCATACCTTCATCGACAAGGATGGAACGCTGTTCCGGATGCTGCCGTTTGGATCGGTCAAGCGCTGACGCGGCACGAAAAACCCCGCCGGATCGCTCCGGCGGGGTGTGATCAGCAGCGCTGATCCGCTTACCAGAAGAAGTCGTAGATGGTGTCCACCACTTCGCCTGTGGCCATGTCGACAAGCAGCACGTCGTCATAATAACGCACCCACTGATAGGGGGCATAAGCGGGCGGCAAGCGATAGGAATAAGGGTCGCTGATAAAGAACCGCGGCTGGTAAAACGCGCTGTGAAGGAAGAAGCCGATTTGCAAGCGGCTATAACGGTGAGAGCGGTACGGCGCATAATACGCACCGGGGCGATAAATATATCGGTTGGCACGCCGGTAATCGGCCCAGTTGTAGCTGCGGTTGCCGCGCCAGCCTCGATCCCACCGGCGGTAATCGCGGCGATCTGAATCGCGGTAGTTATTGCGATCTCCGCGACGGTAATCACTGCGATCTCCGCGACGGAAGTCACTGCGATCCCCTCTGCGGAAATCGCTGCGATCATTGTTCCAACGCTGCCGGTCGTTGCGATAATCGGCGAGATGCCGATTGGCGCGTTGATCAGTGCGATTTTCGATCCGATTGGCCCGGAAATCGCCGCGCCGTTCAATACGGTTGGCCCGCGCTTCGCTGCGACGATCAACGCGGACGGCGGCGCGATCCCGACCGCGCTGATTGAGTTGGCTAGCACGGATATCACCGCGTCGTTCGACCCGATTAGCGCGCGCTTCGCTGCGGCGTTCAACCCGCTGCGCTCGCGCCTGACCTTGACGTTGGCGGTTTTGCGCCCGCGCCTGTTTACGTTCGCTGCGGTTTTCGCTACGCACGTGCGGGCGCTCGGCACGGGCCTGCGCGCGCGCCTCGCTGCCCCTGTCAGCCCGGTTCTGCGCTTCGGCAGGTGTGGCGGGTAGCGATAAGGTGAGTGCGAGCGCCAAAGCTGCCAGCGATCCACCCTTGAAGAAAAGGTTTGTCATCGTTGTTGCCTCCAGTGTCGCCGATCCACCACAAGCGGCTAGTTGATGAGTCGGACATAGCCTGTCGAGACTGTCGCAGGGATGAACCATCGCATAAATGTTCAGAAAAAATGTCAATAATATGAATGGCGTTTCAAATCGAGACAGAGCAACTTGACTGCCAATGGCGCGCGCCCAAAGGCGAAAAGGCCATGTTTGAAACGCTCGACGCTGTTCGCACCGATTGCCTCACCCGCCTGATCCGCGCGGCGCGTGATCGCAAATCACCGATGCAAACGCCGGTTATTGTTACTGGTGATGTCGATGCGCGGGTAATGGTGCTGCGCGCCTTCGATCGCGAGTCGGGTAGGCTGCGCCTGCATACCGATGCGCGCTCCCCCAAGGCGCAGGTAATCGCAGCCGATCCGCGCGTGGCGGTGTTATTTTATGACAGGGACGCCAAAATCCAGATCCGCGCGCGCGGGACAGGGCAGATAATCACCACCGGGCCGCAGCTGGACAGCGCCTGGGCAACCAGCACCAATTTCGCGCGGCGGTGTTATCTGGGGGAAGGGCCGGGCGCGCCTTCGCAGCACCCCACTTCAGGCCTGCCGTCGGAGTTTGAGGGGGTTGAGCCTGACGATGCGCAGTTAATTCCCGCGCGTGAGAACTTCGCCTTGCTGATGATCACCATCACCGCGCTCGATTGGCTGTATCTGGCCCACACCGGCCACATCCGCGCACAGTTTACCCGCGCGGATGGGGGTGCAGAGTGGCAGGGGCGCTGGGTCACGCCGTGAGTTGGCGCGGTTGCGCTGCCCCCACCTCAAAGCGGGGGCAGGCTCCCGGCAATCCTACCGCGTCAGCTTCTTGTAAGCCAACCGGGTCGGGCGATCTGCCGCATCGCCCAGGCGGCGGCGCTTGTCTTCTTCGTAGGCTTCGAAGTTGCCTTCGAACCATTCGACATGGCTGTTGCCTTCAAACGCGAGGATGTGCGTGGCGAGGCGATCGAGGAAGAAGCGATCGTGGCTGATTACCACCGCGCAGCCCGCAAAGTTTTCAATCGCGTCTTCCAATGCGCCCAGCGTTTCGACGTCAAGGTCATTGGTCGGTTCATCGAGCAGCAGCACGTTGCCGCCTTGCTTCAGCATTTTGGCCATGTGCACGCGGTTGCGCTCACCGCCCGATAGTTTGCCGACGTTTTTCTGCTGATCCGCGCCCTTGAAGTTGAACGCACCTACATAGGCGCGGGTCGAGGTTTCCTGCTTGTTGACCGTCATGTAATCGTGTCCGCCGGAGATTTCCTGCCACACGTTGTTGTCTGGATTCAGATGGTCGCGGCTCTGGTCAACATAGCCAAGGTGCACGGTGCTGCCGATCTCGATCGTGCCGCTGTCGGGTTGTTCCTTGCCAGTGATGATCTTGAACAGCGTGGATTTGCCCGCGCCGTTAGGGCCGATGATGCCAACGATGCCGCCCGGGGGCAGCATGAACGACAGGTTTTCGAACAACAGCTTGTCGCCGTAAGCTTTGGTCAGGCCCTTGGCCTCGATCACCTTGCTGCCCAATCGCTCGGGCACCTGAATCACGATCTGCGCCTTGCCGAGCGAACGATTATCCTGCGCGTTCTGCAATTCTTCAAACTTGCGGACACGCGCCTTGGACTTGGTCTGACGCGCGGCAGGGGTCTGGCGAATCCATTCGAGCTCGCGCTGCAGGGCCTTCTGCTTGCCGGATTCCTCGCGACTTTCCTGCTCCAGCCGCTTGGCTTTCTTTTCGAGGTAGGTCGAATAATTGCCTTCGTAGGGGTAGTAGCTGCCCCGATCGAGTTCGAGGATCCATTCAACCACATTATCGAGGAAGTAACGGTCGTGGGTGATCATCAACACCGCGCCGGCATATTCCTTGAGATGGTTTTCCAGCCACTGCACGCTTTCTGCATCAAGGTGGTTGGTGGGTTCATCCAACAGCAGGATCGAAGGTTTCTGGATCAGCAGCCGGGTGAGCGCGACGCGGCGTTTTTCCCCGCCCGACAGGCTTTCCACGCCCATATCGCCCGGCGGGCAGCGCAGGGCCTCCATCGCGACTTCAAGCTGGTTGTCGAGCGTCCAGCCGTCAACCGCGTCGATCTTGTCCTGCAATTCGCCCATTTCCGCGCCGAGTGTTTCAAAATCGGCGTCCGGTTCACACATCAGCGCGCTGATTTCGTTGAAACGGTCAACCATGTCGGCGACCCCGCGCGCGCCGTCCTTGACGTTTTCGAGCACGGTCTTGGTCAGATCGAGTTCTGGCTCCTGTTCCAGATAGCCGACGGTGATGTTCTCACCCGGCCAGGCTTCGCCGGTGAAGTCCTTGTCGACCCCCGCCATGATCTTCATCAGCGTCGATTTGCCCGCGCCATTGGGGCCGACGATGCCGATCTTCGCGCCCTGATAGAATTGCAGCGAGATATTGGCGAGCACCGGCTTTTGGGCACCGGGGAAGGTTTTGGTCATGTCCTTCATGACAAAGGCATATTGCGCGGCCATCGGATCAGTCCTTTTGGGATCGAAAAATCGGGTTGGGAGGTTTGGCTGCGCAGATAGGGAAGGGCAGAGGCAAGGGCAAGCGGCTAGACTCGTGCCCCGCGCGGCGATAGCAACGCTGCCCATGAACCGCACCATCACCGCGCTGTCAGCGCTTTCGCTCGTTGTCCTGTCCACTGCCGCTGTTGCCGAGTCTCCCACGCTGGAGGCGCAGGCCGACATCGCGCTGGAAAGCGACCGTGTCGCATGGGACTTCGTCGAGGGGATCACCACAGAAGTCGGCCCGCGTCAGGCCGGGACCGAGGCTGAGGCGCGCGCCCGCGCATGGGCGATGGCGTGGCTGACGGCCAAGGGCTTTGCCAATGTCGCGGATGAGCCGTTCATGATGGACACCTGGGTGCCCGGTGACATCGCCCGCGCCCGCGTGACCGCACCGTTCGCTCAGGATATGGTTGTCCTGCCGCTCGGCAATTCTGCCGCAACGCCTGTTGGCGGGATCGAAGCTGAAGTGGTGTTCTTCCGCACGGTGGACGACCTGCGCGCCGCGCCCGAAGGCAGCCTGAAAGGCAAGATTGCCTATATCAGCCACCAGATGCGCCCGGCGCAGGATGGCTCGCACTATGGCTTCGCCGGGCCTGCACGCTGGGTTGGTGCAGGGATCGCGGCAAGCAAGGGCGCGATTGCCACTGTCATCAAGTCGGTCGGCACCGATTACCACCGCAACCCGCACACCGGCGGCACCAGCTTTCCTGAAGGTGTGAAGCCGACCCCGGCAGGCGCGCTGAGCCTGCCCGATGCCGAGAACCTTGAACGGATGTTCGCCCGCGCTGGGGGCCGTCCCGTCACCATGAAGCTCGAAATGAACCCGCGCCAGATCGGCCAGACCCAAAGCGGCAACGTGGTGGCCGAGATAGTGGGGCGCAATCCGTCGCTCCCGCCGGTGCTGCTCGCTTGCCATATCGACAGCTGGTGGAATGCGCCCGGCGCGTTTGACGATGGCGCGGGCTGCGGGATCATCGCAGCGGCAGCGTTTCACGTGAAACATTCAGGCCAGCCCCTGCGCACCATCCGTATTTTGATGGCAGGCGCGGAGGAAACCGGCCTCTGGGGCAGCCAAGCCTATAGCAAGGCGCACCTGGACGAGCCTATCGCTGTTGGAATCGAGAGCGATTTCGGCGCTGACCGGATCTGGCGCTTTGACAGCAATTTCCGTGAGACCAACCCCGCCTTGCACAAACGCATCGCCAGCGCGGTCGCCCGGTTTGGCGTATCAACCAGCAACGAAGTCGCCACCGGCGGGGCCGATCTCAACATCGTGCGCGATCAGAAGGGCGCGTTGGTAGATTTGCAACAGGACGGCACCCGTTATTTCGATCTGCACCACACGCCCGACGACACGCTCGACAAGATCGACAAGGCCCAGCTGCGTCAGAACGTCGCGGTGTGGACGCAGGTGGTCGGCATCCTCGCCAATCAGGAAACCGCAATCCTGACCGGCACCCCGATCCCCGCCGCGCCGCCGATCATGCAGGCGCAGTAATTATTCAGACGGATTGCCGGGGCTCAACAGCGGCCATGATCCGCAGGAAATTGCCGCCAATCAGTTTTGCAATGTCAGGCTCCCCCATCCCGCCGCGCAGCAATCCGGCCACATAATGGGGCAGGCGGGCATAGGTATCGAACACGGGTTTGTAATTGGCATCCATATCCGTGCCCATGCAGACGTGATCGATGCCGACCGCGTCGACCAATTCGAACGTCCGGGTAACGAAGCCGCGCAGATCGGTGATACCGATCCCCGCCGGCCACGCCCCCAGCAGACCGCCGCCGGTTTCGGCCACGGCCAACGCCAGGTCGCGTGAAACAAAGCGGGGATGGTCGATCCCGCCAGCCTTCGCCGGGTGGATATGGACATGGCTGGCCATGACCGGCCGGGATGAGGCCTTGATTATCCCGAAAGCGGTGGCTTCGGATGCGTGGGCGACGTCGATCAGCATCCCGGCATCGTTCATGGCTTTGACCACTGCGATACCTGCCGGGGTAATGCCATTGTGAACCGGGGTGCCGGTGATGATGTCGCCCAGTTCATTGGTGCGGTAATGCATCAGCGTGACGGATCGCACGCCATCAGCATAAGATTGCGCCACGCGATCGGCCCTGCCTTCGAGGAAATCCCCGCCTTCAACCGTGAACAGCGCGCCGGGTTTGCCAGCTTTGCGCGCGGCGGCAAAATCACTCACCGACCTGACCGGATAGACCAGCCCGCTGTCCACCAACTGCTGTAAGTTGGCAATTTGCCGCTGATAGCTGGCCCATGCTTCGCCGGGTTCAAAATCACGAACCGCGGCGAGCCCTTCATCGACAAAGCCAATCGCCTGAAAATCGGCCACGGCGGCAAAGGCTGCCGCTGTCAGCCCTCCGGCCTGCATATCGCCGATGCTGCGGCTTTCGAAGGAGCCCAATATGACCGCCGCACGCGACATTCCCGAAACATTCTCTGCTCCGCTAACGAAGGTTCTCCCCGGATGGGCATGGGCATCAATCGACGGATATTTTTCCAGCAATGACCGCGCCGTTGCCAGTTCGTCCGCAGTGAAATCGTAACCCAAAGGAACCAGCGCAGGGTGTTTAAGCCGATAGGCGGCTGCGCCAAACCCGCCAGCCACCACAGCCGCCCCGCCAATCAGAAAATTGCGTTTTGTCATCAGAGCCATTGCGCGCTTCGATCCCTACTTTTTGAGTATTGAGGTCATTTCAGCGCTGGGCTTTGGCTTGCGGGCTATAGGCCCAGCATTCCAGTTCAACCCGCCCGCCATAGGCGAGGCCGGTCGACCCAAAGGCGCTGCGGGCGGGCAAGCGATCCGGCTTGAAATAGCCGACATAGACGGCGTTGAACGCTGGCCAATCATTCATGTCGGCAAGCATCACCGTGCATTTGACGACATCATCAAACCCTAGGCCATGCCGCGCCAAAACCGCGCCGATATTGTCCATGGTCTGGCGGGTTTCGCCCGCGATCCCGCCCGCCGCCAGCGTTGTTTCCCCCGGAGCAACGCCGATCTGGCCCGATAGATACAGCATGTCGCCCACTCGCACCGCTTCGGAAAATGGCATCCCTTCGGCAGCGTGATAGATCGGCTCCCCGGCATTCGACGCGGCGGGGGCAAGGGCGGCGGCCGCCGCCATGGCGGCGCCGGTGGCGTAAAGGAACAAGCGATTGGTTGGCATGAAAGGTTCTCCTTCCTATCGGGTTTCGGGCGGTGTGCCCTGTTTCAGAAGGCGCAGTCCCAACGCATAGACAAGCACCAGAACGGTAATCCCCGCAAACGACCATTTCAGGGTCGTGAAGATGCTCGCCATCCAGGCCAGCGCCACCGGCTGATCCGGGTGCAGGCTAAGAAGCATGAAAACCGTGGCATTTTCCAGAATGTCTAAACTGAACAACAGCAGCGGCGGCGCGAACGGCCAGCGGGCGTGTTCCAGCCGGGTGGTGCGGGTGACAAGCGCAATCGCCCAGACGAACAACAGCGTATAGCTGATCGGATAGGCGATATCCGCCGTGACCAGAAACATCCGGTAGGAACTGCGGGCAGCATCCGAAAAGGCACCGATATTCGCAAACGCCTCTGCCGGGGTATAGGCAAACATCAGATCGAGCGGCCCCGCGCCGGGGGTCGTCAACAATTCGGCCCCAATGCGCGGCATCACACCATAGCGAATGCCCCCGCAGATCAGGGCGACGATCACCAACCGCCTGATAGTTGCCGCCGCGATCAGCCTGTCGAATAGAGCCATTGTCGATCCCTCCTCCGACGAGCTTAGAGAGATCGGAGGGCAAAGGAAACAATCGGGCGATCCGGAATGGCCGTACGCGAATCAGGCACCACTTCGGTGATCCCAGGGCGGCAAAACCGCAAGCGCACAATCCGTTACGACAAACAGCGATATCGCGAACGTCACCTCGTCAAAAATGCCTTTTGCCGCCTCAAGGAGTTGGCTTCGCCGCCCTTCGGGTCCGCCGTGTCGCCACACGCTACGACAAGCTTGCCGCCACTTCCTATCAGGTGTGGCGCTCGCCACCGCTGCCGCCTTCTGGCTCTGAATGAGTCTGGACTCTAATAGTGATGTAAAATTATAAAAATCTATATTCATATGAACATGTAACCTTACCAAAATTCAAACGAACCACTTTTTATAAGGGATATGGATGTCGAATTTTTTGAATTAACAACTGGAAGCATTTATATTAGAATATAGTATGAAATACGTATGCGAGGAAATAAGCATGGGCTCTGGTAATATTTATGACAAAAAAGTCAGTCTTGTCTTACAAGGCGGCGGTGCACTTGGTAGTTATCAAGCCGGTGTTTATGAGGCGATTGCGACATCGCGTTACTGCCCTGACTGGGTCGCAGGCATTTCAATTGGCGCTATCAACGCTGCCTTGATTGCCGGGAATCCCCCCGAACACCGGGTCGCGCGACTGCGCGAATTTTGGGAGACGATTACCGCTCCATCATCGATGTGGCCCACTGATCTCAAGGATCCGTGGTCTGCCTGGCAAAAGAAATTGGGTGGGCAGGCCGCGTTGATGTTTGGTCAGCCCGGATTTTTCACGCCGAACAACCTGTTCGATTGGCTCGGCGCGACCCAACCGGTCAGCTACTACAAGACTGAAGAACTCAAGACCACGCTGGAGCGGCTGGTCGATTTTGACCGCATCAATCATGCTGAAGGGGTTCGCCTTAGCGTGGGCGCGGTGAATATTCGCACGGCTCGTTTCGCCTATTTCGATAGCGCGGAAATTCCACTGAGGGCCGAACATATCATGGCCAGCGGCGCTCTGCCCCCCGGGTTCCCGCCGGTCGAGATCGATGGCGAATTCTATTGGGACGGTGGGCTGGTTTCCAACACTCCGCTGCAATACGTTCTCGATTACATGCCAAGGCGCAGTCGGTTGACCTTTCAGGTCGATGTTTTTCAGGCCGCGGGCCAGACACCAACCAGTCTGGAAGAGGTTGCCGAGCGCCAGAATGATATTCGTTATGCCAGCCGCACACGCGACAATACCAACAACTTCAAACAAAGGCACGAGGTGCGCTACGCGATCAACGAATTGATAAACACTCTGCCGGAAAACCTTCGCGAGACGCCCGAAGCCAAGCGGCTGCGCAGTTTGGGCTGTGTCACAACGATGGACATCGCCCAGATCATCTATCGTCCATTTTCCCCTCAAGGTGCGGCAAAGGATTATGAATTTACCCGCCCGACAATGCTCCGCCGTTGGAAGCAAGGGCTGCGCGATGCCACCGCTACGCTGGAAGCGGCCCCGTGGTTGAAACCCGCTGAGCCACACGAGGGGGTGCGGGTGTTCGATGTGATGCACGAACGGCTGGTGGCACAAAACGCCGGGAAGTCTGGCAATGATCGAGATGTCAGTGATGTTCAGCCCGTCATGGAGACAAAACCGGCATGACATCTTCCCGTGATGCAAGTGCCCCCCGCCTGCCTGATACAGCCTTTGCGATGCCTTTGGTCAGCCCGTCCTATCCGCGTGGCCCCTACCGCTATACCAACCGCGAACACATGATTGTCACCTATCGCACCGATCCTGCCGCGATCGAGCAAGCGGTGCCCGAACCTTTGGTGGCCGATCAGCCGTTGGTCAGGCTGGAATTCATGCGCATGGACGCCAGCACCGGTTTTGGCCGCTATTCAGGCGCCGCGCAGCATATTCCGGTGCAGCTGAATGGCCTGCAGGGCGCCTATACCCACAACATGTTTCTGGATGTGCACGCGCCAATTTCCGGTGGCCGGGAATTGTGGGGGTTCCCGCAGAAACTGGCCAGCCCTTGCCTCAAGGTCGCGCATGACACGCTGCTGGGAACGCTGGATTACGGGCCGGAACGGGTTGCCCGGGCGACCATGGGCTACAAGCACCGGGCGATTGATGAAGGGTCGGCATTGGCGATGCTGGGTGAGCCGGGGTTCCTGCTCAAGATCATCCCGCATGTCGATGGCACGCCGCGCGTGTGCGAGCTGGTGCAATATTATCGCCGCGATATTGTGTTGAAGGGGGCATGGACCGGGCCGGCATCGCTTGATCTGCAACCCCACGCGCTAGCCCCGCTGGCTGATCTGCCGGTATTGGAAGTTGTATCGTCGGTGCATCTGATCGCCGATTTCACCCTCGAACTGGGAGTGGTTGTCCATGATTACCTCGCCTGATCACCGCCTGCCAGGATTCATCACATGAAGGCCGCCGATATCCGCGCGCACGCATTTTCGATGCCGCTGCATTCACCGAGCTATCCGCCCGGCCCCTATCGTTTCATGGACCGCGAATATCTGATCATCACCTATCGGACTGATCCGGAGGCGCTGAAACGGGTGGTGCCAGCGCCGCTTGAATGCGACGCCCCGATTGTGAAATACGAATTTATCCGGATGCCGGACAGCACCGGGTTTGGCGACTATACTGAATCGGGCCAGGTTATTCCGGTATCGTTCAAGGGTCAGCAGGGCGGCTATGTCCATGCGATGTTTCTTGACGATGACCCCCCGATCGCGGGCGGACGCGAATTGTGGGGCTTTCCCAAGAAATTGGCTACGCCCACCCTGATCACAGCGCACGATACCTTGCTGGGCACGCTTGATTATGGCCCGGTGCGGATTGCCACCGGCAGCATGGGCTACAAGCATCAGGCGCTCGACAGTGCCAAGGCGCTGGCCGCATTGGGCGAGCCGGGATTCCTGCTCAAGATCATTCCCCATGTCGACGGCACGCCGCGGATCTGCGAACTCGTGCGCTATTACCTGTCGGACGTAACGCTCAAAGGGGCGTGGAGCGGGCCGGCCGCGCTGGAATTGCACCCCCATGCTCTGGCTCCGGTTGCCGATCTGCCGGTATTGGAGATCCTTTCAGCAGTGCATCTGGTTGCTGACCTCACCCTTAATCTTGGCGAAGTTGTGCATGACTATCTCGCCAAATGACACCCGATCGAAGGAAATTTGCATGAACCGTTTCAAGGATAAAGTCGCGATCGTCACCGGGGCTGCCAGTGGTATTGGCAAGGAAATTGCCCATGCCTTTGCGCGCGAAGGGGCAATCGTGGCGATTGCCGATCTCAAATTGGACGCAGCGCAGGCTGCGGCGCAGGACATCATCGCACAGGGCGGCCAGGCCATCGGCGTCGAAATGAATGTGACCGATGAAGCTGCCGTCAACGCCGGGGTTGATCTGGTGCAGAAAACCTATGGCCGGATCGACATCTTGGTCAGCAATGCCGGTATCCAGATCGTCCATCCGATCGAGGATTATCCCTTTGCCGACTGGAAGAAGATGCTCGCCGTGCATCTCGACGGGGCTTTTCTGACCACCAAGGCCTGTGCCAAACATATGTATGCCGCCGGTTCCGGCTCGATTGTGTATATCGGCTCGGTCCATTCGAAAGAGGCATCCTTGCTCAAATCGGCCTATGTCACCGCCAAACACGGGCTGATAGGCCTGTCCAAAGTGGTCGCCAAGGAAGGCGCAAAACACAATGTGCGCAGCAATGTGGTGTGCCCCGGTTTTGTTCGCACGCCGTTGGTCGACAAGCAGATCCCCGAACAGGCGCAGGCCCTCGGCATCAGCGAAGAAGATGTGATCAAGACCGTCATGCTCAAGGAAACGGTCGATGGCGAATTCACCACGGTCGAGGACGTTGCCGAAGCAGTGCTCTATTTCGCCGGCGCAAAAACCAACGCGTTGACCGGGCAATCGCTGATCGTCAGCCACGGTTGGTTCATGGAATGAACTGCGGGGCCGGTGCGCTGCAGCGTGGCTTGATGGCTTTGGCTGGTTACGCGGCGACGCCAATAAACAAGGTCATCGATCATAGGGGCTGCTCGCCGATTCAGATGATAAGGTGATGGGCACGAGCCCGTTGAATGCCACCTCTGCACCATGTTCGCGCCGCAGTGGTTCTTCAGGGTCATCTGCGGACGCGAAGTTCACGGATGCGAAGTGACCATGCCCGCTCATATGCGCCACGTTCCGGGCGATAGCGTCGAGGTTGGCGGTTCTCTCGGCACGCTGCTCGAGGAAGCGGGCCGCCCGCACCACCACCCATTCGGGCCCCTTTGCCATGTCGGCGACGAACCAGATGTTGGGGTCGACCTGCGGGTTGGAATGCGACGACATGATTTCGTAGCCGCGCTCCTTCAGGTCGTTCCTCATCACCTGCACGGCGAAATCGTGCAGTTCCCAGTCGGTCATCACCACGGGTTCGTCGGTGACGAGCATCGAGGGATTGATGCGCTTGCCGTCGCGCAGGTCGATCATACGCCACGGGCGGCGGGAGGCTCGGTTCGAACTCGAGTATCGCTTCTTCGATCCCACCCGCACCCGGACAGAAATCCTCGATGGTGTCATCCAGCGCACTCCGCCCGGTGCCGATCTGCTGATCCGGCAGGCACAACCATTGCCGGACAGGCTGGTTCCCGCCAAAGGCCGCCATTCCGGTTGCTGGAATCGACCTCTAGGCCGCCTATGGCCGCAATTGGGTGGGAAGCTGAAGGGCGGACTGCGGGTGATTTCGACCTGTCAGTCGCCACGCTCTGCGCCCTCTCGATTGCCGCGCCTTTCGTTGCTGCTTCTATGACACCGGACACTGTTGGAACAGCAACCCACAATGCCCAGACCAGCCGGCGGAGCTTACAAGCAGCCGGAAGGTTTTAGGCCCGACGCGACGACGATCATGAGCCCGCCAGTGAAGCCATGATCATCGCGCAGAGAAGGGAAACCTTGCCAGACTTTATAGTAGTATACGTGAGTTTCGAGATCCCAATACACGAACAACCAATCTTCGGCTCAATGTGCTTTTTCGCGTGGCAGCAAGCACAAGGGTATTCAATTTTCAAAGCGGAAAGTCTTCTCGTCGATATTGCTATTTTGCGATTTGGTGACTTTGCCCTATCCTGACGAGCAGGATGACATTGGTCGAACGGTGGGGGGAGCCGTGAGCGAATATCGTTACCGCGCCTTTATCAGCTACAGTTGGTCCGACGCCAAATGGGGCAACTGGCTGCATCACAGGCTGGAAACTTATCGCACGCCAGCCGCACTGGTTGGCAAGGATGGTGCACTTGGCAAGGTGCCAGCCCGACTCAATCCCATTTTCAAGGACCGCGAGGAAGAAGCCGCAGGTGCAAGCATCGGCGACGCGGTGGAAAAGGCGCTGCTAGCTTCGGAATTCCTGATAGTCGTGTGTTCCCCCAATTCAGCGCAATCGCGTTGGGTCGACCGGGAAATTGCCTTCTTCAAGGCACACCGCGATCCAGATAAAGTGCTTGCCCTAATTGTCGATGGCGAACCCGGCAGCGCCGATGCCGAATGCTTCCCAATAGCGCTGACTCATGGCGTCAATTCCGACCTTACGATTGGCGACAGCCTCGCCGATGCGCCACTGGCCGCCGATGCGCGGATCACCGGCGATGGCAAGCGGCGGGCCATCCTGAAACTTGCCGCTGCGATGCTGGGCGTGGGGCTGGGCGAGCTGGTCAACCGCGACGAACGCCGTCGCGCCACCCGCACCCGCATTGTTGTATCCGCATCACTGGCGCTGGCGACTGTGATGAGCGGGCTGGCGTGGGTCGCGGTGCAGGCGCGCATGGAGGCCGAATTCCAGCGCAACGAGGCTGATGGGCTGGTCGAATTCATGCTCACTGACCTGCGTGACAGGCTCGAACCAGTCGGACGGCTTGATGCGCTCGACGTGGTCGGCACGCGTGCGCTCGATTACTACGCCAAGCAAAAGCTCGGCGATCTTGACAAGGACTCGCTCGGCCGCCGCGCACGGGCGCTGCTGCTGGTGGGCGAGGTCAGCAATATTCGCGGGGACAGCGATGATGCCCTGCGTGCCTTCCGGCAGGCTGCGGCAACGACGCAGGAACAGCTGGCGCGCGATCCCGACAACCAGCAGCGCGTCTTCGACCACGCGCAAAGCGTATTCTGGGTCGGTTACATCGCCTATAATCGGGGTGAGTTGAAAGCTGCCGAAGCCCAGTATCGCGAATACAAGCGCCTCGCCGACCGGCTGATCGCGCTCGATCCGAAGAACCCGAAGTGGCAGATGGAAGGCAGCTATGCCGAGACCAATCTCGGTGTGATGTTCAATGCGCAAGGGAGGCATGCCGAATCCGAGTCGGCCTTCGCGAATGGGCTGCGCTTGATCGAGGCTGTCGCCACGAGCGGCGCTTTCAATGCAGATCAACAAATCGAGTTGGGTCTTGCGGTCAACTGGCTCGGTGTGGCTAAGAACGAGATCGGCAAAGTCGCGGAATCACTGGCCCTGCATCAGCGGGAAATCGCGGTCTATGAAGAGGTGCTGCGGCGCGACCTTGCTAATGCCATGGCCAGGAACCGCCTTTCGCTGGCGCACCAGTTCGTCGGACAGCAGCAACTACAGTTGGGGCAGCTTGACGAGGCGATCCGATCCTACGAGCAGGGCATCGAACTCAACGCGGAAATGCGGCGCCTGGAACCGGCGAATACCGAATGGCAGGAAACCGAGGTTAGCGGGCGGCTCGATCTGAGCGACATTCTTGCCTATGCCGGACGCAAGGAGGACAGCAGGGCGATGCTGGATGCCGCCTCGGCGCTGCTCGGCCGGATGATGGCCAAAGATCCCAAGAACGCTGCCTGGTCGGTCTTCCTCCACAGCCGCGAACTCCGCACCCGCGGGCGCTTTGCTCTGGCTGCAGGCGATACGGCGCGGGCCGAGGCGCTGGCAGCAGAGGCGCTAAGGCTGGATCTCGAGCCGGAGGATCGCGTCGCTGCGCTGCGGCTGGCCGGCGATGTCGATGCCAGACTGAAGCGGACGGACAGCGCCCGGTCACATTGGGCCACCGCGCTGAAACTCCTGCCCGAATATGGCGGGGCCGACCTGGATCGTTTCCGGCTGTCGAAGCGGCTCGGCCTGGCCGAGCAGGCGGACGCAATCAGCGAAAGGCTCGACAGGCGGGGCTTTCGTCACCCCGCCTATCTTGCCGAACGATCGCGCTAGTCCTTCAGCATGAAGCTGCTGGTGCGAGTAGACTTGGTGCTGATCACCGGGTCGATGCTGATGAAATAGCCGTTGTATTGACCAGGTAGAACGAAACCGAATTTGAACGCATAGGGCGGACTACCGTCATCGGACTTGTCTTCGATGACCAGATTGAGGTCATCCTTGCGCTTGAAGGCCATCTTGTCGATGTCGATCGGCGGCAAGGCAACATACTGGAGTGGCGGACCATAGTTGGTGATCTCGCAGAACCAGCCATATCCGCAGTGCTGCGTCTTGCCCTTGCCATCGGTGTAGGTCGTGCCTTCATCAGACTTGGCCCAGCGCGGCGTGTTATCGCCCGTCAACAGGTTGCCATTCGCGTCTCGCATGTTGCTGGTATCGAGCAGCAAGGTGATGTCGATGTTTTCGTCATAACCGGGTGCGGCGGGCATCTGCGAGATATTGACCGATCCCGAAGTATCGACCGTCGCCGTTCCCGGAGGATCGCTGGCTGTTAATGCAAACCCGATCGAACTGGTCTCGATCGTGGGTTTGATGGGGTCGATCCAGTTGAGCACCGGTGAGACCGTTATGGTGATCGACCTGTCTTTAAGCGAATCCTTCGCCTGCAAGTCTTTTTCCGTCATTGTCGGCATATGATTTCCCCCGACCCTTGGAACGATCGACGACGCGCCAGCCCGCAAGGGTTGCCGGGCAAGCCACGCATTGCTTTTGCGAACCGATCGCCGGATGGGTGTCTTGTCGATCTTGCCGGACGCAACGCGCGTTCCGGCCCATCACAGCCCTTGTCTGTCGGGAAAACCACACTGCCGACAGGCATAGCGAATAAATGCGCCGATTTTAGGGGGCTGTAAACCATAAGTGCACGCCCGTTGCCGCGAAGAGAATTGCAGCGCCGCGCGGCTTCGTCCAGAATCAATGTGCCCACCGCTCGCTCCACCGAAGAAGGGGTGGGAAATCACCCGACTATGCTCTTTACATCAGTGAACATTTGCGGAACCGACCGCTCCCATGAGCCTGACAAAAATCTCCGTCCGCGGAGCGCGCGAGCATAATCTCAAGGGTAAAACCCATCCTTCAATTCGTAGATCGAAGGGCTGGTCCCTATTCGGATCGAAGCAACGTCTCCCACCCATAGGCGCTACCAAGATCGCCCAGCAACTCGGGATCGGTCGAGCGAGCGTCTATCGTGCCTTAGATGGCTGATGAACCACAACGGGGTCATGGCCGCGCTGACCTGCTTTTTTCTTAATCGAACACACCGTTGAACCCAAGGCCTGCTGCGATACTGAAAATCGATATAAGTCAGATGATTAAGCGGAACAAGCGGAGGCTTGCAAAAGTCGCTGACAAGACTCCCTGAGCCTGTGAGCCTATTTTACCTTGGGCCAACGTAACGTCGATTGATTCTGTTCTGGCACTTGTGAGGAGAATGCTGGCCGCAAGTGCGAAAGCTCAGCGCACGGCAAAGAATGAAGGGGGCGGGCGGCCTGAGCCTTCGCGCTGATCGATCTTCTGAGGCCATTTAACATGTCCGGGAGAAGTGCCCCAGAAAGCTGCCCCAGAAAATGCGGTTGGCAATCTATAAAACATTGAAAATTATGATAAAAACAAGAATGGTCGGGGAGACAGGATTCGAACCTGCGACCCTCTGGTCCCAAACCAGATGCGCTACCAGGCTGCGCTACTCCCCGACACTTTTGCCCCGCCCTGCCCCCGGTGGGCCCGGCAGGATTCGAACCCGCGACCTAGCCGTTATGAGCGGCCAGCTCTAACCACTGAGCTACAGGCCCATAAAACATGGCACCGGAGACAGGACGATTTCGAGCCCCTACTCTGCTCGCGGTTGCGAAACAAGCCAGTATGCACGGTTGGACGCACGACTTTTCCAGCGCGCCGAAATGACGGCCCAAAACGCGCTGGAAATGAACCTGCGCGCACAGGCTTTCAGGTTATCCGCCGGTTGCAGCGATGATTTCGCTGACGGTTGTTGAACGCACGCCGCGCCGGGCAAAATCAGCGTAGATGGTGGCAAACCACTGATACAGCGCCTCAACCTCCGCTTCGGTCGCGGCATAGGGGGTGTGGCCCGGGGCCAGCGTGGGGCTGTGGAACGATAACACCAGCACCGGCAAGCCGCGGTTGAGCACCACGTCAATCCCGCGCAGGGCCTCTTCGGCTGACACGCCTTCGGGTGTGAGCGCGATGCGTTCGAGCAGGTTGAGGCGCGAAAAGCCCGCAAACAAGGTCGGGATATGGCGCTGAGCGCGGTGCAGCAGCGGCCCAACCCGCGCGAGCGGCCCGCGATAGGCGCTGGTAACGGGCAGTTCGAGCAGTCGGCGCGTATCATCCACCCAGTATGGCGTGAGCGGATGGTGTGAATAATCGGGCCCGCCGTCAGCGGAATAATCAAACAGGGTGCGCACCGAAGTGTCGATGCGGATCCCGGCAGCCATCAGCAGTTCGGCCGTATGCGCTCCCAGCCCGTAACGCCCGGCGCGGTAAATCAGCGGCGCGCCGCCGAACGCGGCCTCGATAGCGTCGCGCAGGGCCATGAACTTGGCGGCTTCCAGATCGCGCGGGAGGTTTCCGGCAAAGGAATTGCGCGTGCAAACCTCTTCTTTGAAAGGCGGATTGACCCACGGGTGCAATTGCACACCGACCTCCGCCGCGCCGCGCCGCACGGCATCCCCGATAATTGCGACCGCAGCCGGATCGTTCACGATTGGCCAATCGACGAGATAGACCGGATGCGCGCCAAGCCCTTCGCAAAAGCTCTGAAACCGCGGGATCGCGGCGACATGATCAAGCCCGTAGCCATCGCGCCGAAACGGGCCCTTCCAGTCGAATTCCTCCTCGGTATCGACGGTCAACAGCACCCGCTGCCCAAAGCCGGGTGCAAAGGCTGCCGTGCTTCCCGCAGCGGGCACATCGAGCATCGACCCTGTCACCATTGTCCGGTTTCCACGGCCTTCGTGGCCATTACCTGCCTGCTGCAAATGCATCATGATCGGCCGGGTTGGACCGGCCTTGGCTATCGGTCAAAAGCGGCACGGTCATCACCACGGTATCGCCATCGCGCACCATGCCGCCGCCGGCCACGCGCGCTTCGGCCCGGGCGAGGCGCAGTGCAAAGCCTGCGCCGAACAGTCCGGGATTGATTGCGCTGTCATTGCTGCGGGCGGTAGCGGCGAACAGATCATCCTCCGCCGCCAGTCGCGCCGGCAAGGTGCAACCAAGCTGCGCCATTGCCCCGTTTGCGCCGATCAGCGGGGCCAGCCGCAACACGATCTGCTCCTCCGTGCCGCAGGCTGCCGCAAGGCTCGCCAGCAGGCGCCACACCAATGCTTCGGCATCATCCGGATCAAGCTCGATCAGCAGTGTTGTGTTCGCCGGAAACTTGATCTCCAGACCGGCGCGGCGTTGCTCCAGCACCGGTTCAAGCTGCGCGGCTGTACGGCGGATCAACGCTGCCAGATCGGTTTCGCCAGACGCCATGGCGATCGCGCCGGTTTCCAACCGGGCCAACCGGTCAAGCTCCTCGAACCCGGCCAGAATCCGCGCCGCATCAGCCGCAATCGCGGCGGCCAGCGCGCGATATTCGTGCGGGGCAGGGCCAAATAATTGTTGCTGGATCACCTCGGCATAGCCTTGCACGGCGGTGACGGGGGTGCGCAGTTCATGCAGCAATTGGCGGATCCGATCCGCCTCATGCGCTTCGGGACTGTGCAGGGCGTTGGTTTCCGCAGGGATGCGGCGCAGGCGGCCGAAATAGCCGGTGAAATGGCCTTCATCGCTGAAGCGCGGCTGAGCGTCGATAATCCAGTCCCCGGCAATTGCGGGCGCGCCAGCCAAGGTGATCTCGCCGCGCGAGATTGGCTGGCGGCGGGCAAACGCGCGTTCCAGCCCGACGTCGCCAGTATCATCATCGCGCCGCCGTTGCGGCGCGAACAGCCGCATTCCGATCACCATCGGTGCGACATCGCTGCTCGCCCATTCGATCCGCCCGGTTGCATCAGCAGCAAAGCCGATGCTGGAAACCAGGCGATCGGCCCGCTCGGGCAGTTCGCCCAGCGGCAGGCGCGGTGATCGTTCTGCATCCTGACGGCTCTCCCCGCGCTCGCGCCGGAATTGCGCGATCCGTTCGACCAATGCCGAAATTTCGGTGCGCCCGCTGTCTGCGCGATTGCGGGGTTTGGGGATCGGGCTTGATGCGGCAACGTGCAGCGGTATCGGGGCAGCGGGGGGTGAGGCGGCAATCGCTGCATCGTCATCAGCGTTGATCGGTGCGGGCAGCCCGCGATCATGCACACCCAGCCGGGAAAGCACCGCTTCGACGTCGACCGGCAGATCGCGCCGGTTGCGCAGGAAACCGCGTGCACGCACGGGCAGGCGCGGGATCAGCGCGATCCATTCTGCGGGTGAAAGTTCGGCGCGGGTCAACGCGGCAGAGGTGACTTCGGGTTCATGATCGGCGAGATGTGCGGCCAGATCGGGGCTGCGGAACCGCCAGCCGGGTTCGCGGATCATGGCTGCGCGTTCGGGCGCAGGGATCGCCTGGGCGAGCGCGTCCATCCTCAGCCACGCCGCGGCGATCAGGCTATGATCGGGTTGACTGCCCCGACGAGCCCGGTCTTTACCCAGAAGATCAAGCAATTGCCGGAACTGCGTGCGCAAGCCCGCCTCGCCAGAAGCGCGTTGGCGCAGCACAGTGGCAAGGCGATCATCAAAAAACAAACGGCACTCCCTACCGACCCATCGGCCCGAATCGCAGGCATCGACGCCCTGCGTAGGACGCTCATAAACAGGTTCGTCCTTATCGTTCTATCAGGATGGCGCAATTGTAACACGCAGCCGTGCGAGGCGCGTTGCAAAGCGGGACAATTGCTGGCAGACCTAATAATATTAGCCAAGCGAGCCGCCCGGTGCGCTTGATATTACTTTTTGATCATATCGCACGTGGCGTTGCCGCCTGGTGAATGGCGCGGTGCTGGAGGAGCTTAAGCCGAGTGGCCAATCTGGACGAAATCGACCGCCGTCTGCTGTCAGAATTGCAGGCGGAAGGCCGGGTAACCAATGTTGAACTGGCGCAGCGTGTCGGGCTTACCGCGCCGCCGTGTCTGCGGCGGGTGCGCGGGCTTGAAGAAGACGGGGTGATCCGCGGCTATCACGCCGATATCGACCCATCGAAGCTGGGCTTTGCGATCACCGTGTTCGCGATGGTCAGCCTGAAAAGTCAGGCCGAAAGCGCGCTGCGCGAGTTCGAAGAGCACATGCGCGAACTGCCCGAAGTGCGCGAATGCCACATGCTCAACGGCGAAATCGATTTTATCCTCAAGATCGTGAGCAAGGATTTGCAGAGCTTTCAGGAATTCCTGACCGGCAAACTCACGCCTGCGCCCAATGTCGAAAGCGTAAAAACCTCGCTGACGATCCGCACCGCCAAACAGGTGCCCGGCGTTCCGCTGTGAGCGGTCGAGTGCGCGATGAAATGGATAAGCGGCCGCCGCCGCCGCCAACATAGCTGCAAAAGGCTCAAGCCACTGCGCCAGATTGTCCTGCCAAACATCCACCATTGGCCATTGCTTGGGCCGGGCAATTTTCAAGAAAGTTGGATCGCGTATCGGAGTCGTGGTATACTTTCCTATTGTTACCCGTAACTTTCTGAGCCTAGCAGCAAAATCGTGATTCCGGTTCAGCCCCTTGGCAACGGCTCAAGGCGATGGCCGAAGCTTATCCGCAATGTAGCACTGCCAATCGTAGCGGCAGGCATAGATCATTGTGAAAGGCAACTGATCGTCCTTTTCGCGCTCGGCATCTTCAAAAATTCTTGCCTTGAAGGCGGCGAGCGCAGGCGCAAATTTGGATTGGTCTGCCCTTTCTGGCAGAAACTTCCAAACTAGTGGATTGACCGGAACGAAAGAGTCCATTTAGGGATTCCCAGAGGCTTGCCGACGTGCGATTCAGGGAGGATGCGCGATGGTATCACTTT